>NZ_NUEU01000021.1:0-147085 GCF_002556365.1 Bacillus sp. AFS002410
AGAGAGGAAAAGCGAAAATAATTAACTCATAAGAGGCTCATGAGTTAAAAAGAGAGAGGAAAAACGAAAATAATTAACTCATAAAGGGTTCATGAGTTAAAAAGAGAGAGGAAATGCAAAAATAATTAACTCATAAAGGGTTCATGAGTTAAAAAAAGAGAGGAAATGCAAAAATAATTAACTCATAAAGGGTTCATGAGTTAAAAAGAGAGAGGAAATGCAAAAATAATTAACTCATAAAGGATTCATGAGTTAAAAAGACAGAGGAAAAGCGAAAATAATTAACTCATAAGAGGCTCATGAGTTAATAAGAGAGAGGAAAAACGAAATTTATTAACTCATAAAGGGCTCATGAGTTAAAAAAAGAGAGGAAATGCAAAAATAATTAACCCATAAAGGGTTCATGAGTTAAAAAAGAGAGGAAACCCGAAAATAATTAACTCATAAAGGGTTCATAAGTTAAAAAAAGAGAACTGGACACTAATTGACCAACTCATTGAAAAAGAATCTTCGTGATGAAGATTCTTTTTGGGCAACTCTATTAAATACTAACTAAATAGATAATCTCAGATTGGAAATCACCGGATCGTTTAGCAGTCTTTTTGTTAGGACCGTTGAATTCAGGTGAAAGCGGAATACCATTGTACATTAACTCATTTCCAAAAAAAGTTTGATTTTGGCCACTTATCAAGTAGTTGCGATTTGGATCTAATCCGACCAATTTTAATTTTGGAAACTTAGGTGGATTTGGAGTTGCAAGTATTTTATACCAGCCTATAATTGATTCGCTTTTGTCTTTACTAACTATCATCCAAGCAGCTTCATTTCCTTTGAACGGATTAATTAAACGATAAAAATCACCATTTCTGATTAATGATTGATGTTCTTTGTAAAACAGAATTTGATTTTTAATTTCTAATTTTTCTGCTTCGGAAAGTACAGTTAGATTCAATTCGTAACCAAATGTTCCGAACAATGCGACATTTGCCCTCGTTGATAATGGGGTATAACGTTGAGTTTGATGGTTAGGCGATGCGGATATATGAGAACCGATACTTGAAATTGGGTAGGGGAGTGATGTACCATACTGTATTTTAATTCGTTCGATTGGATCGGTATTATCACTGGCCCAAGCTTGTGGGGCGTAATAAAGTAAACCAGGATCAAATCGACCTCCACCGCCAGCGCATGATTCGAATAAGACATTTGGAAATTCAGTGATTAATCGTTCGAATAAATCATAAACCCCTAAAATATAGCGATGGAAAAATTCATCTTGTTGATCGGAATTTAGTGAATTTGAATAAGCTTCGGTAATATTTCGATTCATATCCCATTTTATATATTCTAAATTTGTTTCTCGTATAATACTGGCCATTTTATGATAGATTTCCTCTATGACCTCTTTCTTTGAGAAGTCTAATACAAATTGATTTCTTCCTAGTGTGACTGGCCGATTTGGTGTACTAATGATCCAATCAGAATGATATTTAAACAAATTACTATTTGCACTTACCATTTCCGGCTCAAACCAAAGTCCAAATTTTAACCCTAGTTCATTAATTTTTTGTGCAAAATTTTTAAAACCATTAGGGAATTTCGCATAATTTGGATACCAATCACCTAAAGAAGTAGAAGCATTATTCCTTTTCCCAAACCATCCGTCATCAAGGACAAATAATTCAATTCCTAATTCCTTTGCATCTTTAGCTAAATTAAGAAGAGTTTCTTCATTAAAATTGAAATAAGTAGCTTCCCAATTATTAATTAAAATAGGTCGATCAGCATTTTTCCATTTTCCTCTTATTAAATGGTTACGATATAGATCATGATAGGTTTGACTCATTCCGTTTAAACCATTTTCAGAATATACCATTACGACTTCAGGTGACTGGAAGTGTTCATTTTCAGATAGTTTCCATGTAAATCGATATGGATGGATTCCCATTAATACCCTTGTTGTATCATATTGATCGACTTCTATATTGGCTAAAAAATTTGAACTATAAATGAAATTAAAACTATATACTTCACCTTGTGTTTCTGTTGTTTCTTTTCTTTTAAGAGCTATAAATGGATTATGCTGATGTGAACTCGCCCCGCGTATACTAGAGATACTTTGGGTACCTTGCTCTAAAGTTCGTTCCTTTATATGTCGTTCTCTTGCCCAAGTACCACTTAATTGAATCATAGTGAATTCTTTGTCAGGAAAATCAATGGATGCACTCATAAATCGTTCTAAATAAAATGGCTCCACCGATTGATTACATATATAGGCACTTCTAGTAATGACAGATAAATTTTTAAAAATTGTATAAGATAATATAAGTTCGGCATTAAGGGTTGAATCTTCTAAAACAATTTGAATGGTTTCTGCATCTTCTTCATTCTCCGTATAAGTAGCTGGTAAACTTTGTAAAAGGGGTTTTCCTTTTGTTATTGAATAGTATTTATAGATGAAATTTGAAATATGGCTTCCATTAAGCTGACGGATACTAAGTGCAGGTTCCCGATAATCAGAAGTTCCATAGACTGGATATTCCTGTCTTAACGTTTCAAGACTAAGTGATCGGTCACCAAAATAATAAGAAGTATAGGTTGTCGGGGTATGATCATTTAGAATCTGTGAAAAATCAGAATGAATATCAATAGCCTTTCCAAAATATAATGACCCTAGATGACCGTTTCTCATTACATAGAACAAATAACTTATTTTTCCATTTGTAAGATGAAACTGTTTTTTATCTTCATCTACAAAAATAAGCATAATAACACCTCAAAGTTTTTTAATTTAATGTTTTTCAGTAAACGTAATTGACTACATTGAAAGGTAACTTTGTCAAATTGTTATGACACAAACTATTAAAAAATTAATATATTTTACATTTCTACGAAGAAAAATAGAAATTTAAATGAAATTTTATCCTAATTTTCATGAGAATTTCATATTAGGGTTTTATTATTAATTAGTCTTAAATTTTTTCGTTTCATTTTTATAGGATTATCGAATAGTAGTTGACTTTATAAAAGTAAGATTTAAATCGAAAGTTAATTTTTCGTGTGAAATTTAAATAATTAAAAATGAAATAAGTAATTGTAAAGTGGTGTAACAAATATGAAATTTTATTCAAGTTGGAGTCAAGAAAAAAAACATTTAGTATTAGCATTCATTTTAATGCTGATCTATCTTTCTCCATTATTCATTTTAGGAGAAAACGCTCATATAAGAGTTCATGATAATCTGGATTCAAATATAGCATGGTATAAAACACTTAAAAATTCTGGTCAATTATTTGGTGGTTTAAATTCTACAATCCCACAAATCATTAATGGATTACCAAGAAATGCATATGGAACAGAATTTAGTGGGATTCAGTGGCTAAATAATATATTTCCACCAATGCTAGCATACTCATTTGCCCAAGCAATCACTAGAGTTTTTGCATTTTTGGGTATGTATTTGTTATTAAAAAAACATTTTATAACATTAAAAGAAAACTACATGATTAGAGTATGGGTTTCGCTTGCGTTTGCACTAACTCCATTTTGGCCATCAGGGATGTTAAGTACATTGGGGATGCCATTAGCACTTTGGGCATTTTTAAATATAAGAAGCGGCAAACACAATTGGAAAGATTGGATTACTTTAATTTTATTACCATTCTATTCTAGTTTTGTATTAGGATTCTTTTTCTTTTTAGCATTTATGGGCTTTTTATGGCTAAGGGACGTAATTGTCAAAAAGAAACTGAATTTAGTTTTCTTTTTAAGTATTTTATTAATGACGATAATGTATTTAGGGATCGAGTATCGTCTAGTTTATTCATTGGTTTTTCCAACTGAACCTACTAGTAGAAATGAATTTGTAAGCTCAACTTTAGGTTTTTGGCATACGGTTCGATTAGTATTCAAGAACTATTTCTTAGGACATACTCATGTTTTGACTCTTCACACTTTAGTCATCGTACCTTTATCATTTATAACGTTTTGGATAATTAGAAATAAAAAGAGAAATATTAGTGAGCGAAGATTTTATTATTTATTTGTCTTAAACTTTTTACTATCTGTTTGGTATGCATTTTGGTTTTATAAAGGATGGAAGCCGTTAAAAGACCATTATCAACTATTAAATACATTTAATTTTGCTAGATTCCATTTTTTAAGGCCATTAATTATTTATATGATGTTTGCAGTTGGTGGCTATCTTTTATGGTTAAAAGGAAAAGGCTGGCAGAAGTTTGTAAAAATATGTCTCGTTGTTCAAGTTCTTGTTATGTTTTGTGCAAATGACGAAATCGTATATCGAGTAGCTGGTAAGCCGTCATATAAACAATTTTATGCAGTTGATCAATTTACAGAAATTGCAAAATACATTGGTAAACCGAAAAATAGTTACCGAGTTGCAAGTATTGGGATTCATCCAGCGATTGCACAATATAACGGTTTTTACACACTTGATACTTATAATAATTTTTATTCTTTAAAGTATAAGCATCAATTTAGAAAAATTATAGCTCCAGAACTTAAGAAAAGTCCCTTACTTGAAAATTACTTCGATCATTGGGGTGGAAGATGCTATATTTTTGTAGCGGAATTAGGGAAAAATTATGAATTCAAAAAGAACTCGAACGTAAGAATTCATCATCTGCAGCTAAATATGAGTGTGTTTAAGAAAATGGGTGGGCAATATATCTTTTCTGCAGTACCAATAGATAATGCAAAAAGTAATGATTTAGTATTGAAAAAAACCTTTGATAATAAAAATTCAGCATGGCGAATTTATTTATATGAAGTAAAATAACGGTTGAAATGGAAGGAATAATATATATGAAAAGACCTTTATTAACAATAGTTGTTCCTTGTTATAATGAGGAGGAAGTCTTTAAGGAAACTTCTAATCAACTTTCTCTCGTATTAGAAGATTTAATAGATGACCATTTGATTTCAGATGATAGTAAAATTCTATTTGTAGATGATGGAAGTAAAGATCAAACATGGAAATTAATCGAAAATGAAAGTAATGAAAATTATTATGTTAAAGGATTAAAGCTTTCTAAAAACGTAGGGCATCAGAATGCGCTTATTGCAGGTCTTGAAATTGCTAACAAGCATTCAGATTGTGTGATTTCTATTGATGCCGATTTACAAGATGATATTAATGTCATTCGTACATTTGTTGAAGAATTTATAGATGGTTACGATATCGTTTATGGCGTAAGAGATAGTAGAGAAACAGATACTTTTTTTAAGCGTTCAACTGCGCTTGGATTCTATCGATTTATGAGTAAAATAGGGATTAATTTAGTGCCCAATCATGCAGATTTTAGGTTAATGAGTAAACGAGCATTAGATGAGTTATTCAAATATAAAGAGATTAATGTTTTCCTAAGAGGACTAGTCCCACTCGTAGGTTTTCCGACCACAAAGGTCTACTATGATCGTAAGGAAAGATTAGCTGGAGAATCTAAATACCCATTAAAAAAGATGATTTCATTTGCATTTGATGGAATTACTTCTTTTAGTATAGCTCCAATAAGATTCGTTACATTGCTAGGATTTTTATCAATAATCTTTAGTTTAATTGCTGGAGGCTATACAGTTGCACAGCATATTTTAGGAAATACCATTATTGGTTGGCCGTCATTAATGGTCTCAATTTGGTTCTTAGGTGGAATTCAGCTTATGGGAATCGGAATAATTGGTGAATATATCGGAAAGATTTACCATGAAGTTAAAAAACGCCCAAGATATGCGATTGAAACGGATTTATACTCCACGAACAATTCTTTCGAGTTTCTAAAAGAAGTGGTGCATAATGGGATGAAAGATGAATAGAACCTTTTTTCGTTTTATTGCAGTAGGAGTTCTAAATACGATTGTCGGATTATCTGCAATCTATTTATTACTACATTTACTTGGCTTGTCATATTGGTGGTCTACTTTTTTAGGAAATACAATTGGAGCATGTGTAAGTTATTTATTAAATCGCAAATTTACATTTAAAAGTCAAAGCTCAGTCTCAAAAAGTGTTCCACTATTTATCATCGTCATTTTAGTAAGTTATTTTATTGCCTATAATCTTGGGGCAAAAATAATCGATTTCTCATTAAGCAATACAGATTTTATTTCAGATAAAATGAAAACTGATTTAGCAGTTTTAATTAGCACAGGTTTATACACAATCGTAAATTACTTTGGCCAAAAATTGTTTGTTTTCCATAATAAACGGGAAAATGAAAACTTGGTTGATGAAGAAGGAATATAATTTTATTGAATAGTAGTAATTACTGGGATTAGGAAAAGATCGTACAACTTTCTCTTCTCAGTAAAACTATTATGTTTAACAAAATCAAAAGTCACTTTAAGTGGCTTTTTTTTGTTTGTCTTCATTAGAAAATACATACTATATAATCATGTTTTTTTAGTAATTTTAATAGAACATAAATTTATATAAAATATACCGAACTATAAATTGGTTTTAAGTGTATATAAAGTAAAAGGTAAAAAGGGGGGGAGATCTAGTGGCTGAAAGTAATAAAAATAGTTTAGAAGAATTGTTTAATAATCACTCTTCTTTAGTGTTTCGTACTGCTTACTTTTTGACGAAATCAAAAGAAATGGCTGATGACATAACGCAGGAGACCTTCATTCGCATATTTAAAAAAATGGATTTATTTGATGCTACTAAATCAATTGAACCTTGGATTTATAGAATAACTGTTAATGTTACGCGTAATATGATTCGAAAACACAAGATAAAACATATTTTTAGTTTGAATTCTGCAATTTCAACTGACAAAATTGTAGAAAATTCAATTTTAAAAAATGAAATGGAAGATGAACTTTGGAAAGAGATTAACTTGTTACCTTATAAGAGTCGGGAAGTGATTGTGCTTCATTATTATTTAGAACTTAAATTGGAGGAAGTGGCAACTTCATTAAATATTCCAATAGGAACTTGTAAATCAAGATTAAATTATGCACTAGTAAAATTGAGAAATCGCTTATCCGACAATGAAATTCTTAAAGTTGATCATAGACTAAAAAGGAGTGAATCTAAATGAAGGAAAACGCTCCAATTTCTGAAATTAAAGAGACGCTTAAAAACAACTTGGATGTACATAACACTACAGTCACATTTCATCAGGTGTGGAATAAGGCGCATGATAAACGAGAAAATAAGCGAACTAGGATCACAATTGCTTTAGGTGTATTCGTTTTATTGTTTCTAACGTTTTCAATGATTAATAAACTTTCTTTTAAAAATTTATTTAATGATTCTAGTGACAGTTCATCTGTACACGAAATGGCTGATACAGTTCAAAATTCTACTATGGCTTATTTACTAATGAATGGAAATGAGTATGTATTTCAAGGGCATGTTGAAACTAATAAATTTACAATTAAAGAGCAATTAGGGGTTGTTCAAAAAGCAATTAGAGGTGAAGCAGTTTTAAAAGACAATTTTTCTTCTAATATATTAAATGTAGGCGATAAAATTTATTCTACAAATGAAAATACGAAAGTTCTAATTGTAGAGCAAATGGATGGGACAAAATTAAAATTTTTAGAAAAATAATTTTTTCTCATAAATTAAGTGTTACTTATTGTCCAAATAATAGATGGGAGGCATAGCAAATGTCCAAAAGGTTAATTGTATCTCTGCTTTTTATCCTTTTTACTTTTACTGCTTGTTCACAAAATGATAGCTTGAAAGGTGATAAACCTCCAAAAACACAGATTAAAGTAGGGAATCAAACATATGAAACGAAGCTAGGAACGTATTGTTGGGAGTCAAAAGGGCAAGCAGAGTGTGTTGATACGGCTGGACCAATTGAACTTTTAAAAGATGAAAAGAAGATTCCAGTAAAAGCGGGTGAAGTTGTAAAAATCGTAATGAATTATAGTCCAAAACCGGGAGAAATCCATCTAAATGAGATTGTCAATAATAAAGAAAGCGAAGTAATAATTGAAAATAACCACTTTACTGTACCAACCAAAAAAGGAATCTATTACTATTCTTACGGAGTATATTGGAGGGATAAAAAAGATAAACATGTTTCACATGGAGACGCATTTTATGCTTTTGCTTTAGAAGTGAAATAAGTAAAAAACATACGAGTTTCATTGAAAACTAACCTAATTTAAAAAGTTATTAACTGTTTGGAAAATAGTTAAACAAGGAAAAACAATAAAACATATAGAAATTAGAATATGAACACGACTACCTAGAGGTGAAAATTATGAACTTACGATTAGACAAAGCAACTATCGCAGATGCACAAATCATTTTTGACATGCAAGTAAAAGCCTTTTTGCCATTGTTAGAAAAATATCAAGATTTTGATACAAGTCCTGCAAACGAATCAATAGATCGGGTAATTAAGAGGATTAACTATCCTGCAGGAGGTTTTTATAAAATTTTGCACGATGATGTTCTTGTTGGAGCAGTCTGTGTTTATTGGAAGGAAAAAACGCAATTTTGGATTAGCCCGATGTTCATTTTACCAGAGCACCAAGGCTTGGGATTTGCACAAAAGGCAATTCAACTAATAGAGCAGCATTTTCCACAAGCAACTACTTGGGAATTAAGAACATTACTAGAAGAAAGACGAAACTGTCATTTATATGAAAAAATGGGGTACAAACAATCAGGCGAAACAAAACGGTTAAATGAACGCACAACACTTGTAGGCTATAAAAAAATAGTAAATAACGAGATGTATATTTGAACGTGAATTTGTATGGAAATTATTATTTCGGTAATTTCGATATAGTTCTCTGGAATTTCATTTTATGTTAGCTAATTATTTTATTATAGATCGTTTTTTTAAAACCAAATAATTAGGGAGTTTAATATGCAGAAATGGAAAACGCTAAATTCAGAATATATTTTTAAGACTCCATTTGGAAATTTAAGAAAAGATAGCTGTGAGTTGCCAAATGGAGAAATTATTCAGGATTATTATGTTAATGAATACTCAGACTGGGTTAATGCTATTGTTGTAACAAAAGAGAATAAAATAGTGCTAGTAAACCAATTTAGATATGCTGGCCAAGAGTTTTTTATAGAAATTCCAGCAGGTAAGGCAGAAGTAAACGAAACTTATACTGAAGCCATTTTAAGGGAAGTAAGAGAAGAGACTGGCTATATTACAGAAACTGAACCAATTTTATTAGGTGAGTTTTTTATTAATCCATCAACACAAAATAATAAAGTAATCTCTTATTTAATTTTAGATGCTAATCATGCATTTGAACAAGAACTTGATTCTACTGAATTTATTGAAATTAAATTAGCAGATATAGATGAAGTATTCGCTAAAATAAAGAATGGAGAAATAAATCAACTCTTTACAGTAAGTGCATTTTATTTAGCTTTGCAGCATTTAACGAATTTAAAATTAGTTTAAGTTTTCGAGGGGGCAATCCTAAAGGTCAGGAAAACTGACAAATGGGTGTCCCCTTATTTAAATTAAAAATGGTTGATTTTATAGTCAGTCTAAGAAAGCTTTATTTGCTTGAAAAGTTTGTACCTAACACCTCGGTCTAAAAATGAAATGAGGGGTATCTTAGAGATGAATTTTATTTTCAGTTGTATTTTTGATCCTTTTTCATAGATTTTAAACAGATTTCGTAATTATTTTAGTTGGTTTAGAAAGATTTAGAGAAAACTTACTAATTTTCTTTTTATCAGCAGTTAATTCGAACAGTATTTACGTGATAATACCCTAACCGGTATGGGTATTACCAAATTTTTGGGGAATACAAGGAAATTTAATTGCACTTTTCCTATTTTTAATTGCAGATTTGTAAATTTTAATTGCATTTTTCATAATTTTAATTGCAGTTTCACTAGTTTTATTTGCAGTTTACCGTTTATTTGCAATATCTTATCTGTTAATTGCACATTCCAAACACTTACTTGCATGATCCATGGTTTAATTTGCACATTCCACGTTTATAAGAACACGTTCTTTCACTTCAGTTATTTCTATTTTCACGTTTTGCGGTTTAATTTTTATTTCGACTTCTAAACCACTCTTCTTGTAAAAGACATTAAAAAGAAATCCCCTAAAAGTTATACAATTTGGAATTATTCTATTTATTTTGCAAACTAACAATTCAGTAGATTTACCGATGATATAATTAAAATAGATAAGCCATGTTTAATTTAAAATATGAGTTGTGAAAATTTTGGGAGGATGTATGAGTTTAAATAGGGGTTCTAGTCTTTTTAAAAGTCGTAATTTTTTGATGTATTGGTTAAGCTATTTATTTTCTGCATTAGGTGACTCTATTTACTATTTTCTAGTTCCTTGGATGATAAAGGAACTAACAGGTTCTGGTATTATGATGGGGACTTTTTTGCTAGTAGTAGGAGTACCTAGGATTGTGTTTATGCTTATTGGTGGAGTGATTGTAGACCGATTTGATGGAAGAAAAGTTATGATCTTGTCTGATCTACTTCGTTCAATCTTAATTTTAGTTATGTTTTTCCTTCTTATATTAAATAGTATTAATATGACTTATATTTTGATTTTAGGGTTTATTTTTGGAACTGTTGACGCATTTTATTGGCCTGCAGTTACTTCGATTCGACAGAGAGTAATAGAAGACAGTAAAAATGTTCAATCAAATAGTTTATTTGCCGGAACTTGGCAAATCACAGCCTTAATAGGACCAATAATCGGTGCTTATTTATATCAATTTGATAAAGGGAAAACATGTTTTATATTTATTTGTATTACGTTCGCTGTCTCAGCATTAACTTTGATTAAGCTGAAGCTAAAGCCAATAAAGAACGTTTCCAAACCTGATAAGCAATCTACCCTTAAAGGGGAACTTATTTTTGGATTAAGATTCATTTTACATAATCGTTTAGTTCTTACGTTAATCATTACAATGCTTTTTGCTAACGCCAGTTTTAGAATGCTATTTGTTGGATTACCTTTTTTAGCACAATCGTTCGGTGCAAATGAAAATGAGTTTGGCCTGATGCAGTCAATGTTAGGAGGCGGTGGGATCATTATGTCTCTAATTCTAGCTTTTGTAATTATATTAAAAAATCCAAGTCTTAAGCTAATTATGATAGCCGTTTCTCTTCAAGGTTTGGGGCTACTTTTATTAGGATTCGCAACAAATGTTTGGGAAGCAATAATTATTATGGGATTAATTGGCATTGCTTCTGCATTAGTAAGTACAATAGTACCAAGTGTATTTCAAAAAGTTATTCCAGTGGAAGTAATGGGAAGAGTTTCCAGTGTTAATATGATTGTTGCTCAGGGAATTGTACCAATAGCACAAGCATTAGGTGGCTGGTTTATTGAGGTTAGTAGTCCAAGTGCACTTTTTATAACTGCAGGACTCGTAGAAACTTTAACAGGCATTATAGCATTAATGATACCAACGGCTGTAGTCCTAAACAATCGAAATAAAAAACATACTGCATAACTGAAAAATACGATAAAAATAGGGGACCCATGGATAAAATATTAAAAGAAATAGCTAATTTAATAAATAGAGAAAATAAAAGAATCATAATAGGTATTTCTGGTCATGGTGCATCTGGAAAGACAACGTTTGCACATAATCTATTAAAGTTAATAGGACAAACAGGCGTAAATTATATAAATACTGATCCGTATATTATTGGTTCTAGTCTCAGAAAATACACAAGTATAAACTATGAATATAATAATGAGATACATCAAGATAAAATGACTGCTTGTCATCCAGCTGCTCATAATGTAGTGGTATTAGAAAGAGATATTCTAATGTTGAGAAATGGTGTAGATTTTTATTCGATAGGCACTCGATATGCTAAGAGTGAATTAATTTCAACAAAAAATAAAATTAATATTATAGAAGGTATGAGTGTTGCTTTTACTGAACCGAGTTTGTATGATTTGAAAATTTACATCTATACAGACGGTGAAACGGAATTAATGAGAAGAAGTATTCGCGATGTTACTGAAAGAGGAACTGATCTTGACTATTTAAAAAAATCACATGAAGAGCGGAGAATTCAATACGAATTATTTATGCATCCTTATCATGGGAATTTTGATTTAGTTTTAAAAAATACAAATACAGATTATATTGTTGAAAAAGATTCTTTTAATTTAATAAAAAAGGACAATACAAAATAAAAATGTATTGTCCTTTCATATTTTTTTATCCTAATCAAAAGGATCGTTATTGCTCAAAAATAAAAGTTTCTTTAAAATGTCTTACGTTATTTTGTTCAAGCACTTTTTCCCAAGTAATATCAATTTCTAATACTGTTGCCTTCACAGAAATAGGAAAGTTTTGATGATGAAAGTCGCTTTTCCTAGAAGCTAAAACATTCTTATCCTCAGATGTAAAAAGTTCGAACATAGTTTTGGAACCTGGTTCATTTCGAAAAGCTTCAACTCTTACGTTTTGGATCTTTTGATCGCCGATATTGTTAATTTTTAAACTATAAGTATTATATACACCGGGTTTAGCCTTTGTAAGATTAGGGCCTGTTATCGCTTTATCAATACTTAATTTCCACTGATTTGTATTCTCTGTAATAGGTAGTTGTTTTAAAGATGAAGCTTGAGATTTAATTGGAAAACTAATCAACATTACAAGGGCAATAATAATTGGAATTTTTTTCATTCTATACCTCCTTTTTTATGTAGGATGTACTAATTATTAATATTTATTAATTGAACGAAACAGATTTAATTATGGATTACGGTTTTAGGGATGGATAATTTTACCAGTAATCTATTAATTTGATAAAATAAAGATAATAATTTTTTAGAATAATAGGAGATTTACTATGAAAGATAATGAAATGACTGTTTATCATATTGTTACAAAGAAAGAAATGAAAGTAGGACAGATTATTGAATTCAACAATAATCAAAAAAACACGTTATATAGCTTTTTTTTTGAGATGGAGCAGTTAAATTCAAAGGGCGAAGATTTTATCAATATATTTTACAATCATTATACAGAAAAGGGGTTAAATTTGGATGTAGAAAATACTGAAGTTGCTAGGAAATATATTAGTCAAACAACTAGAGCAATTAGAGAAGTGATTTTAGAAATGGTTAGATTACAAGAATACCCAGGATATCCTTCAAGGTTATCTTGTTTATATGCTGCAAAAAGTTATGAGGATGCATTAAAGTGGAAAGAAATCTTTGATTCTTTCAACCGAAAAGTATTACAAATTGTTAAACTTCGAGTTAATGGAAGTTCGTTTTTAGGGGATGGTAATCTTTTACCGAAAGAAGATGGTGTATCATTTGCTCAGAAAATTAATCAAGCTAAGGAATATTGGAAGGGAAATGTTATAACTGAACTTCCCGAGCTTCTAATTAATGGGAAAATTGAAGTGATTGAAATTATTGATGATTTCATGGCTTAATTAATACTCTTATTAAGCCGAAAACTTGGCATAAATAGGTTGTCAAAATAAATAAACTAGTTATAGGAAGTACAATCATTGATGGTTTTTCAATGTTAGGAGTTATTTGCAGGAAGGGTTAATCTAAATTGAATAGTCTACTGAGCTCTCGATGCTTAAGCTTTGCTATTTAGAAAGTAGCTCGATCATAGGGGAGAAGGGGGATCAGTTATGCATTTTGAAATGTATACTTGGCCACATTACATCTTAATGATTTCTCCGTTTATTATGAGTTATATTTTGATCAAAGTGATGAGTGGAAAAAGAGTTGAAGCAAAGCATTTTGTTGGTAAAATTATTGCTTTTATTTTAATCCTTTTTATGGTCATTCGAAATATTTATAATTATTTTAATGGAAACGATCTATCCGATATCATACCTCTACAGCTTTGTCATCTATCTGCTTGGTTGATTGTACCTTGGGCGATTCTTACTAGAAATAGATTTATATCTTTGATTGCTATTACGCTATCATTGCCAGCAGGTTATATTTCATTAGTTTTTGCAGATTCTTTAGTTAATTACTCGAGTTTGTTTGAAGTGGGTGCCATTTGTTATGTAATTCTTCATGAATTTATCGTAATAGGTGTATTGTACTTACTATTTATTTATCGTCCAAAATTTAATTTCAATGTTTTTTTGAAGAGCTTTGCGATATTAGTAGTTTATTTTTTAATTACGATTATAATTAATAACTTATTTATTAATCACGGTGTGCCATCTTTTTATTTTTACAGTGTATTACCAGAACCAGGTACACCATTAGAAACCTTTTATAATATGGGATCAAACGATCATGTATTAGGTTTAACGATTAATCCAATCTATAACTTATTGGTACTTGCGGTCTCAACAGCAATAATGCTAACTATGTTTGGATTGTATTTGGTTTTACAGAAAAACGTTAAATCTTAGGCTTATATTCACCAGTATGGAACGATTTTTCGTTCCTTTTTTTGTTTAACTTGTTTAATAAAGATTAACTTTTATTACAAATTGTTCATTTAAATTAAAAAACTATTAACGCTAGTTAAACAATTCCTAAATATTCATCCTTTATATTGAAAGTAAGAAATATTTCAATGAGGAGTGTTATTGATGGGAAAAAAGAAAACATTTATTAGTGCAGCTTTATCATTTGCCGCTGTTTCAACACTTGGTTTAAATCATTTTGTCGATGCAAAAGGAAACTCTAATTCTGAGAGTAATCATCATGGTAAGGCAAAGAATGTGATTGTTTTTGTTGGGGATGGAATGGGCGCAGCACATCGCGAAGCAATTAGGCTTGCTACTGTAGGACAAAAAGGTCAACTAGCGATGGATGACATGCCTTATACTGGGCTTGTACATACGAGTTCAACTTCAGTTATTACAGATTCTGCAGCTGCTGCAACTTCAATGGCTTCAGGAGTAAAAACTTATAATGGAGCTATTGGTGTTGATGAAAACAAAAAATCAGTAAAAACAGTATTAGAAATGGCAAAAGACGCAGGTAAATCAACTGGCTTAGTAACAACTAGCCAAATTACTGATGCGACTCCAGCTGCTTTCGGTGCTCATGTTACTGATCGATCAAAGCAAAGTGACATTGCTAAGCAGTATCTTGAAAATAGTAAAGTAGATGTCCTATTAGGTGGTGGGGAAGATTTTTGGTATCCTGCTGGAAATGCTGGGAAATACGAAGATCATCCTGCAAAAGACACAACTGAACAGAGTAAAGGAACACAAGGTAATCTTGTTGACGAGGCTAAAAATCTTGGTTATAACTATGTGACAAATTCAAAAGAACTACAAAATGCAAAAAGCGGTAAGTTGTTAGGACTATTTGCAAACGAAGAAATGTTTGAGCAACGTCAAGAAGGTGAAGGGGATCTTTACGAACCAGTAGTATCACTTCCAAACATGACTCAAAAAGCAATTGATACCCTTTCAAAGAATAAAAATGGTTTCTTCTTAATGGTTGAAGAAGAAGGAACTGATGAAATGTCTCATGAAAATAATGCGGAAAAAATGATTAAAGCTGGTCAAGAACTAGATAAATCAGTTTCAATCGCAAAAGAGTATGCAAAAAAACACCCTGATACTCTAGTTCTAGTTGTAGCAGATCATGAGTGTGGTGGATTAACGATTGAAGATGTTGATAGTAAAGATGAGTCTGGAGATGGAATTTCAAAAGAAGACGGTCCATTTAAAGTAGCAAATAGTAGCAATCAATTTATGATTGATTGGACAACAAGTGGACATGGTGGTGTAACGGTACCTTTAACAGCAACAGGTGCTGGAGCAGAACAATTGTCAGGATCATACGAAAACACTCATATCTATGAAGTTCTTAAAAAAGTAATGGGTTTGAAAAAATAATTGTTGAATAGAAGTAAAACGGGGCGTCTCATAAGTCAGAATTTCTGACTCATGGACAGCCCTGTTTTGTTTGTTTTCAAGACTGTTTTTACAGTCTTATTATTTTGTTAAGAGTATTTTCTATAGAAGGAATACTAAGGCGTTTTCTTGAAATGTAGATTAAGATAATAAAATAAAGGGTGAGTTAAGTATGTATGAATATTTCAATGGATTCGTCATAAGGGAAGGTAATGAAGGTATTCCTGTTGACGATGTTGAAGCACTTTTTGAAGACGCTGGGTGGGTTAGAAACACTCCATTATGGCAAAAGGAAAAATTTACATTAATTTTTAAAAACTCTTCTTGGGCATTTACTGTATGGGATCAGAACAAAGTGATTGGGATGGTAAGAGTCATTTCAGATCAAGTTATGGTGGCCAATATATTGGATTTGGTTGTTTTATCGGAGTATCAAGGCAAAGGGCTCGGGACAAAACTAGTTGAACTTTGCGTTCAAAAGCTCCCGCACGGTGATTGGTTTGCTCATACTTCTTCTAATAATTTTGATTTCTATCGAAAATGCGGTTTTGATGTAAAAGACTTATCTCAAAATGGCACTTGTGTCTATTATGGCTATAAGCAGGCACGCATTGATGGACACCGTAAGTAATTAATAATTTATCAAACTACTTTAATTTTCGTTATAATATTAATGAATAAATTTATTTCTAGCATTAACAGGTTTTTGTAAAAACTACATAAAAAAATGGAGAGTAGGGGTGAGCCAGGTGACAAAAATTGCGATTATTTCAGATATTCATGGAAATAAAACAGCATTAGAAGCAGTTTTAAAGGACATTAGATTAAGGGGAATCGAACGAATTTTTTGCTTAGGTGATATAATTGGAAAAGGTCCTCAAGGTTCAGCCTGTATTGAGCTTATTCAAAAGAATTGTGAACAAGTAGTTCGTGGAAATTGGGATGTATTTATTCAGGCACCTTCTGATAATGATTTTATACAGTGGTTCAAAGAGAGATTAACAGAAAATGATTACCAATATCTTAATTCGTTACCATTTAATATAGATCTTGAATTAAATGGACAATTAATAAGATTTTTCCATGCCTCACCAAGAAGTGAATTCGAACGAATCTTACCATTTCATCCAATAGAAAAACGATTATCTATGTTTGAAAATAGTGAAATAACAAATTCAAATATAAGTGATCAATCACCTGATATCGTCTTTTATGGAGATATACATACAACATTCCTAGAAACTTTTAAAAACGGTATTTTATGTAATGTTGGAAGTGTCGGAAATTCACTAGATCTAACAACAGCTTCATATGCAATCTTAGATGGAACATACTCCACAAATTCAATCCAATTTGTAAGGGTAGAATACGATCAAGAAGCTGAAATTGAGATTGCAAAAGAGTTGGATTTACCTTATTTAGATAAATATTATGATGAAATTATGTTTGGAAAATATAGAAATTCATAATGTACATAAAAACCAGTGGGTAACTGAATTTTTCCTACTGGTTATATTTTTAATCTCACTTTTTGACACATTCTTAATTCAAATATAGAAAATGTAAGCAACTAACAAAAAAGCATACTAATTAAATTTTCAACAATACTAGATAAATGAATTAGTAATTGAATGAATTAGATTCATACGAACATTAATGATTGGAGTTTTTAATTTGGAAAACAAACGTAATATTATCTTATACGTAGGTACTTCAATTGATGGTTATATCGCAAATCCTGATGGTACTTTAGAATGGCTAGAAACAACAGAAGTAGAAGGAGACTCTGGCTACAATACTCTATTAGAAAGAATTGACACTGTAGTTATGGGAAAAAGTACATACGATGTCGTTCGTGGATTTGACATGGATTATCCATATAGCACATATAAAAATTATGTATTCTCAAAATCTACAACTGGATCAGATGAATATGCTTCTTTTATTGATGAAGATATTAAAACTTTCGTAGAAAACTTAAAACAAGCACCGGGTAAAGACATTTGGTTAGTTGGTGGAGGAAACTTAGCACGAGAATTTTTTAAAGAAAATTTAATTGATGAATTTCAGATAGCTATTGCACCAATAGTTTTAGGGAAGGGTATCTCCCTTTATAGCGGTGATAATATTACGCAAAGCTACAAATTAATGAAAGTAGAAAAATTAGGTCAACTTGCAATGCTTCATTATGTTAAGAAATGAAGAGTATCAATTTGATTTCTAAAATATAATTATTTTTTACCTAAATTAAGGGCTGATAATACAGCCCTTTTTTGGTGAATTAGTTGAGGGATTAATACTTAATTTGAAATAAAAGATGTATTGTATTAGATAAAGGAATCAATCTTAATTTACGGAATTTAAATAATATAAATTCTATTAAAAGGGTGATTATAAACTTGCGTATCGAACAAGAATTACAAATAAGACCAATAAATGAAGAAGACTTATATACACTTTGGACTTTAACTTTCAAAGAAAAAGCTCCAGAATGGAAAAAGTGGGATGCACCATATTATGAGCATAAATCTATGACTTTTGAAGAATATTTAACTACAAAAGATCGGGTTGTGAATCAAGATTCGATGTGGATTATAGAGGTGGAAGGAAAAATAATTGGAATTGTTAGTTATTATTGGGAACATAAACCTTCTAACTGGCTCGAAATGGGAATTGGGATATATGACCCTCAATACTGGAGCGGTGGATACGGTACTAGTGCATTAAAACTTTGGATAGACCACTTATTTAATACTTTACCATTGGTGCGTGTAGGTTATACTACTTGGTCAGGAAATTATCGAATGATCAAAGTTGGTGAAAAATTGGGTATGACTATGGAAGCGAGATTGAGAAAATGTCGTTACTATGACGGACATTACTATGATTCTATTCGTATGGGGTTATTAAGAGAAGAATGGGAAGATTTTAAAAAAGATAAGATCATCGAGTTGGATAGTCGGGTTTAATCGTTTAATTATCTGTTGGTTTTTGTAAAAAAAAGGAATTTTAAGTAAAAGCTAGAAACTCCTATGTAGTAGAGTATAGGGGGAGAATTAAATGGAAGATTATAAGAATATTAATGTTGAAAATATAAATATTGTCGATAAAAATGGCACGGTAAGAATGCGTTTATTTAATAATGATCATATTCCGCCAGCAATTATGGACGGGAAAGACATTCTTCCTGGGCATAGGCAAGAGGACCCGATTGCAGGATTGATGTTTTATAATGGGGAAGGCGATGAGTGCGACGGTCTTATATTTGGCAGTAAAAAGGATGATGAAGGAAACTATGAATCTTATGCTTCATTAACTTTTGATCAGTATAAACAAGATCAAGTCGTACAAATGCATTATATTGATGAGAACGGACAAAGACATTATGGGTTTTCCGTTTATGATCGACCGAACATGACATTACCAGAATTAATGGAAAGAACACGCGATATTCAAAACTCTGACCTAACTGATGAGGAACTAGAGAAAGAGTTAGAGACTATTTGGAAAGGTAATACACAGCGTGCATTTATGGGGAAAAATTCAAAAGGTGAAGTAACCATTCAGCTATCAGATTCAAAAGGTAAACCTCGGATCAGAATGGTAGTGGATGAAAACGATATTCCACGGATGGAGTTTTTAGATGGCGATGGAAATGTAACGTATAAAATTCCACCTGAATGATAATAGATTATTGAAGTTCGATACATAAAAGCTACAGTAAAGGATTTTTTAGGTAAGTAAGAAGGGAAAGTATTATATGGTTGAAAAAAAAAATTGGAAAACTAACGCTATTGGGCACAAATTTATTACATCTTTTAGTGGTGGAAAGGATAGTGTTCTCGCTTTATTTAAAGCTATGAAAGTTGGCGATCCGGTCGGTTTAATTGTCATGCTTGAAGAAGAAGGAAATCGTTCTAGGTCTCATGGAATGCCTCCTGAACTTGTTCGTGAACAAGCTAAGTCAATTGGTTTACCGATCTATAACGGAGTAGCAAGCTGGAGTGATTACGAAAAAGTATTTATCTACCTACTAGAAAATGCTAAAAATCAAGGGGCAGAAGTATTAGTTACAGGGGACTTGGATATGCCAACTCAAGATTGTTGGCACGACATGCTCACAAAGAAGGTAGGCTTAAAGCTTGGGATGCCATTATGGGGAATGAACCATCGTGAAGCAGTCGAAGAGTTTATAAATTTAGGATTTATTACCATTGTTGTAACCGTTAATTTAAAGTTAGGAATGAGAGAAGAAGATTTAGGTCGTACAGTAACACATGAATTTATAACTGAACTTGAAGCTCGTGGAATTGACCCGTGTGGTGAAAGTGGAGAGTTCCACACGACGGTAATAGACGGTCCTATTTTTAAATACGCCATCCAAGTCAGAAAATGTGAGATTAGTAAAGACGAAGAATATGCGTATTTGCCTTTGGAGCTTGTATAAATTTTGATCTTAGAAATAAATGTATGCTGCCGTTTAATTTTAAAATATTCAATTGAATGGACGAGGTTTTGTAAAAAAATGCTAAATTTGACGAAATTCCCCCAAATTACAAAATTTAAATGTTAAGGTAAAATTAGAAGAAAATAATATTTTGGTTTTTGTTTTGGGATAATAAAAGGGGGAGTTTGACATGGGAACAACAAATAGTAAATCTATTTCTTCACTAACATTAGGAGTTTTATCGATAATAATACCGATTATCGGCTTTATACTTGGAATTATTGGTCTTTTTATTTCTAAAAAAAGTATAACTGAAATTAAATATTCAAACGAAAAGGGAAAAGGTTTAGCTGTCTCAGGTAGAGTTTGCAGTATTGTTGGAATATGTATTCAAATAGTTTTTATTTTAATCTTAATTTTAGGTATAGTCGCTTTCAATTCAATGAGTGATACCATGACGTTCTAAGGAGTTTTGAACTACATAGTAATACTAAAAAATCAAAAATTCTATTCATAATTACATATTATTTAGGAGGGAACCTATGGAAGTTTTTGCAAAGTATTTAGCAGGTATTGATAACCCAGATCACCGAGAACGAACAACTGAAGTTTTGGAGTGGATTGCAGGTAAGTTCCCAAATCTAGAATCTCAAATCAAGTGGAATACACCAATGTTTTCTGATCACGGCACATTTATTATCGGTTTATCTACGTCCAAGCAACATATGAGTGTTTCACCAGAAGAAGCGGGCATTGTACATTTTGCCGATGATATTGCAAAAGCTGGTTACAGTGCTACTAAAGGCTTGTTTAGGATACCTTGGAAAAAACCTGTCAATTATGAGTTACTTGAGAAAATGATTGAATTTAATATTCAAGAAAAAGCAGAATTAACTACTTTTTGGCGGAAATAAAGTTACACAGATATTATCGCAATTATTTATTAGTAGTGTAATTAGAGATTTATCGCTATGGAAGTGGCAGAGCATACAGTTACGTACAAATAGGTTCCAAAAAAGGATATATTGTAAGTTCACATTTAAAATAAAAGAGCCAAATGTGTGTGATTATAAGACTTAATGATAGTTTTATAATTATTTTTGAAGTGTATTGGGATTTTCTATTCAAATATACTGAATGTATTTTTGAATAGAAGCATCCGTCGATTTTTCGAGAGCTTTCAGAAGCTCTCTTTTATTTTTGGAAATTTTTTCATATATTTTGTATACTTTTTGGTTTCGTATTCGTCTAGTAAGCAGAAAGGAGGACGATGATGGATGACATAAATAAAAATAGCGAGCTCAATTCAGAACTTAATGTCGTATTTAGGTACTTAATTAAATTAGGAGTATCTAAATCGGATGCTGAGGATCTTGTTCAGGAAACTGCTTATAAATATCTACTTTATTATGATTCTATTAAGACTTCAAAAATTCGTAGTTGGTTGATAAGAGTTGCATTAAACGATTATTATGACCAATGTCGAAAGCAAAAGCGATCTCAGTTGAATTTCAATGAGATCTTTCTTGAAGCAGATGAAGTTGAGAATCCAGAAAATATTTTTCTAGAAAAGGAGCGAAACGAAGGACTCTCGATAGCACTTTCTCGATTAAAACCATATTTTAAAGAACTGTTACTTCTTAAGTATCAATCAGGACTTTCATATGAAGAAATCTCATCGTTATTAGACAAAAGTGTGAATTCGATTAAGACAAATTTATTTAGAGCTCGTAAAAAACTTGAAAAAATTTATAAGGAGGCAAATTATGAACGATAAGGATGGAATTAATAAAGAGGAAGAAATAGATTTTATTACAAGTTCCTCATTACAGAAAGTCGTTAAAAAATCAAAAAGGAAACAAACGATTAAATATATCTTTATTACGCTTCTTACAACAATGATCTTATTAGCTGCATTACTATACGGTGGTAAGTACATATTAAATAAGCGTACAAACATATTAAACTCACGTTTAGAGGCGAATCTGGATACTGAATATAGTACAATTCATGGAGCAAATTTATCAATAAGTGGAGGAGTAAATAATTACGAACTTTTCAGTGTCACAACCGACACAAGGATATACAAGACAATAGGAGATCGTACAATTCTATGGGATAAAAAGATGGAAAGAATCCCTTTATTTGGAAGAGTCAAAACGCTTGATCAAGGAAGTGGATCTGTAGAAGTCATTACACTTAATGAAGAAGCTCATCGGTATGTACGTTATAACGAATTTAATAATGAAAGAAAAATAGATTTCTATTATCCAGGTCTGTCTTATGAATACTTACCTCATGAGTTAGATATTGCTACAGATTTAGATAAGAACAAATTAATTGAAGTAGCGCTTTCTTTTAATAAACCTATGACGATAGAGGAATTAAATAAGCAGTTAGGTTACAAAAACGTCAATTGGTTATGGGTTGATACATCATCCAAAAAGCAGATGGACTATATGGAAAATGTATTAGATAGTGACGACGTAAAAACTAAAGGCGGTGGTGGTGCTTTTGGAATTACATTTTCTGGGGGAGTACCGCTTTCAGCAAAATATGGCGTGAATTCTTTCCTGAGCACATTGAACGAATTAAGCAAAAAAGGCAGTCATAAAAGTTCTGTGAAAGAAGCACTTTTAGGAATTAAAGAAAATACGAAAGAAACAAATGGAGAAATTCGTTTTAACGGTGCTGTGGTTACAGGTACAGCGGAGGAATTAAAAAGATTTAAAAGTTTAAAATTTATCCGCGCTTCTGTACTTGGTGCAACGATTGATAAATATTAAGATAAATTAAGTTTATTAGCTATTGATTGGATCATTAAAAGTTTAATATTTAAAGTATCCAATTAATTCATATCAAACTAATTATTGCATCATTAAGTTACATAATAATATAAAAGAGTTAGATATAAAAATATTTTTAAAGCACTTATTTTTCTTTCATTTATTCTGTTATTAAGAAGTTCATTTTTCACAATCCATATTTAGAGGGAACATTGGATATTTTTCTTAATGTGAACCTTAGGAGGGATTTTTAATGTCAAACTATGAAAATGAAGAAAAGCTAACAGGTGGAAATGTTTCTAACGTTTATCGCTCAGGTAACACTGTGCGACGCGAATTAAAGCCTGAAAGTACAAAAATACATCAGTTATTAAAACATTTAGAGAAGAAGGGTTACATTTATGCACCAAAGTTCTTAGGCATTGATGAAAAAGGAAGAGAGGTCTTATCGTTTATTGAAGGGGAAGCTGGAAATGACCCTTTAAAGGAATATATGTGGTCTGATGATTCCTTAAAAGAAATAGCTAAAATGCTCCGTCTATATCAAAATGCTGTAAGTGATTTTCCAATTTCAGATGATTGGGAGCCGATTGACAATACTCCTAAGAACATGGAAGTAATATGTCATAATGACTTCGCTAGATACAATATTATCTTTAATAGAGAAAAACCAGTTGGAATAATAGATTTTGATGTAGCCGGACCAGGCCCGAGACTATGGGACATAGCCTATACTCTTTATACATGTGTTCCACTAAGTAGATTTTATTTATCAGAAAATGGTGAAGAAGTTTATAATAGCCATTTACATAATGCAGATCGCATAAAACAAAGGGTTAGCCTGTTTTTTGAGTCTTACGGTGAAAAAGAGGAAGTAGATTATTTAAAGATGGTATTGTTAAGGATAGAAGGTTTATGTAAAACAATTAAAAGAAAAGCAAATGAAGGTGATGTTGCTTTTCAAAAGATGATTGATGATGGTCACTTAGAGCATTATCTAAATGATATTAAGTTCATTCGAAATCACGGTAACGAGTGGAAATAAAAAGTGGATTCTTAGAATGAAGGATGGCGATTGCTTTACTATATATATAAATTAAAAAAGGTCATTTTAACTACTAAGTAGAATAGTATAGATTCAATGTTATTAAGATAAGTGGTGATCTAATTGGAAAATAATTTACCAAAGAAAATTCATATCATTGGTTCTGTTGGAAGTGGTAAGACTACATTAGCAAGAAAAATGGCTACTAGATTAAATATTCCATATTATGAGTTAGATAATGTTGTGTGGAAAAGGCAAAATGGGCATAAAGATATAATGCGATCTGAAAAAGAAAGAGAAATACATCTAGAACAACTCTTTAGTTCGGATACATGGATCGTAGAAGGCGTTCATAATGAAGAATGGGTTGCTAATAGTTTTGAAAATGCAGAGTTAATCATTTTTTTAGATACTAAATATTCCATTAGAACTTATCGAATAATTAGAAGGTTTTTATTACAAAAGCTAAGATTAGAAAAATCAAATTACAAGCCGACTCTAAAAATATTTTTCAAAATGTTTAAATGGAATCGATATTTTGAGGAAGTAGGCAAACCGAAATTTTTTAAAAATTTATATAGAAATTACAATAAAAAAATCTTGATTTTAACGAATAAAAATGAGATTGAAAATTACTTTAACTAAGTTTCATATCCATAAGGTCGTAAAAGAGGATGTTCCAAAAGTGTAAATTTGGGGTATCCTCTTTTTAAAATTAATAGAAGTTTATTTGAATAGGGATCGTCTTTGTGTTTAGTAAAGCTAATAAATAATTTTAATGAAGTGGAATCGGTACATTTTCAACAAGTTCAGATAAAAATACAAAAGTTGCTTCTTGTTTAATTTTAGGTATGTATTCTTTAATCGCATTTGAGGTCATTTCACCTGGTTCTCCTACATGCCCAATTGCAATCATAGTTGTTTCACTTTTTACTTTTTCTAATAGTAAACGAGTTTGTTTTTCAATGTGGCTCATTGTGTATAAATCATCAAAAAATAACTTGTTTTCAATGACTGGTACACCAATCTCATCTGCAATTTTTGAAACGACGCTGCGATAGTTTGTTTTACTATCGAAAAAAAATAATCCTCGCTCTTTACAAACCGCCAAAACAATGCGCATTACTCTTTCATCGGAGGTTGCTTTTGAACCCATATGGTTATTTATCCCAATAGCAAATGGAACGTTATCAATTGCCAATTCTACTCGTTTACGAATTTCTTGGTCACTTAAGTTAGTTAAAATAGCATTTGGACCTAACCAGCTTGCTTTACCTTTTTTAGGTTCCATTGGTAAGTGAACAATAACTTCATAGCCTTTTTTATGAGCAGCGGTTGCATCTTTTTGGGTTGAAGGTAAGAAAGGCATCACTGCGACTGTTAACGGGATCGGCAGAGAAAGCATCTGTTCAGTTCCTTTCATGTTATTACCAAAATCATCAATTACAATAGCAACTTTATGATTTTTTTCAGCAAATACAGAAGAGCAAGTTGTAGAAAAAACAACTAAAGCCATGAGAATAGAAGTAATCCAAATCTTCATCGGTAAATCTCCTTTACATTAATTACTACACCCTACTATTTTCTGTGATTAAATGGAAAATAACCGTAAAATGTTGAAAAGAGTACAATTTGATAAAATATTTATTAAGTAAAATTGCAAGTTTGAAGAATAAGCCCGTAGAAATGTGAATTTGTGCTCAGTAAAAAAGAGGAAAAAACAATTAAAATTAAATATTAGTAAGAATTATAAAAATAAATTTAGGGGAATGAACAAGGGTTATGGAACAAAAGCATGCTGGGTTTTGGATTCGATTATGGGCGTTTTTAATTGACTGGGCAATAATTAGTATAGTGATCTGGATTGCAAAGCTAGTTATTGAAAATATACTTGGATTAACATTTACTAGTAGTTTATGGCCATACTACATGTCGTTTTTTATTTATCGACTTGTACTACCGATTACTTCTTTACGGGGGACGATTGGGAAATTTATGATGGGTTTAGTCATTCAAAAATCAGATGGTGAAAACTTATCAACGATCGATTCTGTAGGCCGAATTTTAGCACAAGAATTATCTACAATTACATTCGGAATCGGTTATATAATGATTGCTTTTACACGTAAGAAAAAAGGGCTACATGATAAATTGGCTAAAACTTTTGTCGTATACAAATCTACTGATCAAAATACAGTAGAACTTTAATAGATTGAATACTACGGAATATAATGTATCATTTCTTGAGTAGCCAGTGGCTACTCAATTTAATTTGTCATGGGAATTCCTCTCTTAAAAGGAACAGCTATTATTATTACCGAATTTAATAAATTAAAGTTCTAAATTAGAATTAGGAGGATATATGAAAGATTTCCATTGCTGTGCTACATGTCAGCATTTCAAAGCGGAGAAAAAGATAGAAGGAATGAAATATTATTGCAGTCGATTGGGATTTGAGACTAAAACAAATTATAAATTTAACTGTTGGAGTCCAAATGAGAAAGTGAAAAAGTTAATAAATGATATAGGAAAAGATGGCACGAATTGAAAAAATGACCTTAATCAAGGTCATTTTTAATTCTCCAAATAACGATATAATGTAGATTTACTGATTCCTGTTTCTTGTTTTATTTCTTCAAGCGTATATTTTTTGCTTTGATACATGACGATTGCACGCTTTACATTTTCATCTGGCTTTTTAGGTCTACCTGAAGTTACACCTTTTTGTTTTGCCTCATATAAACCTTTTTTTGTATTTTCACTGATTAGATCACTTTGAAAAGTAAGCAAATGCTTGACGATATCAATAAAAGCGTAGCCAGCTTTAAGACTCGTATCAATTTTTTCTTTATATGACTGTAAATAAGCCCCTTTAGAATCGATCACTTCTAATATTTCTACAAGATGGCGGGTTGAATCTGCAATTGCAAAGAGTTTTGAAATAACAATTTTATCATCTTGTTTTAGGTTAGTTAAGATTGTCTCCAGTTGAGTTCTATTTTTTGCAGATGAATGGTCTTCTGATATTATTTTTTTACAATTTAATTGTTTCAATTGAACTAGTTGTTCTTCGCATGTTGGATCTTCTTGATTTGGTCGCATATATCCAATTAACATACATAATCTCCTAACTATTATGGTGTTTATCATATCATACCATACGATATTCCCAAAAAAGGTTCCTTTTTGGGAAAAATGGTGTTAGACTATTTTTTAGATAATCGGCATCGAACTTTAAGTGCAAAAATAGATATGGGGTGTACGTTAATTGATAGAAAAAATTAAGAAAGAATGGTTTTCTAATATTAGAGCTGATATTTTAGCTGGGATTGTTGTTGCTTTAGCTCTAATTCCTGAAGCAATTGGATTTTCCATTATTGCAGGTGTCGACCCAATAATTGGATTATATGCTTCATTTTGTATTGCTGTTGTCATTTCATTTGTTGGAGGCCGTCCGGGGATGATTTCAGCAGCTACTGGAGCTATGGCTCTTGTATTAGCTGGTTTAGTAAAAAAATATGGTATAGAGTATATGCTTGCAGCAACTATTTTAACAGGAATCATTCAAGTGATTCTAGGTTTTCTAGGAATTGGTAAATTAGTAAAATTTATTCCTCGATCCGTTATGACAGGCTTTGTAAATTCGTTAGCAATTTTAATTTTTATGGCTCAATTAACTTATTTTGTTGGTCAGTCTTGGCAAATGTATGCCATGGTTGCTGGTGGATTAGTTGTAATCTATTTGTTTCCAAAAATTACAAAGGTAATACCATCACCGTTAGTAGCGATCATTACAATTAGTTTAATTGCAATTTTTAGTGGAAGTGATGTAAATAAAGTTGGAGACATGGGGAATATTTCAGGTTCGCTGCCAAGCTTTATTTTACCGAATGTGCCACTTAGTTTTGAAACGGTTAAGATTATTTTGCCTTATGCAATTTCTTTAGCTTTAGTCGGTTTAATTGAATCATTATTAACAGCACAAATAGTTGATGATCTGACAGATACGACAAGTAATAAAAATTTGGAATCTAAAGGTCAAGGAATTGCGAATATTGTCAATGGACTATTCGGCGGAATGGCTGGTTGTGCAATGATCGGACAATCGGTAATTAATGTGAAATCAGGTGGTCGAAGTAGATTATCCACATTTGTCGCTGGTTCCTTTTTAATGTTTTTAATTATGGTATTAAACAAGTTAGTTGTTCAAATACCTCTTGCAGCTCTAGTTTCAGTTATGGTCATGGTATCGATTAGTACATTTGATTGGTCATCTCTAAAAACATTAACAAAACTGCCAAAAACAGATGCAGCTGTTATGGTTGTAACAGTTGGAGCGGTAGTATCAACTCATAATTTAGCAATTGGTGTTATTATAGGGATTATATTAAGTGCTGTTTTCTTTGCAGCAAAAATCTCAAAAGTAAAAATAACTACTCAACTTGAAGCAAATAAGCGAGTTTATAAAGTAGAAGGTCAACTATTTTTTGCATCAGTTACTGATTTTGTTGCAGCTTTTAATTTTAAAGATGAAGTGAAAACAGTAGATGTTGACTTATCTAAGGCACATATTTGGGATGATTCAGGTGTATCAGCAATAGATAAAATTGTGATTAAATTCCACGAAAATGATATAAAAACAAATATTATTGGTTTAAATCCCGCTAGTAAATCAATTGTCGATTCGATAGCTTTATTTAATAAACCAAGTGGAATAAACGAAAATATTGGGCAATAAGAAATGGCTTCTTCATTTTTGAAGAAGCTTTTTATTTGTTTATATTTGGCTTGTTTCGAAAAAATACTGTAAATCTATAAACCTCTAATTTGGAATGATTAATATAGTAGTGTAATCAAATTCTTTTTGTTAAAAGCTGTCTAATACAGCTTATTTTTTTGTGAAAAATCAGGTTAATGCTAGAAGGTAAGTAAGCTCGAAAGTAGAAACCTATAAATATGATTAAAAAAGGTGTGTTAAATATGAACTTTAGTTTAGTTAATAGCCAATTGAAAATATTAGATGAAATTAATAGAATCTGTCGATCTCACAACTATAAAATATGGTTACGTGGCGGGTGGGCAATTGATTTTCTACTTGGAAAAGTTACTCGTGAACACTCAGATATTGATTTAGTGAGTTTAATTCAACATCGCGAAAACATTGAGAAGTCAATGGTTAATGCTGGTTTTGAGAAAAAACCAGTTAGCCTACTTCAGACAGATTTTCAGAAGAACGATCTAGATGTAAATTTTATTTTTGCAAAAATTTCAAACGAAGGTAACGTCATTGCGAATGGTTTTCCAGACTGGGAATGGCACAAAGATTCTCTATCAGAACATAAGTATCAATTAAACGGGATTTCCATTGCTGTTTTAAATCCACTCCAGTTACTTGAAGAAAAAAAGGTTTATGAAAAAGGCACTGGACGCAAACTTCGACCAAAAGATATTGAAAGTATGAAAATTATTCAAGATATCATTGATTCAAAAAACTAAATAATTTAAGAAAAGGTGATGTAATTAATGAGTACTTCAGAAATAACAATGAAAAGCCCTACACCAATCCTCCGTATTTTTGACGAAGAAAAAGCAAAAGAATTTTATCTATCATTTTTAGAGTTTGCTATCGATTGGGAGCATCGATTTGAAGATGATTTTCCTTTGTATATGCAAATTTCATTTAACAATTGTATAGTACATCTTTCTGAGCATCATGGAGATTGCAGTCCTGGGGCTGCAATTAGAATTGAGGTAGGAAACTTAGACGTATATCACTCGAAACTATTATCGAAGAAATACAAATATGCACGTCCGGGAATCGAAACAACACCTTGGAATACTCGTGAGGTATGCGTAGGAGATCCATTCGGTAATAGGATTGTGTTTTTCGAGAACATAAAAGAATAGAGAGAAATTTTCAACATAAGCCTTATAAATAAAGAGGATTGGCTTAGAGATTAATCTAGCTAATCCTCTATAAGAACTCGGTTTGCACTATTTCATTGTCTTTTTTCTTGAGTTTAGTGATGACCAAATGAACTGTATTAAACTAGCAACTAGCACACCTACAAGCGTATCTCTCATTCGATCCATTGCATAATGATCTGATTTGTGTTCAAATGCAAACACAAATAGTATTGTTAGAGCAATCTGGTGAAGTACTTTTTTGTCTAATTTTAAGAATTTAGCAGTATACGTACCAATTAAAATTATTAGCCCTAAATTCAATCCAGTAACTTTTAAATGACTAGCAACTATTACTGTAATGATAATTCCAATCATTGTTCCAATAACACGTTTAAAGGATAAACTGACCGTTTTGTCCATTGTCGTTTGAATAGTAAGAATTAGAGAAACCGGACCTAAATAAGGATGTTCGGAACCGAAAAATTTTGAAATTTCCCACGCTAATGTTGAACCAATCGATAATTTCCAAATTAGAGATGTTAAATTATCTGATGGGTTCTGTGATTTTAATTCTTCCATATACACCAAGCCTACGCCATTTTTCTTTATTTTCTGCTCAAAAAACTTCCTTTATGTATGATTTTGAAAAGTATAAATTAGATTTTTAATACTTATAATACTGTTTAGTTATAAAACAATATTTAGAAATGGGTTGAAGAAATGATAACCGTTTTATTTGAGTATAAGTTTGAAAAAAAATACTTAGAGGATTTTAAATCAAGATTAAAAAAATCTGCTTCTTTAAAATTTCATTCAGAGCCATCAAATATTGGAATGGATTTTATGCAAAGAGAAGATGAGCAATTTTATTACATTAATTTATTTATTAAATATAAAAGTATTGAAGATTATGAAGAAAGGACAAAGTTTGAAAGAAGCCAAGATGAATGGAATGAAACCTGGTTTAGTGAAGACATTACACATGAACTATTGTCGGTGACAATTTGGACGGATTTTAGTCCAATGTCTTAACTTGGAATATCGTTAAGGCAAGCATTTTGTGAACTTGGCTCAATATACGATAGTTAAAACCCGCAAGGATCTATTTAACCTTGCGGGTTTCATCATTTATTCGTTAATGTAAAAACAGTTAGTTCTGGGACACTAAAAAATCGAAAAGGAATTCTAGTAGTACCAATGCCACGATTTACATATAATGACATCGGTTTTACGTGTTCCTTTAATTCATATAGCCCTTCAGTATAAATGTTTGCAAGCGGTGGGGTATAGATTGCCTCATGAAAAGGTAGTTTTACTTGACCGCCATGACTATGACCAGAAAGCTGTAAGTCGATTGGATATTCTTTCAGTCGGTCTGCTACATCAGGTTCATGAACGAGTAATAGGTTGAATGCATTTTTATCTATATCTTTAAATGCTTCGGTTGGATTGGGTCTTCCTAATAGATAGTCATCTAAACCAATAATGTTCATTTCAATATTCTTTAGTTTGATCTTCACATTGTTATTTTCTAAAACTGTAAAGCCAGAATTAACGAATACTGCTGAAGATATTTTCTTTCCTGCCCCGCCAACGTCGTGATTACCATATATTGCATATTTCCCATATTTAGCTTTTAATTGTTGAAGGATGGATGGAATTTGGTCGATCTTATTGTAGATTGAGCTATTATCAATTAAATCACCAGTAAATACAATTATGTCCGGTTTTTGTTTATTAATTTGATTCACTACATTTTTTAACTGCTTTAATGAAAAATGCTCTCCTAAATGGCTATCACTAAATTGGACAATTTTCAGTCCCTCCATTGATTTTGTAACGGATTTAGACGATATGCTAATTTGATTTAAATCCAACATTTTAGGTTCAATACTTTTTGAATAACTGTATATCATGATTGGGAAAATTAATAATATTAGGATAAAAACTATTAATCTTCTAATTAGTTTTCTAAATAGGATATATTTCATGTTGGTTAACCTACCTTTTGTTAATTTATAGATACTACATAAATCGCAAATAAAATGAATAGTGCGCTGACGAATATTTCAATAGTTCTCATGTTTTCACTCCTTGAAAGAAGTTTAAGCTCTTTTTGTTACACGAACGTGACAAAAAATATAAAAGTATGGGGGAATTAAAATCAATATATTAATCGCTGATGATGAACAAGATATGTTAAAAATTTTGCAAGCTTATTTTAAGAAGGAAGGATATAATGTTTTTCTAGCAGAAGACGGTGAACAAGCTATTGAGTTATTTTATAAAGAGAAAATTGATCTAGCTATACTTGATTGGATGATGCCGCTTAGTAGTGGGTTAACTGTATGTAAAGAAATTAAAAGAAATAGTGATACAAAAGTATTAATGCTGACAGCAAAGAGTGAAGACGAGGACGAATTACAAGCATTAAAAATAGGTGCTGATGATTATGTAAGGAAACCGTTCCATCCTGGGATCCTAATTACTAGAGCAAAAAAGTTATTGAAAGAAGAAAATCACATCATAATAGGAAACTTAAAGGTAGATTTTAAAGGGAAAATGGTTTTTAGAAACGATGAAAATTTAAATTTAACTAAGAAGGAAATAGATTTATTAAGCTGCTTAGTTCGAAATCGTGGCAACATTTTATCACGCGAGGATTTATTAGTGAATGTATGGGGGATCGATTATGATGGTGATGATCGAACTGTTGACACTCATATAAGGAGATTAAGAGAAAAAATAGGAGAAGATCTTATTCAAACACATCGAGGTTTAGGATATAGTCTAATAAAAGAAATATGAATCGATTAGGAAGAAAAATATCGATTGCGATTACAATCTGTATTCTCTTTGTTTTTATTTTTTATCTAATTATCAATTCCTACTTATTACCAAAGTATTACTTATATCAAATGAAAACTAGGTTGCATAATTTGACTAATGAAATAGATCAAATGTCGACGGCTGAATTCAAACAAGCAATTAGTAAATTTGAACAAAAAAATAATGTTACGATCGTTTATGAACCAATACAATCTAATTTGGATCAATTTAATGGATTAGTAAGAGATAAATTAAATCAAAAAAGAGTAACACTAAATAAATTTTGGGTAACGGATGAATCTTTAAATCAAGTTAAAAGTGGTAAAAGAATTAGTAAAATTTATGATCAAGGTAAATTAAAATCGAGTTTTTTAGTCGACTTTATCCAAAAAGATAATCTATTTATCGTGGTTGGTGTTTCAATTGTTTATTTAAGTGATGCTGTTCAAATCGTAAATAAATTTACCATTTATATAATGATTTCATTAATAATACTACTGATTGCAATGGTTTGGATTTGGTCAAAGAAAATAACTGATCCTTTAAAAGAATTAAAAGATATTTCCAAAGAAATTGCTCAGTTAGAATTTAAAAAAGCTACTATTTCGACGAATGATGAAATCGAAGAACTTGCAAGAAGTATTAATGAAATGAGTGACAAGTTGAGACTTGCACATGAAGATTTAAATCAACGAAATGCAAACTTGAAAACGTTCATATCAGATATTTCTCATGAACTTAAAACGCCGTTAGCTTTAATAAAAGCTTATTCTGCGGGAATTAAAGACGGAATTGACGATGGTACATATGTAGATACAATTATAAAACAAACAGATCAAATTAACCGATTAATTGATAAGTTATTAGAGTTATCAAGAATTGAAAGAGAAGTTTTGCAACTTGAACGTATCGATTTAATTCTCCTGATGAATCAGTGCATAGAAAGCTATGAAATTGAATTGATGCAAAATAGGATTGAAATAAAAATTAACCAAAATGGAATACGAGAGCTATTGATTGAAGCCGATCGTGATCAGATTGAGAAAGTCGTTACGAATCTAATTAGTAATGCGATTAAATACACAAAAAGTCCGGAAGTTTTAATTCAGTTTCAAGAAAATAATGAGGGATTTATATTCATAATAGAAAATGAGACACATCTAAATCATTCCACTCAAGTCGAAAAAATCTGGGAACCATTTTACGTAATGGAGCCATCTCGAAATAAACATTTAACCGGAACAGGTTTAGGATTAGCAATTGTACAGTCGATCTTAAATCGTCATCGGTTTCAACATAAAGTTAGATTAATTGATGGGAAAATACAATTTAGCATTCATTTTCCAAAGCCCTTACAATAGCGTAAGGGTTTTTAATTTTGTCCTTGGCTGTAACATTCGTGTCACAAAGCACCATTATGCTTACAACCAAGGAGGGAATGAAATGAAAAAAATAGTTATTTTATTTTGCACAAGTATTTTACTAATGAGCACTTTTTCAGGTTGTCAAAAAGAAAATAAAAAGTCTAAAATTGTTTCAACTTATAAGCCAAATGATTTTACTTTTGATGTTAATCCAGAAACGTTTGAGCTTTTTGTAGAGAAAGATGGAGTAAAGGAAAGTGCGTCAAGTCCAATGAAAAAGGAGAAAGTTACAAAACTAGTTAAATCAAAGCAGTCAGCTTCATGGAGTTATCCAGATCAACAGATTGATGTTGCGATTAAAAAGAAAGCGAATTACTTAGATGTAACTCTTAGGTCCAATGGTGCAAAGAGTTTTGAGTGGCCAAAGGTCAGCGCTAAAAGCTATATTATGCCTTTTGGAGAAGGGAAGTTGATTCCAAGTAATGATGAGAATTGGAAAAAGTTTTTATCTAATGAGGAGCTTTCATTCGCTGAAAGTTTTTCAATGAGATTTTTCACGCTAAATAAGGGCAAGTATTCGATTACTTACATTGCTAAAAATATGTTCAATAATACAGTAAAGTTTAAGTCGGCACCTTCAATTAATTTTGCATTTGAACATGAATTTCCAACGATTAATCCGGATAAAACATATGGTTTTCGTATTTATGTAACAGATCAAAATATTGTTCATATAGCAGAAGTTTACAAGGATTATATAGTTGAAAAGGGTGACTTTAAAACTCTAAACGAAAAAAGTAAAGAGAACCAAAATATTAAAAAGCTATATGGTGCACCACATATTTATTTATGGAATAGTGAAGCAATTACTAATGAAAACATAAAATGGAATTTACTTCAAAAGAAATTAAATGGACCTTTCTTCGACTGGACTAAGGCATTAATAAAGGATTATGCCCCAGAGGAATTTAATGAATATAGTAATGTATTAAATGATGCCAAAAAACAAACTTATCTTGATAATTATCAAAAAAACAATATCATAAATGCTTTAAATAGTGTCTTAAAATTAACCCAATTATATAAAGAATCAATTTTTCCAAAGTTAGATGAAGAATCAAATAAATTAATTAAAAGGGGTATTAAGAATTTAAGTGAACAAGAACTTTATTCTTTAAATAAGCATCTTTTAAAAATTTCTTTAGGGGATTCAATTGATCCGATTAATCAGTGGGCGAAAAAAGATTCGATTGATTTAGTAAATGATTTATATCACTCCGGTATTAAGAAAGCTTGGATTGGACTTCCGAATTGGGCGAATGGTTTAATGAATCCCCAAATGGTAAAACAAGCAAATGAACTAGGTTATTTAATTGGACCTTATGATTCCTATCATTCAATTCAAAAAGATGCATCGATTGATTGGAACACTGCGTCATTTCAAAATAAAAATTTATATCAAAATGCTACGATTACAAATAGAAAGGGCGAAAAAATTAAAGGATTTTTAGGTAGAGGTAGAAAGCTAAATCCAACATTATCATTACCAAGTGTTAAACAACGAGTTGGCGGGATATTACAAAATGATATCGACTTCAATACTTGGTTTATTGACTGTGATGCGACAGGGGAAATTTATGATGATTACACGACTGATCATCCAACAACACAAAAACAAGATTTAGCTGCACGCTTAAATCGAATGAATTATGTCGCAACGAAAAAGCACATGGTGGTTGGGTCTGAAGGTGGAAACGACTTTGCAAGTAAAACGATTGCATTTGCCCATGGGATTGAAACACCTGTAATACAGTGGAGTGATCCCGATATGAGAACAAATAAACAAAGTAAATATTATGTTGGAGGATATTGGTCTTCTACAAACAGTATACCAGATCGATATAGTAAGCAAGTACCGATTAAACAACTTTATAAGGATGTTTATTTAAATCCAGTTTATACATTGCCGATGTACAAATTAGTTTATAACAATTCAGTTATAACAACTCACCATTGGGAATTTGGTAGCTTAAAAATAAAAGATGAAGTAGAAAATCGCATGCTTTACGAATTGCTTTATAATGTTCCACCTCTTTATCATCTTGATTCGAAGGAATGGACTAAAAATAAAGCGAAGTTAACGAACTATTTAAAAATATGGTCGCCATTTCATGAAAAAGCTGTTCAAAAAGAGATGACAGATTTTAAAATCCTCTCACATGATCGCTTAGTACAATCAACAACATTCGGAAAAAATCTCAAAGTTATTGTTAATTTTTCGGATGAAAATTTCAAGTACCGTAATGTGACTATTTCACCAAAGACAGCGGTAATTTACGATGGAAATAAGAAGATTGTTTTTAATCCTTATAACTAAATATGGAGTACTCGTAACATAATTTAAAACACTATAACTCTACAAGAAGATCAGTTTTCTTGTGATTTGTAGTGTTTTTTTAGTTTACAGACATTTTCTGAAATTTTAAATGAAATTTAGAGGTTTTCATATTAGGAATATTTATCAGTTTTATTGATTGATCAACAAGTATTATTTCTACTAAACTCACTAAATTATTTACGAATTAGAACTCCTGTACCGATTGAAACCATTGAAGACAATTCAAGAACATCTTCATTGTACATTCGTACACAGCCATGTGAAACAAAGTGACCAATTGAGGCAGGGTTATCAGTTCCATGAATACCGTAATGTGGCGCTGATAAACCCATCCATAGGACTCCAAAAGGTCCACCAGGATTTGGATCTTTATTTATAATTGTATATGTTCCTGTTGGGGTTGGAGTTAGCATCTTTCCTACACCGATTGGATAAGTTTTAATTAGTTTGTTACCATCGAAAAGTTTAAGTTGTCGGTTTGAAGTAGAAATATCAATCCAATTAGTCAAATTCATCAGCTCCGTTTTACACATTGTATGTATGAATCAAAATAGATGTTAAATTTATATGGAATGGAAGGACTTGTGAGGGCTTAAATACTCAAAATATACGAAAATAAATACCATTCTATTTAAGATTTACTTATAAAAAAATTTCTTATAATCTACCAATGCTTATATCAAGTTCAAATCTATTGAATACACTATAGGACAAGCTTTCTAAAGGAGAGGATCAATCGATAGTGTCTAATACTGTTAAATATTTTCAACTTGCTCAAGAAGTTTCAAAGAGAATTGGTTGGTTAACTGAGGTAATTTATACTCAATGGCAAGTAGAAACAGCACATTTTACTTCTAATAATTTTAAGAAGAATAATAATATTGCAGGCCAAACCTGGTATCCGGGTTTACCACTTAGTATGAGAGGAACTGCTAGACCTAAGAGCGAAGGTGGATATTATATAAAATATGCTGATCCAGTTCAGGGTTATGTCGATTTCATATTAAGTAATCCGCGATATAGCAAAGTCAAAACATTCAAAACGGCGGATGAACAGTTTAAAGCAATTGCTGATGCAGGCTGGGCAGCTGACCCAAATTATGCAGATGTGCTCATTTCAGTAAATAATGCAAATATAAAAAATGGATTATATAAAAAGATTATGCAAATAGAATCGAATCCGTATAAGGGAATCTTAAAAAAAGGGTCAAGAGGAGTGCGAGTTAAAAAGGTACAAGAAAAAATAGGAGTAAAAGTGGATGGGATATTTGGTATCCTAACTGAAAAAGCCGTTAAAGAGTTTCAAAGTAAAAACGGTTTAGTAGTAGATGGAATTGTTGGAGTAAAAACATGGAGCAAACTTTTCTATCCATCGAATATATAAAGTGATTAGTAGTTTATAAATTGACCTTGTATTCATATAATACAGGTCATATTTTTTAGTTACTTATTTAAAGGGAAAAGCAATGATTTTAGTGAATAGTAATCTTATGGAAGGATGAGATTTTGTGGAAATTAGAAAAGCTTTAGTAAATGATTACGAATCAATCGTATTTATAGATTCACAAGTAATTGGAAGTCGAAAAAGGGAAAATAAAATACATAATTCAATTAAAGAAAATAGATGTATAGTTTGTGAGATAAATAAAAGTATAGGTGGATTTTTAATTTTTCATAAGTTTTTCTTCGGTCATCTATTTATTGATTTGATCATTGTTTCACCAAGAATGAGAAGATTAGGTATTGCTCGAAATCTTATGGAATATATAGAAAAAATAGGCGAAAAAAAAGTATTTTCTTCAACTAATCAATCAAATAGTTTAATGCAAAATGTGTTTTATACTTTAGGTTATATAGAAAGTGGAACTATTGAAAACTTAGATGAAGGGGATCCCGAAATTGTCTTTGTGAAAGTGATACACTAGTTTTTTCCAATTAAACTATGTAAAAGCTCATAAAAAACCTATTACTCAAATAGGATATGAATAATAGTTTTAATCTTTTAACAAGTAATTTTGAAAAGCGTGACATATTTATCAGTTCGATTAATGAAAGCATAAATCAAATTACATAAGTTTATGTTTTATTAATTACTTTAGTCTAATTTGTTTAAAAATTTTTAAATACCTTCTTCCTGTTATTCTATTTACCTATGCTATATGAATAGAAATAATATATAAATGCTCCAATTATATCAGTACAAGGAGTGGAAATATGGATTTTAAAAGGGAGTTTATATTAAGAACAAAAGCAATTTATAAAGAAACTGTTACAGAAAATATGGCCTATAATAAGATGTGCGAGAAGTTTGAATCATATTTTGTTGATTTAAAGGAGTCTCTGAAAAAGGAAATTGAGGTTTCAAATGGTGAATTTGATATAATGATTGATAAAAACAATGTGATTGAAGTTTTGTTAAATCAAAGAGAGTTACAAATCGTTATTGAAGATACTGAAGTCGTAGTCACTATTAAATACTTCGATGAATTGCAAAATGAACAGGTCGAAAGTAAGATTGATATAATTGAATATGATAGTGGGGCATATAAGAGTCAAGTATTTCAATCTCCAATTACAAGAAATATTATTGATAATTATTTAGCAATTGCTTTTAGAGATGATTTAGAAAAGACTTTTGAGAGTTATAGTGAATGATTGATTTAATAAAAAATATTGAACCTTAAAATGAAGAGCTTGGAATATCCAGGCTCTTTATTCTGTTGTAAATGAAAGCTGAAACGACCAATTACTAGAGTTTGATGGAAACTAGTTGCTAAAACATATTAACATTTAAAATTATTAATAAATCTTCAAAACACGATATCTTTATAATTAATTAATAGTACATAAAGTAATTGATCACTATAGAATTTTTATATTTCAACCATTTTGAAGAGCTTGTTTTTGCAAGCTCTATTATTATTTCTAGACTAAAGTTCTTCTACTTGAAACCTTAATATAGTTTTTAATTTTTCAGGTTGAGTTTTTCTTGCATCAGAAATATAGATTTCTTTATGTGTTTTTTGAACTCTTTGTAAACCATTCTCCATGCAAAACTCTTCCATTTGTTTAAAAGTTCGTGGTTCATCGTCATAGCTTCCGACATGCATCATTTGAACACATGAACCCTCTGTAATCGATTCGAATTTAACGTTTTCTAGTAGTGGATTTTTCTTTTTTTGTTTTAGTTGATCTAAGACAATTTGAGCTAAATTGTCTGTTACAAAGTCAGGTTGTCTGATCATTAATTTATATAGAAGATGATCTTTATTTAAATAGTCAAGCTTTCTACCTTCTTCATCTAAGTCCCAAACTCCTTCGAGCGGGAAAACAGTATAATCAAAGTATCCTTCTGGAACAATTCCCTTTTTAGGTAACATTTTAATTGCATATGCTAATGAATAAAGTGCTTCTACATTAACTTTAAATAATTCATTATTTGGATTACCTTGTCCTTCAATCGTTATGTAGTTAAATGAAGGTAAATTAATTTTAGAAGGCTCACTTTTAGGTAGATAAATTTCTTTTAAACTTTTTCTCCATTCAAATTTACTCACTAAAAAAACTCCCTTATTGATTACGTTGTGTGATGTTGCTTCTACAATTTAAAACAATTCTTATAAAAATAAAAAGCAATCACATAAAAATGTCATTGCTTTTAAAAGTTTCATTAATGATATGTACGGTAAACACCAATTACTTTTCCTAAAATTGATACTTGTTTTAATAGGATTGGATATAGTGCGTCATTTTCAGGTTGAAGTCTGAAATGGTCAGTTTCTTTATAAAAACGTTTAACAGTTGCTTCACTATCTTCTGTCATTGCTACAACAATTTCTCCGTTTTCAGCAGTAAATTGTTTCTTAACAATTACTAGATCATCATTCAAAATACCTGCATTAATCATACTATCTCCTTCTACACGTAACATAAACACTTGTTCGTTAGATGGAGCGACAGATGTAGGTAATGGAAAGTATTCTTCTACGTTTTCTACAGCAGTAATTGGAATACCTGCAGTAACCTTACCAATTACAGGGATGTTAATAATATCGTTATACACTTCACTGTATGGAGCTTGTGGTTCATTGACAACAGTAGTTGCATCGCCTAGAATCTCAATCGCACGCGGTTTTGTAGGGTCTCTGCGAATAAATCCTTTTTGTTCTAGTCTTTCTAAGTGTCCATGTACTGTAGAACTTGAAGCTAACCCAACAGCCTCAGCAATTTCCCGAACTGAAGGTGGATAACCTTTAATCTTTACTTCATCTTTAATATAAGCTAGTATCTCTGCTTGCCTTTTAGATAATTTGTTCATCCTAATTTCCCCCTTGCTATATAAAGTAGATAATACGTTCCTCTTTATTTTTTTCATTATATCATGATAGGATATGATATACAAACGTTAGTTCTATTTTTTATTAAAGTAGTTTTCATGTTCGTATGGAGGGAACAGTTAATGAATGCAATAATTTATGCAAGAGTAAGTACTGCCAAGGATTCGCAAGAGACATCATTACATAGACAAATAAGTGAACTAACCGAATTAGCAAACCGGATGGGAATGTGTATTCTAGATTCAATTAGTGAACAAGCAAGTGGATATGAAGTAGAACGTGATGGTTTATATCAGTTATTCCAAGTTATAAAGGAAAATCAGGTAGATGCTCTACTTATACAAGATGAAACTAGACTAGGTCGAGGGCATGCTCGAATTGCGCTATTACACTATTTGAAGAAAGAAAATATTAGATTATTTACATCTTCTCATAATGGACAATTTCAATTAAGTGAAAGTGATGAAATGGTTTTAGAAATTTTAAGTGTTGTAGAGGAATATCAGCGGAAAATTCATAATATGAAAATAAAAAGAGGTATGAGAAAGGCGGTTGAAAACGGATACAAACCTCAAAAAAACTTAATCGGTAGTGTAAATGCGGGTGGAAGAGATAAGTTAGAATTACCTATATTAGAAATAGTAAGATTACGTCAAAATGAACTTACTTTTGAAGAAATAGCAGCTACCTTAAGGGGTTTTGGTTATAACGTTTCAAAGGCAACAGTTAATAGAAGATATAATGAACATATGAAAGAAAACTCCAATATTGAAAGCTAAAGCAATTTATTGTAAGATGAGATACATTGAAATGATTTTAGCTACTTTGTCTATATAGAACAATGAATAGATAAGATTTAAATAAAGGAGAGGTTGAAATGGTTACTAAAAAAACTTTAGATAGAATAAATGAATTATCAAAAAAGTCCAAAGAAGTAGGATTAAATCCTGAAGAGAAAATCGAACAAGATCAATTGAGAAAAGAATATTTAGCAGATTTCCGTTCTCGTATGGTCGATGAATTAACTTCGATTAAAATTGTCGATGAAAAAGGAAATGACATAACACCTGCAAAGTTAAAATATGAAAAAGCGATGCGTAAAAGAAATTTACATTAAAAGAAATTAATATTTTATATTTAAGTAAATGATAACAATTGAAAGCAGATGAAATTTCTGCTTTTTTCTATTTCTTGGAAAGAATTCCTTAAAAATGTCAAAACTAAGTGTTAGTTATTGTAATAAATCATGGTAAATTATATGATAATATTTATGAATAAGCTAAAGGAGCGAAATTTATGACTACTAATATTGAACAATTAGCAATTAATACGATTCGTACTTTATCAATTGATGCAATCGAGAAATCAAATTCTGGTCACCCAGGAATGCCAATGGGTGCTGCACCAATGGCGTATGCATTGTTTGCAAAATTCATGAATCATAATCCAAAAAATGCAAAATGGTTTAACAGAGACCGATTTGTATTATCAGCAGGTCACGGTTCAATGTTACTGTATAGCATGCTACATTTATCAGGTTATGAAGTATCTATTGAAGATATTAAGAACTTCCGTCAATGGGGAAGCAACACTCCAGGACATCCTGAATACGGACACACACATGGCGTTGAAGCAACAACAGGTCCATTAGGACAAGGTATTGCTATGGCAGTCGGTATGGCTTTAGCAGAGCGTCATTTAGCTGATACATATAACAAAGAAGACTTAAATGTAGTTGATCACTTTACATATTCAATTTGTGGTGATGGCGATTTAATGGAAGGTGTTTCTGCAGAGGCAGCATCATTAGCAGGACATTTACAATTAGGACGTTTAGTAGTTCTTTATGATTCGAATGATATTTCATTAGATGGAGAATTAAATCGTTCTTTCTCTGAAAGCGTAGAAGACCGTTTTAAAGCGTACGGCTGGCAAGTTATACGTGTTGAAGATGGTAATAACCTAGATGAAATTTCTGCAGCTATTCAAAAAGCTCAAGAAGAATTATCGAAACCAACATTAATTGAAGTTAAAACAACAATTGGTTATGGTTCTCCAAACAAATCAGGAAAATCAAAATCACACGGTGAGCCACTAGGTAAAGAAGAAACAATTTTAACAAAAGAAGCATATGCTTGGAGTTATGAAGATGCATTCTATGTACCAGAAGAAGTTTATGCTCATTATAATAAAGTAATCGTTGAAGCTGGTGCAAAAAAAGAAGCAGAATGGAATGCTACTTTTGCTAAATACGAAGAAACATACCCTGAATTAGCAACTCAATTAAAAAATGCGATTGAAGGTAATATTACTGTAGATTTAGAATCAACATTACCAAAATATGAAGTCGGCAAAAAGATTGCTACGCGTTCATCTTCAGGTGAAGCGATTAATGCAATTGCTAATGTTTTACCAAGCTTCTTTGGAGGATCTGCTGACTTAGCTGGATCAAACAAAACTTATATGAATGGTAAAGGTGACTTTACGAGAGAAAGCTACGATGGACGTAATATTTGGTTCGGTGTACGTGAATTTGCAATGGGTGCTGCATTAAATGGTATGGCTCTTCACGGAGGTGTACATGCATTTGGAGCAACGTTCTTTGTATTCTCTGATTACTTGAAACCTGCAATTCGTTTAGCTGCTCTAATGAATTTACCAGTTACTTATGTATTTACACATGATAGCATCGCAGTTGGAGAAGATGGCCCTACTCATGAGCCAGTTGAGCAATTAGCTGCATTCAGATCAATGCCAAATATTAATGTAATTCGTCCTGCAGATGGAAATGAAAGCTCTGCAGCTTGGAAAGTAGCAGTTGAAGCTAAAGATGCACCAACAATGTTAGTTTTATCTCGTCAAGATTTACCAACTCTAGAAGGCACTACAACTGATATTTATAATAAAGTTTCAAAAGGTGCTTATGTCGTTTCACCTGCAAAACAAGATAAAATTGATGTTGTACTAATTGCAGCAGGTAGTGAAGTGCAATTAGCAGTTGGAGCTCAAGAAAAATTAGCTTCTGAAGGAATCTCTGCTTCAGTTGTTTCAATGCCTTCAATGGACTTATTTGAAAAGCAATCTGAAGAATATAAACAATCAGTATTACCAAAAGAAGTTACAAAACGTGTAGCAGTAGAAATGGGTTCTTCATTCGGATGGCATAAATATGTTGGATTCGATGGAGAAGTTATTGCAATCGATACTTTCGGTGCATCTGCTCCTGGTAACTTATTAATGGAAAAATTCGGATTTACTGTAGATCATGTAGTATCTGTAGCAAAAAAAGTATTACAATAAAAGACTGAAAAAGGGAAAAAAGGAAAAGAAAGTTAAAATCTTTTCCTTTTTCCTAAAATTTTTTCTATATAATGCTTTTTTAAATATTTTTCGACAAAACTAGTTGGTTTTCACTCCTTTAAAGTGACAAATATTTTGTAAGGAATTATATATAATCTTCCATACAGATAGTTGTTGGGAGTGGACAAGATATGAGAGAGTATAAAATTTTTTTAATTCGAGAACCACTGTCTATAGAATTTTATGGTAAAGAGCATAAAATATATCAACTAGTATATGAGTATTATTATTCAACCTTTGAACTAAGGAAAATAATCGAAAAACAATTAGAATATATTACCGAACCAATACCTTTATTTGAGCTACACACTTTTTTTCGCAAAATTAATCCAGAGCAGATCTACCTATATGAAGAGACTGGAGAATATCTTCTAGAACTTACTGATGGTGCAAAGGCTCAGCTAAAAATATATCCTAACGAACTGATATTGTATGCAGATGGAACACTTGAGGCTGAAACAATCTTTTTCGAGTTGTTAAGAAAATTTCGTTCAACATTTATAGCGATTGATGTAAAGGATCAGCGATTTGGCTGGCTTAGACCGATTGCCTATCAAAAGTATATTTAACGATTAAATTGCAGAATGCTCTTGTATTAACTGGTTAGTTTTAGTAAAATTGTTTCTAGATGATTTTAAGGAGGAAGCAATAAGTATGTGGTATTATTATGTTCTAGTCGGAGTACTAGCATTAATTGCTGGTGTTGCGATTGGATTTTTCATAGCTCGTCAGTACACAATGAACTATTTAAAGAAAAATCCACCAATTAACGAACAAATGTTAAAAGTAATGATGGCTCAAATGGGACAAAAACCTTCACAAAAGAAAATTAACCAAATGATGAAGGCTATGAACAACCAAACAAAATAATAAATCTTTCTTAGATTTATTGAATGTATAGAAATAATTGCAAGACACAATATGAAAATCACTCAAATGTGAATCATTCATAAAGAATGTGAAATCACTTACTTCATACAATAATCTACAAAAATGAAACCACTTTCTATTGGACTATTGCCAATTGAAAAGTGGTTTTTATTATCCAGATAAACAAAGGCCTCCGATTATTTATCGGAGGCCTTTTAAATACCGAGCTATTTTTCATATTAATGTACTACCATAGAGAACAAGCCTAATTATTTTAAAAAAAGGGAAACTTTTATTTATCATTTTTGAAAATGATAAATGCTAAGATAAAACTTAAAAAAGTGATTAATCCAGCAACTATTCCAGCAATATAGCGGTTACTATAATGTAAATAACTTTCTAATACTGTAATCGCAATTGAAGAAAAGGCGCACGCAAATAATCCTTGCGTAATACTCATGTTTCCTTTAAAAATTCTCTTCATGAAAAATCTCCTTTGTAAATTCCTACTTATTAATTCTATTTAAGGAGGATATAGTCCTTTCTAAATGAAAAAACATCATTTCAAAATTGATATTTAAACAACAAACTAAGAAAATACTGTCCTTACTTTGTTTTTTAAATTTAATATTAAACGATCTTCTTTAGAAAGTTTTGGTATAGTACCAGTAGGCTTGAAAAAGGGCTGTTTTACTTTTTATCTCTTATTCTATCGTCGCCTGTGACCCCGCAGGCACAGTCGAGGAGGCAAAAGAATCTCGTCCCATGGAAGAGGCAGCCTGTAGTGGAAATCAACATCATCGGGCTACCTTTACAAAAAATTTGATCATAAATTGACAAGATGTTTTTATATAAGATTTTATGAGAAATACTACTTTTAATCTTAATAATAGTTATTAATATCAAGTTAAAGTTGCCTGAATTTAACAACCAGAATAATTAAGCAAATTATTAAAAAATATTAAAACTTTATGCTATAATGGACACTGTGTTTTGAGTTTTCGAAATATTTTAAAATTATTTTATCAGCATTGCGGGGGTGAAGGAATGTCAGTTTTTAAAGATTTGTTATGGTTTTTTAAGCAGGAAAAAAGAAGCTATTTATGGGGAATTTCACTATTAGTCGTCGTTGCAATTTTAGAGCTACTACCTCCGAAGGTTATTGGATATGTAATTGATGGAATGGTTAAGAACTCACTTAATAGTAAAAACTTACTATTTTGGGTAAGTTTAATTTTTATTAATGGGTTACTTCTATATGCATTTCGTTATTGGTGGAGAAGATTAATATTTGGTTCTTCTTTAAAATTAGCTAGACAACTTAGAGATGATCTATATAATCATTTTACTAAAATGTCTCCTTCTTTTTATCAGAAAAATAGAATAGGAGATTTAATGGCTCATGCAACGAACGATGTACAAGCAGTGCGTGAGACAGCGGGTGCAGGTATCTTAACTTTTGTTGATTCCATTATTTTAGGTGGTTCAGTACTAATTATGATGGCAGTTTCAATTAGCTGGAAATTAACGCTTATAAGTCTATTACCACTACCAGTTATGGCTATATTGACGCAGTATTATGGTAAATTATTACATCAACGCTTTCATTTAGCCCAAGAGTCATTTTCTGAATTAAATAATAAGGTTCAAGAAAGTATGAGCGGTTTAAAAGTTATAAGAAGCTTAGGACAAACGAAGGAAGATGTAGGTGCTTTTAAAAATCAAGCAGATTTAGTCGTGAAATATAATATGAGAGTTGCTAGAATTGATGCACTATTTGATCCAACAATCATGCTGGTCGTTTCGATTTGTTATATTATTGCAGTTGTTTATGGATCTAGATTAGTTATTTCTGATGCAATAACGGTGGGGCAATTAATTACTTTTGTTACTTATTTAGGAATACTAATTTGGCCAATGCTAGCGATTGGCTGGCTATTCAATATTGTTGAAAGAGGTCGCGCTTCATATGACCGAATTCGTTCTTTATTAAGTGTCGAACCAGAAATTAAAAATAAAGAAAAAGCATTAGAAAAGCTTTCGATGGGTGAGATTACTTATTCAATTGATTCGTTTAAGTTTAATGATGAATCAAATTTTGAATTAAATGATATTTATTTTAATGTTCAAGAAGGTCAAACAATCGGAATAGTTGGTAAAACCGGTCAAGGTAAAACAACTCTATTAAAACTACTATTGAGAGAATATGAAGTTGCTAATGGGGGGATCTCTGTAGGTGACATAGATATAAAAGATACAACTTTATTATCTCTTAGATCACATATTGGCTATGTGCCACAAGAGCATTTCTTATTTTCAACATCGATAAAAGAAAATATTGCGTTTAGTCAAATTGATTCCTCAATTGAAACAGTTTATAAAGCTGCTGAAATAGCTAATATACATGCCGATATTTTGGAATTCCCATTAAGGTATGACACGATCGTTGGAGAAAGAGGAGTATCTTTATCAGGTGGTCAAAAGCAAAGAATTTCAATCGCAAGATCATTAATTAAAAATCCTAATATTTTAATATTAGATGATTGTTTATCGGCCGTGGATGCAAAGACGGAAGAAAAAATATTACGCTCATTAAAGGACGAAAGAAGTGGAAAAACAACATTTATTACTTCGCATCGTATGAGTGCTGTTATGCACAGTGATTTAATTATCGTAATAGATGAAGGTAGAATTATTCAACGAGGAATGCATGAAGAATTAGTTCAAATAGATGGCTGGTACAAAGAAATGTTCGAAAGACAACAACTAGAAGAACTAGTAGAGCAAGGAGGGAGAAAATGAATCCGGAAATCGAAATCGACGCTAAAAGGCAGAAAAAAGATTTAATTCGCCTTCTTTCATTTCTAAAAAAATATAAAGTTTTACTTACTTTTGCATTTATTTTCTTATTCCTTGCAACAGCATGTGAAATGTATGGTCCAATTTTAGTTAAAAGATTCCTAGATGATCATTTAATGAAAAGGTATTTTCCTAAAGATATAATCGTCAAGTTGTTTACGCTATATGTTGTCATAACGGTTGGTAAAATCATTTTATCTTATTTACAGTTATTAATGTTTCAACAAATCGCTTTTAAAGTTGTTCAAGATATAAGAATGAAAGTTTATGAGCATGTACACTCATTAGCTTTTTCATTTTTTGATAAAACGCCAATCGGAAGTATTGTTTCTAGAATTACGAATGACACAGAAGCAATCAAAGATTTCTACGTTAGTGTTTTAGCAACCTTCATCCAGCAAATTGTCTTCTTAGTAGGGATCATTATTGCAATGTACTCATTAGATGTTAAATTAGCAACGATTTGTGTTGGATTAGTTGTAGTTGTTTATTTTATTATCCTTACTTATCGAAAAAAGAGTTTTCCATTTTTCATGGAAACTCGAGGACAGCTAAGTAATCTTAATGCTAAATTAAATGAGCACTTACAAGGAATGTCGATCATTCAAGCATTTAATCAACAAAAGAGATTACAAAATGAATTCGAAGGTGTAAATAAGTCTCACTATAATGCTGGAGTAAAAACAATACGATTAGATTCATTGTTTTTACGACCTGCAACAGATTTAATTTATACAATTGGTATTATGTTTGTACTAAGCTTCTTTGGAGTTACATCATTTAGTAATCCAGTTGAAATTGGTACTGTATATGCGTTCGTTAGTTATTTAGAAAGATTCTTTGAACCAATAACTCAAATGATGATGAAATTATCTTTACTACAACAAGCTGTAGTATCATCATCAAGGGTTTTTGATTTAATGGATGAAGAACAAAAGGCACCTACAAAAGAAGGTACCGAATTACCGAAAGTAAGTGTAGGAAGTATTGATTTTAAAAATGTTTCATTCGCATATGACGGAGTTCACAATGTAATCCATGATATATCATTTTCAGTTAAACCGGGCCAATCAGTAGCATTTGTCGGTCATACAGGTAGTGGTAAGTCAACAATTATGAATTTATTATTACGCTTTTACGATGTGAAAGACGGAGAAATTCGGATCGATGAACAAAATCTATCAACCTTTGAAGAAAGTGAATTACGAACTAACATCGGATTAGTTTTACAAGACCCTTATTTATTCGTAGGAGATATAAAAGGTAATATCTCAATGTATAACGATAAAATTACAGAAAAAGAAATTAAAGAAGCGTCTGAGTTAGTAAGAGCGAATGAGTTTATTGAAAAACTGCCTAATGGATATAATGAACCAGTAGTGGAGAGAGGTTCTACATTATCAAGTGGTCAGCGTCAATTAATTACGTTTGCAAGGACGATTGCTGCAAAACCTACAATTCTAATTTTGGATGAAGCAACGGCGAATATTGATAGTGAAACAGAAGAAGCAATTCAAGATGCCTTAACCGAAATGAGAAAAGGAAGAACTACTGTGATCATCGCACATCGATTATCTACTATTCAAGACGTTGATTGCATTTATGTGTTGCATAAAGGAAAAATCGTTGAAGAAGGCAACCATCAGCAACTTCTTGCAAAACAAGGATTGTACTACAATATGTATTTATTACAAAATAAAGGGTCACTTTTGTTGGCTGAATAAAAAAAAGTAGCTAGATTTTTCTAGCTACTTTTTAATTTGATATAAGTTTTTTGAGGATATTAGTAAAAATTAATTCATTATTAATAGATTCATAAAGTGCTCATTTGAAACCAGAACATATAGAAATAGTTTTTATACGTAAAATTATTCTAGTAAGAAGTAGTAGATTTAAGTTTTTAAAGTGCTCTTATTAAGATTAATTTAATTCATCATAGATTTAGTCGCTAAGTGGGAGGATCTTTTTAGTGTTAAAGTTTAAATTTACTAAAATATACTTAATATTTCCTGTTATTAGTATTTTACTATAATTAATTTTAGGTTAAATTACATAAAAATTAGTAAAATATTAGTTAATTTATTTTAATTCGATTCGATTGATAGAGGTTTCAAAAAGGAAAATATTACTAATAAAATTACATAAAATGTTGAAATAGTTCGGATATTGATGGATTTTAAAACTTTTTATCGAATAATATTTCTTTTGTTAGACTATTTCGAGAATTATAATCGGTTACAGAGAATGAATTTAGTATTTTGCAATTTATTAATAAAAATAAATAGATATTAAATTTATTATTCTGATATATCAGTATTTTGAGATAGAAATTATACATATTTAAAAGGAGGAAATTACATTGAAAAACTGGAAAATACCATTGATGTCTGTAGCAGCGGCGAGTTCTTTATTATTTATTAACACACCAACTTCTAAGGTAGCAGCAGCGGTAAATCAGGAAGTTGCACAAGGTACTGGGGCTGCTGTACTTGACGGAACTAATTATTTTGGCGACATGGATCCTAACACTACTTTATCGATTGATTTTGTTATGAAACTTCAAAACAAAGCTGAATTAGAAAAATTTATTAAGGAAACGACTACACCATATTCTCCTCATTACCGAAATTATTTAAATGTGAATGAATTCAAAGCCAAATATGCACCGAATCCAGCTTATATCCATTCTGTTACATCTTACCTGCAAGGATTTGGTTTAAAAACAGATGTTCATGCAAATAATTTAACGATTACTGCAACGGGAACGGTAGCGCAATTAAACAAAGCATTAAATGTAGAATTAAAATATGCTAGTTTTAAAGGAAAAAGAATTCATGCTACTAAAAAGAATCCAACTTTACCAAAAGTAATTTCAGATAATATTTTATGTGTTTTAGGTTTAAATAATTATTCAAATTTAGAATCAAGAGCTGTTAAACAACCAACAGTAATTGATAAGAAAGATGTACCAGCTGGCCCGCTTAGTTTAACACCACAAGATTTACAAAATCATTACAATGTGGACCCACTTTATAAAAAAGGCGCTACTGGAGCAGGACAAACACTCGGTATTGTTACATTAGCCGAATTTAATACTGATGATGCTTATAAATTCTGGGATAATATGGGCATTCAAACTAAGCCAAATCGTATTAAAGTAACCGATGTAGATGGTGGTTCTGGTTGGGATGGTTATGAAGAAACTACATTAGATGTACAACAATCAGGTGCAATTGCACCACAAGCAAATATTAATGTGTATGTAGGACCAAACTCTGATACTGGATTTGTAGATGCATTCTCTAATGCAATTAATGATAATGTAGCTAAACAAATTTCAGTAAGCTGGGGATCAAGTGAATTAAGTATTGATTCATACGTACAACAACAAATGGAAGCACCAGAGTATGAAGAAACATTTAATCAATTATTTATGCAAGCTGCAGCACAAGGTATTTCAATGTTTGCCTCAGCAGGTGATGCAGGTGCTTATGATGAAACTAGAGGAGATAATAAAGTATTTAAATTAACAGCAGATTTCCCAGCCGCAAGCCCATATATTACTGCAGCGGGTGGTACGACATTACCTTTCCAATTCCATTCTACTTCTACTGGACTTGATGTGAAAGTAAACGAAGAACGTGCTTGGGGATGGGACTATTTACATGACTATTTCAAAGCAAGAAATATTGACGATGTCAATTTAGTTAATGGTGGCGGGGGAGGCTTTAGTACGTATTTTGATACCCCTGATTATCAAAAAGGAGTTAGTGGAGTTAACAAATATACTGCAGTAGATGAGTTTAAAATTTCATCTGATTTATCAAGTGTTACTTATAAAAACCCAACTATTATTACAGGCAAAGATTCGGGCCGTAACATTCCAGATGTATCGATGGCTGCTGACCCATACACTGGATATTATGTATATTTAAGTGATCCAGGCCAACCGGGAACAAATTCAGGTTATGCTGTTTATGGAGGAACTAGTCTCGTATCACCACAATTAAACGGTTTAACGGCGTTAATAAATAGTGCAGAGCATACACAAGTAGGTTTCTGGAATCCACAAATTTATCGTTTCGCACAAGAAAATTCTTCACCTTTCACACCGTTAAATAAAGCAGGCGATAAAAACGATAATTTATTTTACTCTGGAACACCAGGTACGCTTTATAACCAAGCTACTGGTCTTGGAATTCCAGACGCTGCAAAATTAGCTGATAAATTTGGATCACCAAACAAATAAGCATTTACTTAAAAAGTCGCATTTTTAGCGACTTTTTTTGTTTTTTAATTTTGTGTTCGAAACACGGCGAATTTAAAAAAATACATAATCAAGAAAGAATATGAGTAATTAAAAAGCATGAAGTCGATAAATACATTCTCATGAGGTTTATGAGTTAATATGAGAGAAGGGATAGAAGTATTCTTAACTCATAAGGTGTTCATGAGTTAAAAAAAGAGAGAGAATAAGCGAATTCTTAACTCATAAGGGCTCCATGAGTTAAAAAAAGAGAGGAAATCTGAAATTTCTTAACTCATAAGGTGTTCATGAGTTAAAAAAAGAGAGTGAATAGGAGAATTTTTAACTCATAAAGGGTTCATGAGTTAAAAAAAGAGTGGGAATAAGGAAATTCTTAACTCATAAGGTGTTCATGAGTTAAAAAAAGAGAGTGAAAAAGGGGATTCTTAACTCATAAGAGGTTCATAGGCAATAATAAACGTACTCATATCAGGTTCATGAGTACGTAAATAAGCAAAATTATGAACAACCTCTTCGCATTACCACTACAACCAATATTACTTAACCTATTTAATATTGGAAACTAATTAATAAACTAATTTTTAAACACTATGTACGAGTAAAGATGTTAATAATGTTTAAATAAAATAAAGCTTCAATATTAAAACAGTTCCAATTGCACCAAATACAACAAAGATAATATGTAATCTTAATAACGATAAGATAATTGCGACGGCTCCGCCAATTAAACCGACGCTCATATTTCCTTTTTGAACACTAAGTATGCCAGGGAAAATTAATGCACCTAATGCAGCATACGGGACCCCTTTTAGCCACGATGTTACCCAATTTGGAAACTGAATCCGATCAACTAAAAAAACAGGAATAATTCGAGGAATCATCGTGACTAAGCACATTCCTAATACAAGTAAAAAGATAATCATTCTTTGGAATCTCCTCTCATTAAACCAATTGCAAGGAAACTAGCAAGGATTGATGACAAAATTAATGACCAGCCTTGTGTTAATATTGTTGAAAAAAAGAAATTTAAAAGCATACTAACTAAAACAATTAAACATGCTCGCCAATTTGTACGAATGGCTGGTGTTAATAAGCCAATAAACATAGCGTATAATGAAATACCCATACTTTCACTAATGATTTTAGGGATTAGCTTTGAGAAAATAACTCCTAGTATAGTCCCACTTATCCAAGTAATGTAAGCAATTGTATGTAAAGTAATTAAATAAGTAGATGAATAACTAGTTTTACTGTTTTTTTTACCTAAAGTTGTAACAGCAAAATTTTCATCTGTTAGTGTAATAGATAAGTAGACTCGATCCCAAAAGGGTAGCGTTTTAAATTGATGATTAAATGATAGACTCATAACAAAGTTTCTAAAATTTAAAATAAAAGTAGCGATATAAATTTGAAAAAAGCTCACGCCTGCTAAATACATTGATAACCCCATAAACTGACTTGCACCAGCATATACTAGCGCACTGAATGAAAGAGTATTTACTACATCAATGTCTGCTTGCTTTGCGATTAATCCAAATGTAAAAGCTACAGGCAAATATCCAATGATTAATGGAACAGCTGCTAAGAATCCTTCCTTTATTTCTTTAGTCCGATTAGCTTTCGATTGCGTCGGTTTTGATTGCTGCAAAACAGTAGACATATAAAAAAAGAACTCCTTTCAATAAAAGTATCCAGTAGAGCTTAGAACGTAAGCTTATTAATTATTCCTAATGCCATAAAAGATTGTCATATGATTATACTATAAATAGTTTAGAATTTTCGTAATAATTAAATTTAATTTCAATAAATTTGAAAGCATTTTTAAATTTTACAATTACTATTGAAGTTAAAAAGTAGAAATTTTAAACAATGATATAACTGAAGCATCATCCGTGAAACTTATAAATATAAGGTAATATTTCCACGTAATAAATGATCAGGACTACTATTAATAATAAAGTTGGCCATATTTTTTTAAACATTTTCCCACCCAATTAATAAAATTGTTTATTAAAAAGTGTGCCGAAATTTAAGTAAAATTATTCCATATAAATGAAAATCTAAAGTTATTATTGCGTGCATTCGTGTAAGTTTCTAAAAAATCTAGAAGATTTTATGTTAAAGCTTAAAATTTTTCTAAATACATTTTCTATTTGTATTCATAAAAACAAGCGTGAATTAATAATTTGTACCAATCGGTGTATTAACTACTTTTAATACTAAATAAAAAACAATTCTGTTATAATGTTAACTAGAATGTAAGTTGAGAAGGGATGTAAGTTGATGGGGGATTTAAATATTGGTATTGCATTTGGAGCGGGATTTCTCTCCTTTATTTCTCCATGCTGTTTACCGATTTATCCAGCGTTTTTGTCGTATATAACAGGGGTATCTTTAAGTGATTTGCAAAATGAGAAAAGAATACATAAAAGTAAAACTTTACTACATACATTGTTTTTTTTACTAGGTTTTACGTTAATTTTCATTGTATTAGGGTTTAGTACTTCAATAATTGGTTCTTTTTTTATGAGATATCAAGATTTTATTCGTCAAGTTGGAGCGATATTAATTGTATTTTTAGGTTTAGTTGTTACAGGAATTTTTCAACCGAAGTTTTTAATGAGTGATCGACGAGTTCAATTTTCAAAACGTCCATCTGGATTTCTAGGTTCTACTTTAATTGGGTTAGCATTTGCAGCAGGGTGGACACCTTGTACTGGACCAATTTTAACTTCAGTATTTGCATTAGCAGTGAGTAATCCTGGTTCAAGTCTATTTTATATGTTAGCGTATACACTTGGATTTTCAATCCCATTTTTTGTATTGTCATTTTATTTAGGTTCATTAACTTGGATTAAAAAGCATTCACATAAAATCGTAGTTTTCGGTGGATATATAATGATTATTATGGGAATCATGTTATATTTTGACTGGTTAACTAAAATTACAATTTATTTCACTAGATTTTTTGGCGGATTTACAGGTTTTTAATGATATTTAAAGTTAAAACTGAAATGTCAAGTGATAAAAATATGCAGGTTTTGAAGTTAATGGATTTGCAACAGTAAAGAAGAAACTGTATTATATAATCAGTTTAAATAAGGAAATATTTTTCTTAAAGATATAGATAAAAGGTAGTGAAAAAATGAGTAAAAATATGAGTATAATATTTAGTACAGTTATAGCAACTTGTATGGCATTAGGCGTAATTGTAGTTAGAATAAAAGCTGCTAAAAAGCCTACAAACTTAAGAAAAATAATTTTACCTCCATTTTTTATGAGTTCTGGAGCATTAATGTATTTAGTACCGGAGTTCAGACTAACAGGAACTGAAGTTTTAGAAGCTGTTTGTATGGGGATTTTCTTTTCGTTATTCCTTATTAAAACGTCTAAATTTGAAATTGTAGACAATGAAATTTATTTAAAAAGATCAAAATCATTCGTATTTATCTTACTTGGTTTATTAGTTGTTCGTATCGTTATGAAGTTATACTTAAGTTCGTCAATCGATGTAGGCCAATTAAGTGGTATGTTCTTCTTACTAGCTTTTTCAATGATTGTTCCTTGGAGATTAGCAATGTACAAATCATATCAAAAGTTGAGAAGACAACTTCCTTCAAATACAATTATTACATGATAAAACGTGTACCGATTCGGTACACGTTTTATTTTTGAAAAAAAGATTTTATTTTGCAAGTAAATGCTTATAATCCGTGAAATCGATTTCTTTTTTCTTTAAAGTTTTAACTAAAAAAGCATGATCTCGTCTCGGTGTTGCTTTAATATAACCTTCAATAATTAAACCTTGTGTAATTTGTGTTGCGTTATTAAGTAGTGCTAATTCACCGATTTTACCTGCAATTTTATCTCGAGCAATATCTCTAAATAAAGATGGTACAGGTTTTACTAATTCTTCTAGTAAATCTTTTTGTTCAGATGACCAAAAATCTTTTGTTTTTAGTAAATATTCTTCCTGCCAATCTAAGATTGATTTTCCATCCTCTTTCGGCATTCGTTTTAAAAACTTTCTGAACATAAAGTATCCGCCTATTGACATCATTCCTAATAAGAAAATTGTCCATAAGACAATCATAATTTGTGAAAAGAATGAAAACATATGTATCCTCCTTGTATTAGGTAACATAACACTATTATAGTAAGAAAATATGACAAGTATCAAGCTAGTACATAGGATTTTTGTCAAAAAATGACCATTTATTTTTAAGTACTAGTTTCATTTTAGGTATTTGAATCATATAGTAGATAAAACGAAGAAAAAAGTCGTAGAGGAGGCTAAAGATGTGAAACAAACTAAATTCTCTTCTCACTTTACTTTTTTAAGTGTTTTATTTTACTTGGCCGCAAGTTCCATCTTCCTTATCGTACTGTACAAGTTAATTTCAATGTTACTTGGCAATGGGAATGATTTAAAAACTTATTTACAAATTGCGGTTGTAATCATTGTTTTAAGTATTACAGCTTTCCGGTTAATAAGAAGTGATATTGTGTTAATTCAAGATGATATTATTATTCATAAAGGTATTCTTACTCTTAAATTTAAAATTCATGATATTACAGAAATTAAACAATTAGTTGAAGTCTATGGAAAAAATAAAGAACTTATTACATTATTAATTCATATAAATGAATCGATTCAACCGATTATTTTAACACTTGAAAATCCAAAAGCTTTTATTAGAGAGCTATTAAAATTGAATTCAGAAATAAAATTTGATGAAGAATTGATTGTTCTAGTAAATAAAAACAATTAAAAATAAAGGGGTCGTCCACTCATGGGCGACCCTATTTATATTCGATAAATATTGTTGAGTTGATTTTATGTTCCATTAGTCGTAAAAAATGAATTATTGTCTAATGTGAGTGTTATGAATAGTTAGGATAAACCCTTTATGTTACAATATTGAATAGTACATAAATGTAGGGGGAATAAAGCACTAATGAGTAAAAAGAAGAAATCTAATAGTAATCAAACTTTTGCTATTTCTGTGTTTATTGGTATCGTAGTTTTAGTTGGAGCGTTATTCTTAGTTTCACATCTACAAAAGAAAAAAACGGAAGAAGTTTACCCAACTATAGCTGGAGTAAGTGATGTAAAGGTTGATGGTTTTGATACAAAGGATCAGCCAACATTTAGTAATAAAGACGCAAAGGTTGAAGTAGTTGAATTTGGTGACTACAAATGTCCAATCTGTGCACAGTGGAATAAAATCGTATTTCCACAACTTAAAGCTGATTATATTGACAAAGGTTTAATCAATTTTTCATTTATTAACTATCCATTTATTTCGAAGGATTCAAACTTAGCAGCTCTTGCATCTGAAGTTATCTATAAAACGCACAAAGATTCATTTTGGAAATTTCAAGAGCAAATTTATTTAAAGCAAGAAGATGAAACAACAACTTGGGCTACACCAGATAAATTAGCAAGTATTGCGAAATCTGTTATTCCGGATTTAAATGTAAAACAATTTAAAAAAGACTTATATAAAAAAGACGCAATGAAACAAGTTGCTAATGATGTTGCGATTGCTGGCCATTATGGCGTAAACGGTACTCCTACAATTTTTGTAAATGGAAAAGCAGTTGATAATCCAAGTTTAGAATCAATAAAAGCAGCTATTGATGCTGAGGTAAATAAATAAGATTAAAAGAGGTATGCGAGCATAATCGCATACCTTTTTTGTACAAGTTTATTGTTTCTTTTTCACACGTGCATCTGCTTGAGCTGAACGCTCTTGCGCTTGCATATCCTCTTGGTCAGCTAATTCTGCTGAGTACTCAACATCTAGTCCATCTGGTGTTATATTCTGATTAATTTTATTCGTTCCATTACTTTTTTTCTTCAACTTAAAAACCCTCCATTAAATTAAAAATTACATATCGTGACTACTATGTTTTTTCTGTCTAGAATGATTTTGATTCTTTACTTTATGAGAACCACTTAATGGTTTTGGTTGCCCACTTTCATGATCGATTGGGCTATTTCGTTTTGACGATTTGTTTGTCATTCTTGTCACCTTCCTTTATTAATAGCTTTAGTTGTATTGAAAAAAATATGCCACAATGAAAAATTTACTAATTCTAAAATGTAAGCGTTTTAATCAATTTTTCCTACTAATTTTTGATAACCATTTTCCATATAATAAATAAATTAATGAAAGGGAGGAATTTATATGATTTAATTCAGCTTTGAATCATTAATAATAGAAAGTTTGAGAAAATTATTTTTCATAATTTTAAGATAAAAAAACGACAAACAATTTTTAAATATATATTTTCTAAGAAATTACTAGAGTAAAAGTTAATTTTTTTAGTTTGTCTGACTCTTTTGATGTATGAAACAAGTAATTTGACCAATACTAGTAATAGTCAAAATGAAAGAGGAGACTGATACTGATTATGCAAGTTCTAGCGGTTTGTCTTATATATTCGGGTGTGATCGTACTCTATCTCTTGTTCAAGAAAGTTCAATATAATAAGAGACAAAGAAACGTGATTAATTTTTTCCTATACTATAATCGAAGAAAAAGTAATGTTAATAGAGAGACAAAAAGAACTGGTGACATTATTTATTTAATGCCGCAATCGACAATGAACAGAGGTATTCTAAGAAAACGTAAAGATGATTTTGAGTAATGATCAAAAAAAATTTAAAAATAGCAAGCAATTTGGCGATTGCTTGCTATTTTTTTTGTTCATAAATTGGCGACGGATTAAGTAGTGGATAACTACCAATATTTCTTTGCCAATCGTCGAGTTTATTTTATTGTCTTTTTTTAGTCTTTTTATTGTTTAATTTATAATCTGCTGAAAGTGGCTCTTGTGCAGTTTCTTCATTGAAACCAGCAGCTTTTCCTTGCTCAACGGATGCAGACATACCACTACCTGAATTATTTTTACGTCTAGACATGTAAATTCCTCCTTAAATATAAGGCTCTATGATTTATTTTCTGTATATCTTCATAAAAACGCCTGAGAATTAATTGAACAAAGCCTTTTATAAAAAATAGTCTTTCCTTAATTTTTTTAAGTAGCCTAATTATCTTTATGGTAATTTTTGTGAGGAGAAAACAATCTGTATACATAAAGGCATGGTTAATTAAAAAAACATTGGTCTTTTAGACTAATATTACAAACCGTTTTCATTGTTTGTAAATATATTGACATAAGTCTTCTATTTTCTGATTGAACTAAATTATTGTGAAAAGTCTTCCTATTAGAATGGCTTTTTTTAATTTATTAAAAAGGAGAAATGATTAATGACAAATCCAACTTATCACGAAAGAAATTTATCAAATTTAATTAGTTAGCTCCAGATACAAAGCAGGCAGCCTTAAAATGGTATAATTACTGCGAAAAAAACAATATAAATGTTTTGATTTACGAACCTACCCGCACAAAGGAGCGTCAAGAAGAGCTTAACCTTGTATTTGTGTATACAGGGTTTGTTTGCGTGGTGAGAATAAAACATATTCAATTTTGAAAATGAAAAAATCATACTGATTAAGATTCATGAGTAAGAAAAAAATGTATGCCACTAATTAACAACTAATATTTTAATCACTTAACCCTAATAAACCATTAAATAAATGAAGATCTACCAAGTAATACATAAGTATATGGTAGTTTTGCCATTGATTGGAGTATAGTGTGAAATGCTTAGTTATTGATATAATAAAGATATATAACGTCTCCCGAATTGATTTTTAAGGGAGGTTATTGAGTAAATGCTTTAATTTTTTTATAACTAAAAAATTAAATTTTCCTCAAATGACATTTGTTAATCCAAGATAAAAATTTAAATTTTTTGTACGCCAAATTGGTATATTAGTAAAAGATTATTAAATTTCCTATTCGATAAATTTAGTCATAAGTAATTCTTATTGCAAATGATAAGTTACTTCTTATTTACTTATGATATACATTGTAATAATATATTATTGTAAGGTATTGAAAAGTTTGGATATAAAATATATTCAGACATTTTTTGCTTAATAGGGGGAAGAACAATGGGGAAAAATGACGTTTTCCAATCTCGTTCGACATTTACTGCGAACGATAAAACTTATCATTATTATCGCTTAAAAGCAATTGAGGAAGCTGGAGTAGCTAAAATCGGTAAATTACCTTATTCGATTAAAGTGTTACTAGAGTCAGTTCTTCGTCAAGTAGATGGAAGAGTAATTACAAAAGATCATGTTGAAAATTTAGCAAAATGGGGAACAAGCGAGCTACAAGATGTAGATGTTCCGTTTAAACCTTCTCGTGTAATTTTACAAGACTTCACTGGTGTTCCAGCTGTAGTTGACTTAGCTTCATTACGTAAGGCAATGGCAGATATGGGTGGAGACCCTGAAGTAATTAATCCTGAAATTCCAGTAGACCTAGTAATTGACCACTCTGTAATGGTTGATAAAGCTGGTTCAGTTGATGCATTGGATTTCAATATGGATTTAGAATTTTCTCGTAACGAAGAGCGTTACCAATTCTTAAGCTGGGCTCAAAAAGCATTTAATAACTATCGTGCAGTACCACCAGCAACTGGTATCGTACACCAAGTTAACTTAGAATACTTAGCTAACGTAGTTCAAGCAGTTGCAAATGCAGATGGTGAAGTAGTAGCATTCCCAGATACATTAGTAGGTACTGACTCACATACTACAATGATCAATGGTATCGGTGTATTAGGTTGGGGTGTAGGTGGTATCGAGGCTGAAGCAGGAATGCTTGGTCAACCATCATATTTCCCAGTTCCAGAAGTAATCGGTGTTAAATTAACTGGTTCTTTACCAAGTGGAACGACTGCAACTGACGTAGCGTTAAAAGTTACTGAAGTTTTACGTAAAAAAGGTGTAGTAAATAAATTCGTTGAGTTCTTTGGACCAGGTTTACAAAGCATGCCTCTAGCAGACCGTGCAACAATCGCAAACATGGCTCCTGAGTATGGTGCAACATGTGGATTCTTCCCAGTTGATGTTGAAGCACTTAACTACTTACGCTTAACAGGTCGTAGTGAAGAGCAAATTCAATTAGTAGAAGCATACTGTAAAGCTAATGATTTATTCTATACAACAGATCTAGAAGATCCTACATTCACTGATTTAGTTGAAATCAATCTTTCAGAAATTGAATCAAATCTTTCTGGTCCAAAACGTCCACAAGATTTAATTCCATTATCAGAAATGAAAAAAGCATTCCAAGCAGCAGTTTCTGCTCCTATGGGTAATGCAGGTTTCGGTTTAACTGATGAAACATTAAATAAAGAAGTAAATGTTAAATTCGAAAACGGTACTGAAACAACTTTTAAAACTGGTGCAGTAGCAATTGCAGCAATCACAAGTTGTACAAATACTTCAAACCCATACGTAATGTTAGGTGCTGGTTTAGTAGCTAAAAAAGCTGTTGAAAAAGGATTAACTGTGCCTGCTTATGTAAAAACTTCATTAGCTCCTGGTTCTAAAGTTGTTAGTGGATATTTACAAGAAGCTGGTTTAATTCCTTTCTTAAACCAATTAGGATTTAACATTGTTGGTTACGGATGTACTACATGTATCGGTAACTCTGGTCCATTAGCACCTGAAATGGAAGAAGCAATTGCTGATAATGATATGTTAGTAACATCAGTACTTTCTGGTAACCGTAACTTTGAAGGACGTATTCATCCTCAAGTTAAAGGTAACTACTTAGCATCACCACCATTAGTAGTTGCTTACGCGTTAGCTGGTAATGTAAATATCGACTTCTCTGTTGAACCAATCGGTCAAGACAAAGATGGAAACGATGTATTCTTAAAAGACATTTGGCCAACATCTGCTGAAGTACAAGAAGTTGTTGCTGCTACAGTTACTCCTGAATTATTCAAGAAAGAATATGAAAGAGTATTTGAAGATAACAAACGTTGGAACGAAATTCAAACAACTGATGATTCATTATACAAATGGGATAGCGAATCAACTTATATCGCTAATCCTCCATTCTTTGAAGGTTTATCAAAAGAGCCAGGCGTAGTTAAACCATTAGCTGGTTTAAAAATCGTTGGTAAATTCGGTGATTCAGTAACAACTGACCACATTTCACCAGCTGGTTCAATTGGTAAAACAACTCCTGCAGGACTTTACTTACAAAGTAAAGATGTTAAACCTGTAGACTTTAACTCATATGGTTCTCGTCGTGGTAACCATGATGTAATGATGCGTGGTACATTCGCTAACATCCGTATCCGTAACCAAATCGCACCAGGTACAGAAGGTGGATACACTACTTACTGGCCAACTGGCGAAGTTATGTCAATTTATGATGCAGCAATGCGTTATAAAGAAGACGGTACTGGACTAATGATTTTAGCTGGAAATGACTACGGTATGGGAAGTTCTCGTGACTGGGCTGCTAAAGGAACAAATCTTTTAGGCATCAAAACAGTTCTAGCTGAAAGCTTCGAACGTATTCACAGAAGTAACCTAGTATTAATGGGAGTTTTACCACTTCAATTTAAAGCTGGTGAAAATGCTGAAACATTTGGATTAACAGGTAAAGAAATCTTTGCTGTTACTGTAGATGAAAATGTTAAACCACGTGATCTTGTAAAAGTAACTGCAACTAAAGAAGACGGAACAACTGTTGAATTTGATGTAGTTGCTCGTTTCGATAGCGAAGTTGAAATTGACTACTACCGTCACGGTGGTATCTTACAAATGGTATTACGTGATAAATTAAATAATTCTAAAGTAACTCATTAATTAGATGAAAAACACGGTCCTTTTTGGATCGTGTTTTTTTGTTGTTTGAATATATTATGGGATCGCTTTTAAAGTTGGGCATCACACTTAAAATCCGGGAGTCGCAAATAAAAAAGGAGAATCGCAAATAAATTGGGGCAATCGCAAATAAAAAAGGAGAATCGCAATTAAAATCGGGTAATCGCAAAAAAATCAGGGAAACGCAAATAAACTAACCGATTTTATGATTTTTAGGAGAAATCTGAAAGAAATTAGATGAAATTCATCAAATTTCATTGAAAAGTGGTGTTCATTCTACTGATTTTATAAAAAAATATCGTTTTTTTACCATTTTTTTAAGAATCGCATTTAAAATACGGGATTGTATTTAAAAGTACAATCCCAAACACAGCTACAAATCAATGGATTGGTGGTCGCCCTATTGTCATTACAAATTCCTCTAAATAATTAATTAAAATTACGAATTAATAAACCATTCATGTAAAAAATATAAAATGAGATAAAAAGTGGGATTTATTTCGAAATAATTTTAGAAAAAAAGAATTAATATTAAAAGTCATTATGTAGTGCGTAAAAAAATCGCTTTGAAGATATTCGGGCTTGTTCCACTTTTGTATTTATTATGGTTAAATAGAGATAGTTAATTAAAAGGGTGATTTGTATGAGAAAAGTAATTCCTTTGTTAGTGCTTTTAGTTGCGTTAGGCTATTCATTTTTTCAATTATACGAGAAAAAAGAAGCAGAGAGTAAGGTTACTAGTAATAATGATGCGTATATTGCTTCGATTCAAAAATTGGGTGTACAAGTTGGTCAGCAAGCACCTGATATTCAATTGATGACTTTGGATGAGAAGAAGGTTAATTTATCTTCGTTCAAAGGCAAAAAAGTAATCTTAAATTTCTGGGCTACATGGTGTCCTCCGTGCCAAGATGAAATTCCGGCATTAGAGAAGTTTCATCAAGCACATAAAGATATTGAAATGATTGGTGTTGCAGATTATATTGGTGAGAAGAAAGATTTGAATTTTATTAAGAATTTTGTTAGTAAAAATAGTATGAATTATAATATCTTAATTGATGAAAATGGAGATAATTTTCGGAAATATGGTGTGATTTCAATTCCTACTACATATTTTATTAATGCGAATGGCGAGATTGTTTTTAAGCAAATAGGACCAGTTACTGAGAAACAATTAAATACATTTTTAAAATAAGAAAAAATTTACTAAAATGTAAGAAAACTCTTTTTTTTGTCAATACTAACATAAAAAGAAGAGGTGATTGTTATGAGAAAGAAGAGACATAAATCGTTTCAAGAATTAATTAATGAAAATAAAAATTCTCTATTAAATGATGCGGAAGCTTTAAATAAAATATATGATCGTTTAGAAGAACGTTTAGAAAGAAAAGCTAAAGCAGAATAGACAAGAGTAAGAAGGAATTTATCCTTCTTTTTTTGTTTTTTAAAATCGATTTTTTTTACATATTTAAAGTAACAAAACTCATACTATCGCTAGGGGGCGATAAAATGGGAAATCCTAAAAAACATCCTAAAGATTTTGTACCAAATCATGTTGGTACTCAAAACAAAGCAGCTGGCGGGAATAAGGGTAAACAAATGCAATATAAAGATCCTACTGGCAAACAACCAATCGTTGATAACGGGTAATATTCAAATTCCAAAACACAATTTTGAATTGGAGTGATTAATGATGGAATACAAATCAAAGCCAGATGATCGCAGTGATAATGCTGATAAAATTCAAGATATGATTAATAATACGAAGGAAAATATTAAAGAAGCAGAGACTTCAATGCAGATTGGTAATGAACAGCAAAAACAAAATGCAATAGAAAAAAATCAACGTCGTGAGGAATCACTTTCAGCATTAGAAAGTGAACTAAGGGACGAGCAGGCATTTAATAATACGAATGACTGAATAAAAAAGAAGCTAGGTACTCTGAGTCTGACTCATAAATACCTAGCTTTTTTTTATGCTCTTTTTACGACATTAAAGTTAGCCTCTAGAAGTTCCCAATTTTGGATAAACGGTAAACCTAACTTCCAATAGGAAATACCGCGGATATTTTCTTCTTTTATTAAGTTAAATTTCGCCTGAATCGATCTCGCATCTTCAAACCAGACTTCATGTTTTTGCCCGTTTGATTCTGTGTAACGGAAATATGGTGCTTTTGCTTTGTTATCAAAAAGAATTTCATTTGTCATTTGAATTGCTAAATTTGTAGCTGCTTCTGCGCTTAAGGCTTTTGCCATCGTACCTTGTTTAAAAGGAACTTTCCAGTCAAAGCCGTATAAGTTTTGCCCCATCATAATTTTAGGTACTGGGATAACAGTTTTTGCGTAATTGATTACTTTACGAACTTGGTCGATAGGAGATACGGCCATTGGTGGACCACCTTGCCAACCCCAGTCATAAGTCATGATAACGACAAAGTCTACAACTTTCCCAATATTTGCATAATCATGTGCTTCGTAAAATCTTCCTTTTTGAGTTGAGCTTGTTTTAGGTATTAATGTAGCACTTAAGATGAATCCTTGAGGGAGTCTAGATTTTAATTTATTTAAAAAGTTAATATAAGGGACTCGATCTTTAGAAGCAACGTCTTCAAAGTCTACATTTACTTCTCTAAAGCCGTATTTATTTGCTGTGCTAATGATTGTGTTTATTAAACGATCTTGAACGGCTGTACTTTGTAAAATATCAGTTGCAAGTGATGTGGAGAATTGGCCATTTTCAAGATTTGATACAACCATCATATAGATATTACGGTTTTCCTTAGCGATTTGTGGAATATTACCTAATGGTGGCTCTGTTAAAGAACCATCCCTTTTTGCATCAAAGCTAAAATGTGCTAAATAAGTTAAAAACTTTCCTTCCTTGCGTGCAGCATCTTCTAGAGCAGGCTTAATTGGGTTTGAAGTAGGTTGTAAGTAGCCAATTGATTCAACATTTCTTTTTTTACGTGCTGGCAAATGTAGCTTTTGGCCGACATTTAAAGATGCATATGGACTAATCCCACTATAGGTAGCAATTTGACTTGCTGAAACTCCATACGTTAAACCAAGATCGTATAAATTATCTCCAGGTTGGACAATATATTCGTTTCCTGTAGTTGGTACAACAAGCGCTTGACCTTTTATTATTTTATAAGGAGCTACTAGAGCATTTGCATTTATGAGTGATTGCCTTTCAACTCCATAAAAATCTGCAATACTCATGACTGTTTCTCCGCTTTTCACTACATGAATTTGCATTTTTTGTCTATCTCCTTTCATCAAACGTAGATATTCGTCTCTATTAAATATATGCCCTAGAGTTTGGATTAGAAGAGAATAGGTGGAAAAGCAAATCAATTTCATTTTAAAAAGAAACAAACCTAGCCATAGACTAGGTTTTGAAAATATAATCATTATTTTGTTTCATTATTACTATTTGGATCAATAGGGAATTGAATGATATTAGCATCGCTTCCTGAAACAGTAGGTAGTTTACCATCCCATTTTTCTGCTTTTTTATATTCAATTAATTCTTTCGTTAATGAGTGCTGAATGACTTGGTTTGCTTTTGCTTGACCTTGAGCACGAATTAGCTGTGAATCAGCGTCGGCATGAGCTTCTACCTTCTTTTTCTCAGCTTCAATTCGAGCAGTTTCAAGTTCAATTTTTTTACGATCATTTTCTTGGGCTGCTTGGACTCTTGCATCAATTGCATCTTGTGTTTTTGCATCAGGTTTTGGTGTTCCTAAAGTTAAATTTTCAACAAAAAATCCAAGTACTTTTACATCATCTTTATAAATTGTCTCAATATCTGCAGAGGCGTTACTTGATTTCTCTCCATATAATTGTAAAACTGTGTATTTCGAAACTGCAATTCGCGCTGCATCTTGTAATCGTTTCTTTAAATATGTATCTTCTATTTCTTCGATAGCAACTGGACCAAACTCATTAAACATTGAGACAACTTTTGAAGGATCAATTTTATATGTGTAAGATAAATCCATTTCAATTCTTTTTCCGTCTGAAGTAGCTAGGGCAACATCTTTATATTCTACTGTTCGTAAGCGGACTGGATATTCGGTGACTTTATCAAATAAACCAACAAAATTCCAACCTTGTGAAAGTGTATTTTTTTGTATTCCTCCATTTGGTGAATAAACAACCCCTACATAACCAGGTGTTATTTTCTCAATAAATAAAGTAGGAATTGTAACAATTAAAATAAGTGCGATACCAGCAATGATCCCACCAATAACTTTACGATTCATAAATGATTTTTTAGTTTCACTTGGACGAATTTCCATTTTGCTTTTCCTCCTTCTCCTTCAAAATATTTTTTACTTTTACTGTTTTGTCACCGATTTTTTCAAAGGTCGGTGAGAGAAGTAGCCATAAACCGAATAATAAAAGAAGGATGATGATAATTGACCCTAATATGACCTTCAATAAAATCTGCCTCCCAATTTTAGAATATTAGAAAATGATTAATTAATTATAAGAAAATTATAACATTTAGTGTATGTTAAAAAATAGAACAATTATTAATTTTTTGGTAAAGTATTCTGTAGAAGAAGATGAGGTGAAATTATGTTTATATCAGAGAAATTAGTTGAAGTAAGATATGCAGAAACAGATGCAATGGGTGTAGTTTACCATGCAAATTATTTAGTTTGGTTCGAGATTGGACGAACTCAATTAATCAAAGACTTAGGCTTTAATTACGCAGAAATGGAATCACAAGGAGTGATTTCACCTGTTATTGATTTGAATGTATCGTATAAGAAAAGCCTACGATATGGACAGACTGCTAAAGTTAAAACAAAAGTAAAATCGCTTACACCACTTAAAGTTATATATGAATACGAAATTATAAACGAAGAAGGAGATCTATGCTGTGTCGGGAATTCGACACATGTCCTTGTTCATAAAGAAACATTTAGACCGATTAAATTTAAAAGAATGTTCCCTGATTGGTATGAAGCTTATGAGAAAGCTTTAGAGTAGGGTTAAAAGTAAATAAAGGTAGTAGAGCAATGGGGTTAGTTAAAAAAAGGTAAAATGGCAATGGTTAGGTAATGAAACGGATTTAGAAATATTTACGGTAAAGGGTAAATAAAAAAGATTAGAGATGAAAGGTGTTTAGACCTTTATTTCTCTAATCTTTGAGTTTTTCTTAAGCTTGTGATGAGCTTTTAGAATTTAACTTTTGGTTCAGTTTTGTCTTTGATTCTTTTAATATTTGCGCGATGTCTATATACGACAAAGATTGTTAATACGATTAGGATATAAGTTAGTATGTAGTCCTCGCCTTTTTTAAATTCAATGATGAATGATAAAACTGTGGCAATTACTGCTGTTAACATTGAAGATAATGATACGTATTTTGATATTTTTAAACTAATCCCGAAGATTATAATTATGGCAACAAAAAGGAGTGGAGATGCGTATAATAAGATCCCAGCTGAAGTCGCTACTGCTTTTCCACCTCTAAAACCGGCAAAAATCGGATACATATGTCCAATTACAGCGATTAGTCCAATGATTAGAGGGTTAATTCCATGATAATGGAATATTACAGGTAATGAAGCTGCTAGTGTTCCTTTTAAAATATCTCCAAGTGTTACAATAATACCTGCTTTTTTACCTAATGTGCGGAATGTATTTGTTGCACCTAAATTTCCACTACCGTGTTGACGAATATCTACTCCGTAAAATAATTTTCCAACTACTAAACCGAATGGTACAGATCCGATTAAATAGGCTAGTACTATAATGACCAAGCTCATGTTCTAGCTCCTTTTCAAACTAATATAAAATAGTGCAGTATCGTATCATTCTATCACAATTTTAAGCGAAATTATAGATAAATAAAATAGAATATTGACTTAAATAGCAGGATTAAGAGAAAGAAAAGGGAAGTAAGGTTATGTAAATCAAAGAAGAAACGTTTATGGCTAGAATCTGTCAATTTTAACATCATAATCCCTAATTCTGTCTTTATTATTATACTTAATGGAAGGAAAAAATTATGAATCCGACAGTTTTATTAATTGAAGATGAAAAAAGATTAAGAGAAATTGTAAAAGATTTTTTTGAAAACGATCAGTTTATCGTCATCGAAGCAGGTGATGGAGAAGAAGGAATTAAGAAGTTTAATGAGAACCAAGTAGATTTAATTATTTTAGATTTAATGCTACCTAAATTAGATGGGTGGAAAGTATGTAAGTTAATTAGGGAGCAATCTAATATACCTATTATTATGATTACAGCCCGCTCAGAAGAAGAGGATCAATTATTAGGATTTGAATTAGGTACTGATGAATATGTGACAAAGCCATTTAGTCCTAAAATACTTGTTGCAAAAGCAAAAAGTGTGCTTAGACGAACAACTGATCTAAAAGAAGACGATAAAGATACGAAAATGATTTGTGGAATTACAATAAATACTTCGTCAAGGACTGCTTCTATTAACAATGAAGCACTGCAGCTTACGAATAAAGAATTCGAGTTATTGTGTTACTTAATTGATAATAAAGGCATTGTTTTAACCAGGGATCAACTACTGAATAATATATGGGGTTTTGATTACTTTGGAGATGGTAGAACAGTTGATACGCATATAAAAAAACTGAGACATAAATTGGGAGATAAGGCAAAGCATATAGCTACAGTTATAAGAGTGGGCTATAAGTTTGAGGAGTAGATGATGAAAAAGAGTATTGTTCGTAAGCTTTTTTTATCGATAACTTTGTTGTTAATCATTTTTTTAATCATTGTTTTTGTAGGTCAGTCAGTCTTTATGCAATCCTTTTATACGAATAAAAAAGTAAATATTGTTTCACAAGAATTGACTAAATTTGCAATGGCGTATAAAGCAGGAAAGTATAACAATACCCAGTTTCAACAGGAATTATCTAAGCTTTATTCAAAATATAACACGACTTTAGCGGTATTGGATAAAAGAGGTGTTCTTAAAGCTGAGAATAATTTTGATTTAACGGTACGTACAGACGCAGGGAAAAAAGTATATGTGCCTTTAAATAATCTACTGTATTCTGACCAAATAGATAGTATTTTAAGATTAAATATTAAAGAGAATTCAAGTATTACAATTCGGGGTTTTGTTCAAGACGATTATTTTATTCCGCTTTATATAAAGACGAATATGGGGGTGTGGGAGGAGGAAAATCAACCTACTAATCCTATACAATTATCAACTAAAAACAGCATCCAGGAAATGGTAAATGTTGAAATTAAAGGGAAAGTTGTTACTTTACATCTACCTATTGCAAATCAATATACCTATTCTGCTCAAATGAATTCATTGATGGGTGCAATTACTGATTGGACCAAGAGTGATGAGGATTTTTCCGGCCACACAGAAAACGATTATCCATTAATTTATCGCTATTTTGATAAGGCAAATGGATTAGAAAACAAAGTGTTTATTTACCCAATCAATACACATAAGGGGTCTAAGGAAGTTATTTTTGCGATTACATCCCTTCAACCAGTAGATGAAGCAATGTATGTTTTAAAAGATTTTTATATTTATGCTTTTATTGTTGCTTTATTATTGATTGTGATCATTTCTTTTTACTATTCAAAACTGATTACAAAGCCTTTAATAAAAATGAACGCTGTTACAAATCAATTAGCAAAGCTCAACTTTAACGAGAAAATTGATATTGAATCAGAAGATGAAATTGGACAATTGTCAAAATCGATTAATTCATTATCAGAAAATTTGGCTAGCACAATCGACAATTTACAACAAGCAAATCATAAATTAATGCAAGATATTGAAAAAGAGAAACAGTTAGAAGAAATACGAAAAGAGTTTATAAGCGGTGTCTCACATGAGTTAAAAACTCCTTTAAGTATTGTACAAAGTTATGCAGAAGGTTTAAAAGATGGATTAAATATTGAAAAAAATGGTTATTATGCAGATGTAATCCTTGAAGAAGTTGATCGCATGAATGGTCTTGTAGTAGATATGTTAGAGCTTTCTAAACTTCAATCAGGTACATACACACTTAAAAGTGAACCTTTCTTAATTGTGGATTGCATAGAAAATGTAATTATTCGACTGTTTGAAAATAGTTCGAATGATAATCCGTATAAATTTGATTATAATCTTGATGAAGAAACGCTAGTAATCGGTGAAAAAAGAAAAATAGAACAAGTAATCATTAATATCCTTTCAAATGCAATCCATTATGGTAACCCGGGAAGTGTCATAAAAATAAATTTATTAAATGAAGGTGAATATGTAAAAATTTCAATATTTAATGAAGGCAATCATATTCCAGCTGATAAGATTGATAAAATTTGGGATCGCTTCTATCGAATTGATGAATCTAGAAATAGACAAAATGGTGGGACAGGGTTAGGTTTAGCAATCGTAAAAACAATTCTTGATTTACATCATTCAACTATTAAAGCTCATAATAAAGAAGATGGCGTTGAATTTACTTTTAATTTAAAAATTTATTCAAATTATGTTTAAAAGTTCACAGCAAATACACACGGGTGGGTTAAATTAATATCAATTAAAGATACTTACATATTGGAGGAAAGAATTATGGGATACTATGATGAAACAGATTTAAACAATGAAAATCCAAACAATCATAAAAGGCAAACGAGAAGTAGACGAGGTGGTTATCCGCTTGTAACGGGATTTATCGGAGCTATTATCGGTGCTGTGACGATCTCAATTGTTTCACCCGATGTTTTTAACTTAACAAATAAACCTGCAAATTTATCAAATGATACAAATACAGTACCAACACAAGTTATTAATGTCTCTCGTGAAGACTTAACAACTACAATTCAAAATGCACGCAAATTCGTTGTTGGTGTAAACAATTATCAATCTTCAAATCCATTCTCAATGGAAACTGAAGAAGCTGGATCTGGTTCAGGTGTTGTTTATAAAAAAGTTGGAAATAAAGCATTAGTTGCTACAAATAATCACGTTGTAGCTGGTGCAAAACAGTTAAAAGTTAAAATGGCAGATGGGCAGTTAATTGATGCCAAACTTGTTGGTACAGATGAATTATTAGATTTAGCTGTAGTAGCAATTGATGCAAAATACGTAACAAATATCGCTAAATTAGGCGACTCAGAAAAAATTAATGTTGGAGAAACAGCCATTGCAATTGGTAATCCATTAGGATTTTTAGAAAGTACTGTAACAGAAGGTATTGTAAGTAGTAAAGCACGTGAAATACCACAAGATATTGATGGAGATGGGGTTGCTGATTATCAAACACAAGTAATTCAAACTGATGCAGCAATTAATCCTGGGAATAGTGGTGGTGCTTTAATTAATGCAAAAGGTGAAGTAATCGGTATAAATTCAAGTAAAATAGCAGAACAAGCTGTTGAAGGTATTGGATTTGCGATTCCGATTAATATTGCTAAACCGGCGCTAGATCAAATTGAAAAATTTGGTGAAGTAACTAGACCAGTTATGGGTGTTGGCTTAAAATCACTTGATGAAATTCCTCAATACAATATCGAAGAAACATTAAAATTACCGAAATCAGTTACTAAAGGAGCAGTTGTGACACATGTTGATCCAAACACACCTGCTGCAAAAGCTGGCATGAAACAATTAGATGTAATCGTTGCACTTGATGACAAACCAGTAACAGATGTAATCACAGTAAGAGAATACCTGTATTCTCACAAAAAAGTAGGAGATCAATTGAAGATTACTTACTACCGAGATGGTAAGTTGAAAAATTCAACTTTAACATTAGCTTCTAGTCAATGATTGACAGATAAATGATTTTAGAAATATGATAAAAGAAGATTAAATAAGCGAAAAGTTGTTCTTTTCGCTTATTTATGTAAATTGTCAAATTGAAAGGGTGATTCGTATTGAGTAAATACCCATCAAGAGAAGAAATTGGACAGATTCTAAAATCAAGTAAAGTAATTGCAGTAGTTGGCTTATCAAAAGATCCATCAAAGACGTCCTATATGGTGAGTAAAGCAATGCAAGATGCTGGATATAAAATTATTCCAGTTAACCCTACTGTTGATACTGTGTTAGGAGAAAAAGCGGTATCAAGTTTAACAGAAATCAAAGAAAAAGTTGACATTGTAAACGTATTTAGAAGACCTGAACACCTGTTACCTGTTGCACAAGAGTTTTTGAAAATTGATTGTGATGTTTTCTTTGCACAACTTGGCATTGAAAATGAAGAAGCATATCAATTGTTAAAAGAGAATGGTAAAACTGTCATAATGGATCGTTGTATAAAAGTAGAACATGCAATGACCAGATAGTCCGTTAAAAAAACTCACTGTAAAAGCAGTGAGTTTTTTTAACGGAAGGCATGGAGCAGGTATAGAAAGATTAATGAAATTTTATAACTTCTTCTCCCTTTTTTTCACCATGCTCTATAAATTTTTTTCGTGTTCGACTTGTAAGTTAGGAAAAAAACCATTAACATGAACGATTAGAAGAAACATTTTATTTATATTATGATATAATGGAACGGATGTTCTTATATAGGTTTTTAGTTAGAAAGGAGAAATGGTGTTGGCAAAGAATGAAACAACATATAATGAAGATGCGATACAGGTACTAGAAGGTTTAGAAGCTGTACGTAAACGACCTGGAATGTATATTGGCAGCACTGATAGTAGAGGTCTGCACCATTTAGTTTATGAAATCGTAGATAATTCTGTAGATGAAGCATTAGCTGGGCACGGGACTCAAATAGATGTGATTATTCATAAGGATCATAGCTTAAGTGTTAGAGACCATGGGCGTGGGATGCCTACTGGTATGCACAAAATGGGAAAACCGACTCCTGAAATTATTTTAACTGTTCTACACGCTGGCGGTAAATTCGGACAAGGTGGCTACAAAACTAGTGGTGGCCTACATGGGGTAGGTGCATCAGTTGTTAATGCATTATCAGAATGGTTAACAGTAGAAATTCACCGTGAAGGAACAATTTTTAAACAGCGTTTTGAAGATGGTGGGAAACCTGCCACTTCACTAGAAATCGTTGGTAAGACGAAAAGAACTGGTACGACGATTCATTTTAAACCGGATCCAACAATTTTTAGTACGACAAATTTTAACTTTGATACTTTATGTGAAAGACTTAGAGAGTCTGCCTTTTTATTAAAAGGCTTAAAAATAACAATTAAAGATGAGCGCCATGATACTTTCGAAGAGTTTTATTATGAAAACGGTATCGAAGCGTTTGTAGCGTATTTAAATGAAGAAAAGGAAGCACTGCATCCAGTTGTATTCTTTGAAGGACTGCACCATAAAATTGAAGTGGAATTTTCGTTCCAATTTAATGATGGATATTCAGAAACGATGCTTTCTTTCGTAAATAATGTTCGTACAAAAGACGGTGGTACCCATGAAGTTGGTGCAAAAACAGCTTTAACAAGAGCATTTAATGAATATGCAAGAAAAGTTAATCTATTAAAAGAAAAAGATAAAAATTTAGATGGAGCGGATATCCGAGAAGGATTAGCTGCAATTGTATCTGTACGAATTCCTGAAGAAATCCTTCAATTTGAAGGACAAACAAAGGGTAAATTAGGTACTAGTGAAGCAAGGTCAGCGGTTGATTCAGTTGTGTCTGATCAACTAGCATATTTCCTTGAAGAAAATCCAGATATTGCGACTTCATTAGTTAAAAAATCTATAAAAGCTTATCAAGCTAGAGAAGCAGCAAGAAAAGCGCGCGAAGAAGCAAGAAGTGGTAAAAAGAGAAAGCGTTCAGAAACATCATTAAGTGGTAAGCTTACTCCTGCCCAGTCACGTAATCCACAGAAGAATGAATTATACTTAGTTGAGGGTGATTCAGCGGGTGGAAGTGCAAAGCAAGGACGAGATCGCCGCTTCCAAGCAATTTTGCCTTTACGTGGTAAAGTAATCAATACTGAAAAAGCGAAATTAGCGGACATAATGAAAAATGAAGAGATTAATACAATTATTCATGCAATTGGAGCAGGAGTAGGTAGTGATTTTGAGATTGAAGATGTTAATTATGACAAAATTGTCATTATGACCGATGCTGATACAGATGGAGCGCATATACAAGTACTTTTATTAACATTCTTTTACCGTTATATGAAGCCATTAGTAGAAGCTGGTAAAGTTTATATTGCCTTACCTCCTTTGTTCAAAGTAAGTAGAGGTACTGGAAAAAAAGAAGTAATCGAGTATGCTTGGTCAGAAGTAGACTTACAAGATGCAATCAAAAAAGTTGGTAAAGGTTATATGATTCAACGTTACAAAGGACTTGGCGAGATGAATGCTGACCAACTATGGGATACAACAATGGATCCAGAAACTAGAACGCTTATTCGAGTGAAAATTGATGATGCAGCAAGAGCGGATCGTCGTGTAACTACTCTAATGGGTGATAAAGTTGAACCAAGACGTAAATGGATTGAATCAAATGTAGTATTTGATTTAGATGAAGAGGATAAAATTTTAAACAATGAGCAAGTTGAAGTAGAATCAGAAGGGAGCAATGTCTGATGCAATCATCGGAAAAATTATATAATATCCCTTTAGAAGACATATTAGGTGACCGTTTCGGTCGTTATAGTAAATATATTATTCAAGAGAGGGCTTTACCTGATGCCCGTGACGGATTAAAGCCTGTACAAAGACGTATATTATATTCAATGCATGTTGAAGGTAACTTACAGGACAAACCATACCGTAAATCGGCTAAAACGGTCGGTAATGTTATTGGTAATTATCATCCGCATGGTGACACATCTGTATATGATGCAATGGTAAGACTCAGCCAAAATTGGAAATTAAGAAATGTTTTAGTCCAAATGCATGGAAATAACGGTAGTATTGATGGAGACCCACCAGCGGCTATGCGTTATACCGAAGCTAGATTATCAGCAATTGCAAGTGAATTGTTAAGAGATATTGATAAAGAAACAGTCGAATTTGTACCTAACTTTGATGACACGAGTATGGAACCAGTTGTTTTACCATCTATGTTTCCAAATTTACTAGTTAACGGTAGTACAGGAATTTCAGCCGGTTATGCAACTGAAATACCTTCGCACCATCTTGGTGAAGTAATCGATGCGACAATTATGCGTATTGAGAATAAAAACTGTTCAGTAGATGATTTAATGACCGTAATACACGGACCTGATTTTGCTACTGGTGGTATTATTCAAGGTGTAGATGGGATTAAAAAAGCATACGAAACTGGAAAAGGTAAAATCATCATTCGTAGCCGTGTTCACACTGAAGATATTCGCGGTGGAAAACAAGCACTTATCATTACAGAAATTCCTTCAGAAGTTAATAAAGCGAATTTAGTAAAGAAAATGGATGAAGTTCGCCTTGATCGTAAAGTAGATGGAATTACTGAAGTGCGAGATGAAACAGATCGTACTGGTCTACGCATTGTTATCGAATTAAAGAAAGATGCAAATAATGAAGCAATTTTAAATTATTTATATAAAAATACGGAGCTTCAAATACCTTATAACTTTAATATGGTTGCGATTTATAATCGTACACCTAAACAAATGTCGTTACCTGCTATACTCGATGCTTATATTGAGCATCAAAAAGAAGTAATTACAAATCGTTCAAAGTTTGATTTGAAAAAGGCGAAAGCTCGTCAACATGTTGTAGAAGGTTTAATGAAGGCACTATCAATTTTAGATGAAGTTATTTCAACAATCCGTTCTGCAAATGACAAACGAGATGCAAAAGACAAGTTAATCGTTCAATTCGATTTTACTGAACTACAAGCTGAAGCAATTGTCATGTTACAGTTATACCGTTTAACAAATACTGATATTACTGCATTGCAAGAGGAAGCTGACGAGTTGGATAAGAAAATTAAACAACTTGAAGCAATTCTAAACAGTGAAACAAAGCTATTATCCGTTATAAAAACAGACTTAAAAAAAATCAAATTAAAATATGCAGACGACAGACGTTCTACAATTCAAGCAGCGATTGAAGAAATTAAAATTGCAAGAGAAGATATAATTGCTCAAGAAGATGTCATCGTAACAGTAACTAGTGAAGGATACGTTAAACGAACAAGCCCAAGATCTTTTTCTGCCTCAAATGGAAAAGATTACGGTATGAAAGAAGGCGACCGTTTAATATATCAAGTGGAAAGTACAACAACAGATACGCTGATTCTTTTTACTTCAAAAGGTAATTATTTATACTTACCAATTCATGAAATGCAAGATATCAGATGGAAAGATATGGGGCAACACGTTGCGAACATTATTCCAATTGAACGCGACGAATCAATACTTTCTGCAACAGTTGTGAATAATTTTGAAGAAAATAAAGAGTTTATTCTATTTGTAACAAAAAATGGAATCGTAAAACGTACAAGCATACAACAGTTAAAAGTTCAACGCTACTCGAAACCACTAGTCGGAATGTCGATTAAATCCGATGATGCATTAATTTTTGCAGGAGTTACTTCGGAAACAAACCGAGTATTATTGGCGACTAGCGCTGGATACACATTGATATTTAATGTAGAAGAAATAAGTATTCAAGGCTTAAGAGCTGGCGGAGTTAAAGGAATTAACTTAAAAGAAAATGATATTGTTATATCAGCAGACATTATTAGTGAAGAAGTGAAAGAAATATTCTGTGCAACACATCGAGCAGCCATTAAAAAAATGAAACTCGATACAATTCCTCAAAGTTCAAGAGGTACACGAGGAGTAAAAGTTTTAAGAGACTTAAAAAACAATCCACATTTATTAATTGGCGTATACGCAGTTAATCAAAATGATATGTTTGCATTGTTAAGTAAGTCTGGACAATTTGAAACGATAGACCCAACTGATCTAAGAAACAGTGATCAGTATAGCAATGGATCATTCATTATGGATACAGATGATTCTGGTGATATAAAGACCATTATTCGATACAAAAAAGAAGAAAATAATTAGATAAGAAGAGGATGTCCTAGAAGTGTTACTTTGGGACATCCTTTTTTTATTTGTAGATTCTATTTAAAGGAAGAGTAGATGACATAATGGTCGGAGTGCAAATAAAACTGTGAAAAGTGCAAATAAAATTAGCGAAACTGCAAATAAAATTAACAAAACTGCAAATAAAATTAGTGAAACTGCAATTAAATTGACTATCATCTCAAATATGATAAGAAATTACCTATACCGGTAAGGGTATTCTACCTTACAAATGCTTCAAATGCAGATGCACAAAATATAAAATTAATAAATTTGCTCTAATTTTTTCAAAACCGGATAAAAAAAGGAAGAAAACTATTAACTATTTAATGAAGTTGATCAGAAAATCTACTCTAAGTGAATCCCCCACTAAAATACCGCATTGCTGTTTATAGAGAGTTATAGACCAGCAATCTGCCATAATTTAAAGAATGTGATCGCATATTTGTCAATTTTAATGACTACAAACCACTACTTTTTTTGTCGAATTTGTCGAAAAATAGAAAATGATTTTAGAAAAACAATTTTATCTTAGTAAACTAGCAAAACGCATTAAAGGCTTTTAATTTTACGTTATGAAAATAAGAAAAAATCAATTTTAATGAAATTTTAATGGTAATAATTGTCTAAAAAAATAGTTAATCGACAGAATTGTCGAAATATTTTGAATAAAAAGAACTTGTCTAACGAAAAAATATAGCTTACTATTTTCTTAAGTATTTTAAATTTTCAAAAAAAGGTTATTAAGGGGGCGTACATATGGTTTTTAAGAAGGGTTTTGCAATTTTAGCTTCAGTTTCGTTAACGGCTGGTATTTTAGCAGGTTGTGGGAATAGTTCAAAGGATGGGAATCAGGTTATTAAAATTGCGACAAATACCCCATTATCTGGGAATAACGCAATTTTAGGGGAGTCTATTAAGCTTGGAGCTCAACTTGCTTTAGAGGATCAAAAAGCAGCTTTCAAAAAATTGGGCTTTGATTTAAAGATTGTTCCTTATGATGATCAAGGAGATCCAAAGAAAGGTGTAGCGAATGCAGAGCAGTTAGCTTCAGACAATCAAATCCTTGGTGTTGTTGGACACTTAAACTCGGGTGTAGCAATTCCATCTTCTTTAAAGTATGAGAAAGATCATATCGTAATGGTTTCACCTTCAAATACTGCAAATGAAGTAACTGACCGTGGATTAGGAGTAGTTAACCGAATTTGTGCTCGTGATGATTTCCAAGGTCCTGCTGGTGCAAATTTTGCTGTGAATACATTAAAAGCTAAAAATATTTTCATCATTCAAGATAAAACGCCTTATGGAACAGGTTTAGCAAATGAATTTAAAACTGCTGCTCAAAAATTAGGCGCGAAAATCTTAGGTGAAGAGGGTATCTCAGTTGGTGATAAAGATTTTAACGGTGTATTAAATAATGTGATTGCGAAAAAGCCTGATTTAGTATTCTTCGGTGGACTTTATGCTGAAGGAGGAATTTTATTAAAACAAGCTCGTGATAAAGGATTAAACATCCCATTCATGGGTGGCGATGGAATGGACTCTTCAGGTTTAGTTGATATTGCTGGAGATGCAGTTAAAAACTTCTATTATACTTCAGTAGCTGGTGACACGTTAAAAACAGATAAAGGGAAAGCATTTGCAGATGCTTATAAATCTAAATTTAATAAAAATATTGAATCTTTCTCATCATACGGATATGATTCTGCTGGCGTATTATTGGAAGGATTAAAAAATGCAATCAACGATAATAAAGGAAAAACTCCATCTCGCGAACAAGTTGAAAAGGCCGTACGTGCGATCCAAGATTATGATGGTGTAGTAACAAAGGTAGGTTTTGACGATAAAGGGGACAACAAATACGCGAAAGTATTTATCTATACGTTTAAAGAAGCTAAATATCCTGGTACTCAAGAAGGCGAAGTAACTAAACCATAATTAGTAACATAGCCTACTAATACTAGGGAAGCAAAGTGGTGAAAAAAAAGAAAAGAGTATCACGTTTTACGGGATACTCTTTTCTTCTCAATAAGATGAGAAAATTGTAAGATTTTGGAAGTTAATAAGAATTAAACTACATTATTTATAGGAGGTCTCATACATGAATGAAGTAATCCAAACACTCCCTCAAGTACTAATAGACGGTCTTGTTTTAGGAGCAGTTTACGCAACCGTTGCACTCGGTTATACGATGGTTTATGGGATATTAGAACTAATTAATTTTGCACATGGTGAAATATTCATGGCGGGTGCGTTTATTGGTACTGCGGTATTAATTACTTTTACTGGATTAGGTTTATTAAGTAGTTTACCTGCAATTATCGTATTAGCAATCGTTTTAATTATTGCATCTGTAGCAACTGGATTTCTAGGCATGGGGATCGAGAGAGTGGCGTATCGCCCATTACGAAAAGCACCAAAGTTAATTACATTAATTACAGCAATTGGTGTTTCATTTTTACTTCAAGATATCGTCCGTTTTATTGCTGAATTAAAAGAAGGAAATTACATTATTACTGGCCCATCACTATTTTCAGGACAACACCAAATTAAAACTAGCTCAATCTTTTCTTCATTTGGGAATGCACAAATTAAATCAGCATCAATCATTATTTTAGTCGTTGCAGTAGTAATGATGATTTCATTAGATTACTTCATCAATAAAACAAAATGGGGTACAGCAATGCGTGCAGTTGCTCAAGATCGTGAAACTGCTTCATTAATGTCTGTAAACGTAAACAAAGTCATCTCGTTAACATTCTTTTTAGGTTCTGGATTGGGTGGTGCAACTGGTGTGTTATTCGCATTACAGTACAACACAATTGATCCGTACATCGGTTTTATTTTAGGTCTAAAAGCATTTACAGCAGCAGTATTAGGTGGTATTGGAAATATCCGTGGTGCAATGTTTGGTGGTTTATTAATCGGTGTAATTGAAGTATTTGCAGCGACAAATTTATCAACTTTGACACATGGCATTTTCCCATCAGAATATAAAGATGTATTTGCGTTTGGAATTTTAATTCTAGTTCTAATATTCAAGCCAGAAGGTTTATTAGGTAAACCTGTAGCTGAGAAAGTGTAGGTGAATTAGATGAAGAGCTTATTAGAAGGGTTGAAACAATCAAATAAACTACAAGGAATTTTCTTAGGAGCGTATATCGTTGTTACATCATTAGGATTATACTTTTTGCAAGAATCCGTAACAGCATTTCTATTAATCCTGTTCTCACTTTATTTATTATATAAGACTAATTTTCCAGTCAAATTAAAGTGGAGCATTGGAATACTAGTTTTAACAGTGATTATGCCATATGTTGCATCACAAGGTACAGCATTTGAATCATATATGGGTGTAGCCACTTTAGTTGGAATCTATGTTGCAATGGCACTTGGATTAAATATAGTAGTTGGTTTAGCAGGTTTATTAGATTTAGGATTCGTTGCATTCTTTGCAATCGGTTCATATACTTATGCAATTTTTTCTACGAAACAAGTAACAAATTTCTTGCATTTTGATTTTCTTCCTTTTTCAGGAAATTCATTTTGGGTGTTCATTCTAATCGGCGGAATTATTGCAGCAATAGCGGGTGTATTATTAGGTATTCCTGTACTTCGAGTAAAAGGTGATTACTTAGCAATTGTAACACTTGGTTTTGGAGAAATTATTCGTATTGTATTTAATAACTTAGATCGACCAATAAATATTACAGGAGGAGCACAAGGTATATCTTCTATTCCAGCACCTACTATTTTTGGATTTGAGATTAATAATTCAGGGCAATTTTATTATGTCGTACTAGTTGTCTTAGCAATCGTCATTTTAGCTGTTACTAGATTACAAGATTCTAAGCTTGGACGTTCTTGGAAAGCAGTACGTGAGAATGAAATCGCAGCACAAGCGTCTGGTATCCACTTAGTACGTACGAAATTAATTGCATTTGCAATTGGAGCATCTTTCTCAGGAATGATGGGTGTAGTATTCTCTGCAAAGCAAATGTTCATTGACCCTACAAGCTTTACATTACTTGAATCAATTACGATCCTAGTAATGGTAATTCTTGGTGGAATGGGTAGCGTTCCAGGCGTAATTCTTGGAGCAGCACTTGTTACAATTTTAAATCTACAAGTTTTAACAGAAGTTACAAACTATTTAAACCAATTAACATTAGATGGAGTAATTAACCTACCACCTGCTCTATCACCTTCTAAAATGCAACGCATGATTTTCGGGCTAATTTTAGTACTTGTAGCAATCTTTAGGCCTAAAGGATTATTACCTGCCAAAAATAAGATTGTTCCAAAAGAGGATGTAGTAGATCTAGATCAAAAAGTAGTCGAAGAAAATCAACGCTCAGTTTCATTTTAGGAAGGAGGTTATCAAATGTTAAAAACAACGAATTTAACGAAAAACTTTGGTGGTTTAACTGCCGTTAATAATGTAAATATTGATATAAAAGAGGGTTCAATAACAGCTGTAATCGGGCCAAATGGGGCTGGAAAAACAACATTTTTCAATATGATTACAGGTGTATATACTCCAACAAGTGGTGAAGTTTTGCTAGGTAATGAGAGTTTAGTAGGGTTAAAACCACATAAAGTAAATAAAAAAGGTATAGCTCGTACATTCCAAAATATTCGTTTGTTTAGTAGTATGACTGCTTTAGAAAATGTTATGGTCGGGATGCATCAGCATTTAAAATATGGTGTTTTTTCAACACTATTCCATTTACCTAGCTTTAAAAAAGCAGAGAAATCGGCGATGAAAGAAGCATATAAATGGTTAGAATACGTTGGATTGGCTGATGTTTATAATGAGGAAGCATCAAGTTTATCATACGGTGCACAAAGACGACTTGAAATTGCTCGTGCATTGGCATCTCAACCAAGAATCTTGCTTTTAGATGAGCCGGCTGCAGGTATGAATCCGAAAGAAACGAAAGAATTGACTGATTTAATTTATCAAATGAGGGATGATTTAAACTTAACAATCGTATTAATCGAGCATGATATGAAGCTTGTTATGGAAATTTCGGAATATTTATTCGTACTTGATCATGGCGAAAAAATCGCTGAAGGCAAACCATTAGAAATTCGAAATAATCAAAAAGTAATTGAAGCTTATTTAGGAAAAAGTGCAGTGACTAATGCATAGTGAAAGGAGTAAAGAAAAAAATGACGCTATTACAATTAAAAGATATTAACTCTTTTTACGGTGGTATTCAAGCACTGAAAAATATTAACATAGAAGTAAATGAAGGTGAAATTGTAACATTAATCGGAAGTAACGGTGCTGGAAAATCTACTACTTTAAAAACAATATGTGGGCAAGTTAAACCAAAATCAGGCAATCTGATTTATAAAGGTGAAGAAATTGTTAAGCTACAATCTCATGAAATCGCTTTAAAGGGGATTGCACATGTACCAGAAGGAAGAAGAATCTTTTCTAAACTTACTGTAAAAGAAAATTTAGAAATGGGTGCCTTCTCAGTTAAAGACAAAAAACTAATCGCAGCCCGTATGGAAATGGTATTTGACTACTTCCCAAGACTCAAAGAACGCCTAAGTCAAAAAGGTGGTACGATGAGTGGTGGAGAACAACAAATGCTTGCAATTGGTAGGGGACTTATGATGGGACCATCATTACTAATGCTTGATGAACCTTCAATGGGCCTTGCACCAATTATCGTTGAACAAATATTTGAAATCATTGAGCAACTAAACAAACAAGGAATGACCATTTTACTTGTTGAACAAAATGCTTACCAAGCTTTACAAATCGCACATCGAGGTTACGTAATCCAAACAGGTGAGATTCAAATGGTTGGTGAAGGTAAGTCATTAATGAATAATGAAGAAGTGAAAAAAGCTTATTTAGCTTGATAATAAGGTAAAATAGAAGGAAAAGGGGCTATCTCAGGTAAACTGATAAAGATAGCTCTTTTTTGTTTTGAAAATGAAACAATCATTTGTTGATAGTTTGAGTAAGTAGCGATCTAAACTAAAATTTAGTCGTTTTTATGAAAGTGTGGTTGTAAGTATGATATTTAATATTTGTATGCAATAAAAGCGGTCATTTTGATAGAGAATGACCAGATGTTTATTTAATTTAGAAAGAATTATTGCCATTTCGCTAGTTTTCAATTAAAATCTACCAATTTTGGATCAAATATAAGTGTTGAATACCACAACCGGTATGGGGAATGTTTTATTTTATTTGCGATTCTTAGGGTTTTAATTGCAGATTTACTAATTTTAATTGCAGTGCGGACATAATTAAACTCCAGCACATAATTGCAGTTTTTTGTTTTTACGGATAAATAAAAAAGAGGACCCTAAAAATTACATTTTTAGGATATCCTCTTTTTACTATTAACTATTATTTGTTCGAAATAAATTCCGAAATTTTTAATTGATCTTCATTTGAAGCATTGTTAATTGAAGATTGAAGTGATTCCTCTAGTAAACTACGATTCTTGTAAAAATCTTCATGTTTACTATTATAATAGTACTTCACTGCTTCTAAATCTGAGAAAAACTCTTTTCCAAGCTTTAGAAGAAATGTTACTGGAAGTCCTTCGATCACTACATTACTTACATTTTCAGAAATTTCATTTACCGTACTGTTTGAAGTTGAAATCATTTCTTCGTTTAATTCTTTAACTAATAACTGTTCGAACCCTTTTATTTTGTTATTTCTTTTGTTCACGATTCGTTTTTTGTTCGTCTTTAATAAACGAATGGAATGATGTTTATCAAGCAATACTGCTGAACGTTTCTTTGTCTTTAGAAAAATGCTGCTACTCAAAACTAGCACTCCCTTCTGGTAGTATAGGTATATAAATAAAACAACTTTTCTATCATACCAATTATTGTTCATACTGTAAAGGTTTTATCTTTACATGAATATTCCTAAAAATATTCGAAAAATTCGACGTATTTTTTAATACTAAATTGATCATAATAATATTTGACTTACTAGTTGTCACTTTGTTAAAATAACAACATATTATTTATTACATATAACGTTGACGGAAAGAAGTAACTAAAGATTATTTTGCTTAGCGAATTGAGGATAGTGGGAGCTCAATCAAAACCTTTAGCGAAAGGCATTCCTGAGTTAATTCTTAAAGTGGACAATTTTTTTAATTGTCAACTAGGGTGGAACCGCGGGTGCATATACAGCTCTCGTCCCTAGGCTGAAAATGCCTAAGGATGAGAGCTTTTTTATTTCATTCTTACATTTTCAAAAAAACAATTGAAAAATGGAGGCAAATGAAATGTCAGAAAAATCGATGGATGTCGTAGTAAGTCATGCTAAACACAGAGGATTTGTATTCCCAGGTTCTGAAATTTATGGTGGTTTAGCAAATACGTGGGATTATGGTCCACTTGGTGTAGAATTAAAAAATAACGTAAAAAAAGCTTGGTGGAAAAAATTCGTTCAGCAAAGTCCATATAACGTTGGATTAGATGCTGCAATCTTAATGAACCCACGTACATGGGAAGCTTCAGGTCATATTGGTAACTTTAATGATCCAATGATCGACTGTAAAAATTGTAAAGCTCGTCATCGTGCTGATAAATTAATTGAAAATGCACTTGATGAAAAAGGAATGGAAATTATCGTTGATGGTCTTCCATTTTCAGAAATGGCGAAGTTAATTGTAGAACATAAAATCGCATGTCCTGATTGCGGTAGCCATGACTTTACAGATATTCGTCAATTTAACTTAATGTTTAAAACATTCCAAGGTGTTACTGAATCTAGTACAAATGAAATTTTCTTACGTCCTGAAACAGCTCAAGGTATTTTCGTAAACTTTAAAAATGTTCAACGTACAATGAGAAAGAAAGTTCCATTTGGTATTGCTCAAATCGGTAAAAGCTTCCGTAACGAAATCACTCCAGGAAATTTCACGTTCCGTACTCGTGAATTTGAACAAATGGAGCTTGAATTCTTCTGTAAGCCTGGTGAAGAGCTAGAGTGGTATAACTATTGGAAAGAAACTGCTAATAATTGGCTTTTAGCTTTAGGTATGAATGAAGAAAACCTTCGTTTACGTGAACATAGTGCAGATGAATTATCACATTATAGTAATGCGACAACTGACTTTGAATATAAATTCCCATTTGGTTGGGGCGAACTATGGGGCATCGCGTCTCGTACAGATTATGATTTAAAACAACATATGGAATATTCAACTGAAGATTTCACTTATCATGATGCTATCACAAATGAAAAATACGTTCCATATTGTATCGAACCATCATTAGGTGCTGACCGTGTAACATTAGCATTCTTAATTGATGCTTATGATGAAGAAGCGTTAGAAGATGGTACGTCTCGTACAGTAATGCGTTTACATCCTGCATTAGCACCTTATAAAGCAGCGATTTTACCATTATCTAAAAAATTATCTGAAAATGCACAAGAAGTATTTGCTGCTTTAGCAGAAGACTTTAATGTTGACTTCGATGAAACTGGTTCAATTGGTAAACGCTATAGACGTCAAGATGAAATCGGTACTCCTTTCTGTATCACTTACGATTTCGAATCAATTGAAGATGGAAAAGTAACAGTTCGTGACCGTGACACAATGGAACAAACCCGTGTTGCAATTAGTGAACTACAATCATTCTTAGCAAATAAAGTTAAATTTTAATTTAATTAATTGAAATCTGATGTCCTTTTGGGCATCTTTTTTCATATATTTTACTAAAGCTTGTTTAAAGTTTAAGAAATTTACTAAAAATGGTAAAATAAAGGTATAAAATAAAGGAGGACTTTAAATGAGGAGTTCAAATCCTATCTTAAATTCTGAACGTTTATCAAAATCAAGATATTCAGCACAAGCAATGACACTAGGCGGGACAATTAGTAAAACAATCATTGCATTAGTATTATTAATCGCAACAGCTGGATACTCTTTTTATTTAACTTCTACAGGTACACTTAATTCAAAAGTGTTTATCGGTTGTTTAATCGTTGGACTAATACTTGGATTCGTAACATCTTTTTCACCAAGAATTGCGCCAATTACTACACCAATTTACGCAGCAGTTGAAGGAATATTAATTGGAAATATCTCAGCAGTCTATGAAGCAACTTACGGAATGATAGTATTACAAGCAGTCTTATTAACGATTGCGATCATTGCTGGAACGTTGATCTGTTACGCTACTGGACTTGTAAAAGTAACACATCGCTTTAGATCAATTGTATTTGGCCTAACGATTGGTGTTCTATTATTTTATTTAATGACAATGGTTCTACAGCTTTTCCATGTTCCGATTCCATATATCCAACAATCTGGACCAATTGGAATATTTGTAAGTTTAGCTATTCTTGTGATTGCTTCACTTAATTTATTTTTAGATTTTGATTTAATTACGAGTAGCGTTAAACAAGGTGCACCAAAAGAATTTGAATGGTACTGTGCATTTGGTTTATTAGTCACTGTAATTTGGGTTTATATTGAAGCACTCCGATTTATATCAAGGCTTCGCGATTAATTGTAGTCATATTAAACCTTACTCTCAAATGAAAGTAAGGTTTTTTACTATATTAAAAGTCTGATGTTTAATATGATAAGAAAGTAGGGAATTAAATGAGTAAGAAAAAATTTGAAGTATTTGAAAACGAAACAATTAATGATTGTATAGAAAGAATGCAAAAAGAAGGGTATACACCGGTTAAAAGAATGGAAGTTCCAATCTTTTCAGAGCAAATGGTAAATGGAAAAGTAGAAATTGAACCAACCGGAAGAAGAATCGTATTTGAAGGAAAATTAAGTGCAAATTAAAATGCATAAAAAAAGTAAATTATTGGAAAAGTAACCTTATATGAATAAAATATGAGGTGAAAAATATGCATAAATTAGCATGTCCACGCTGTAAAACAAACAAAAGTAGATTTTATTTAATTGAACAAAATCCAAAAGCAGTTAAATTAAATGCTCAAAGCGGAGACATTGAACAAGAAGAGTATATTTCAGGTGGACTTGATCCATTTTTTGTACCATATAAAGGACCTGAGTATTTAGTTCAATGTGGGGCTTGTGGTTTAATTGAGCAAAGTGTAATGTTTGAGAAAACTGCTGATTCACTGTAGTTAAATTGTAAAAATGACAAAACTTAAGTATCCTGAAGAAATTTCCTGCTTTTTAATAAAAATGCAAAAGAGTTATTCAGACTATTTAAGAAAAATGCCCTTGAAAAATTAAGCAATGATATAAAAGCTTTGCAAGTGAAGAAGAGGCTAGTAGATTTTACTTTTAATGTCGGCATGAGACAAGATTATTTAGATGTTTTAATGGCATCAATCAATGAGTAAAAGTAGACTTCAGCTTTAAAGTAAAAAGACGCAAGAATACTGTTAAGTCAGCATTCTAGCGTTTCTAATTTGATGATTTTTAATCAAATAGGGCTATTGAGACAGAACTCATTTCGTCATTTTTTTGGCTTAAACAATTGTAGATCGATAATAACGAAATAATCTAATCAACTATTTCAAAATCTCCTTCACCAAAACTTTTGCCATCTATTTTTATTCTTACTGAATACAGTCCTTTCTCCCACTTACGTATGTCATTATAGCCCCAACCATCAGCATACCAGGCATTGTCCCATCCTCTTTCTAAATTGAAGCTGGATTTCTCTCTAGCAAGTACGGTATTATCAGATTTTAGATAGTCAAATTCCAAGTCAATCCTTCTTCTCTTTGAAACCGTAGTCATAGAAAATTGTAATTCCCAGAATATAAATGAAGCAGTTTCCCTTGAAAATTCCCTTTTGTAAATGCGATTCTTTTTTTCTACACCATCGATATTAGTATTGTAAAAGCGTAGTGAATTAAATGTAAGCGTTGGAAGGTTTACTACGTTTGTGTTTATTATTTCAAATTCTCTTTCACCAAAGATTTTACCATTAAGAAAAATTACCATTCTATATTTTCCACTTGCCCATCTTCCTTTTTTGCCGGATCCCCAATTTAATTCGAATTTTGAAGTATTTGAACCCTCTAATAATATTTTTTCGTGTTGTTCTTTTGCCAATACTTCACCATCTGAATAATAGATCAGCTGCTCAATAATGACTCGCTTGTCTATTTCTAATGTTGGGTATGAGAAATCAATTTCACAAGTAATTCCACCTGTATCTAGTTGTGGGAATTGCGTTATATATTCCCTATTTTCTTTTTCAGTTAGATTAATAAAACTAGATTGAAATAATCGTATGGGATTCATGTCCACTTTGTCTAAAAAATTTTCTTTAGGTTCTACTATTGAAAATGATTTTACTGCAATTTTTTTCTCATCTAAAAACATGACAACTTTATACTCACCATGTTTCCATCGATAAAATTTGTCTAATCCATTTCGAAACGACTCGGTAACGGTACTTATCCCTTCTTTTAACTCTACTTTTAAATTCTTTTTATCAATGACCGTTCCATCTTGGGAGTGGTATTCATATTTTAAATTAACAAAACGAGTTTGATCTGTAATAGGGTACGTAAGTATAACATCTGCATAAACAAATCTAGTTTCATCAATTAAAAATTGTGATCGATACTGTTTATTTTTATTTGGTTTTGTAAATCCACCCTCATAAAATAGTATTGAATTAATATTTATTCCCGGTTTTACTAGTCTTAACATTACTGTTCACACCCATCTAGAAAATGAAAAAAGTCTTTACTATAAAAATATCATTAACTGACAAATTTGAATACAGCATTTACGACTGAATCTAAATCTAAAAATACAAGCGGTAGTTGCGTAAGATGAAAAAATGGGAAAGGAGTACCCAATGCGTTGGTTATTGTTTTTTATATTAATTTGACACTTTTTATTGAAGTTCATATGGAAACTGTAAAGTGGAGTATGTTTTAAGAACAGCTTATATTTCCAAGTAAAAGTAGAACTTTTTTAAAGATAGTGGGTTTAAGGGTAAAGTGGTAATACTTCAGGTAGATTTTCTTTTTGAATTACTACACAGGTGCCAAGGGGATTAGGGAAGTCTTTAATATTGGTAGTCACTAAATAATCAGTTGCTTCTTTTATTGAAGAAACCATGATGTGTAAATCGTATATATCACCTTCGTTTCGATCAAATCTAGCAAGGTCTATTCCTTTGTTTCTTAAGTATTCCAGGCATTGCCGAATATCCATTTGATAAGCTGAATGTTTTACTTCTTGTGAAAGTTGGGTTTTATAAGTTGACGGATCATCCAATTTCGCTCCGTCCAATTTGTTCATATAATCTAAATTAAATATTTCTTTATAGACAGTAGCGATTTTCAATATCTCATGGTGTTCTAACACGAGAGGCACTTTAGTTCCGTTTTTTAGTTTCCGTTTCATACGACCTGAGCGTAATACGCCATAAATTTCGGCTTGTGTCGTTGTTGGTAGTGAGAGGGTAATGATATTCTTACTTTGCATATAAATCAAAGTATCGAGCCAATTAAATTTATTTTTTGATTTACTGCCATGTAGAATACACGGTGCAACAAAATTCGTATCTAAAGCAAATTTTGGATTTATCATTTTAGAAATACTCCTATTCGTCATCTAGTTCAAATTCTGCATCATCTTGTGCGTCATCAAATTTGTTGTTTAAGATTTCATCAACTATCGTATTTCGAGCTTCGCGTTGCGTTTTGAAAAACTCAAATGCATCACGAGGGATTTGAAACTTTCCTCTTGATCCAGCGATTTGTTGACCTGGAAGAATCTTTTTATGAATCCAATCCCGAACAGTTTCCGGTGTGATACCAAAATAGTTTGCGACTGTTTTTGTATCGACAAATTCACTTTCGTTCATATTCTGGTTCGATTGAATGGGTTCGATTGAATCTTCTGGTAATAGAAAGACAAATTTCCCGTCTAATTCAGCAGTTCCTTTAATGGAATAAATAATTTTTTGAATAATTTCCTTTCCTTCGCCTTTAGATAACAAAGGATACGTTGCACTAATTTGTGCAATTAAGTCATCTTTTGTGAAAAATACGTTTGACTGATTCGCTGGCATTGAAAACACCTCCTATTTTTATTATAGCTTGTTTATTACAAGTTAAACAAGATTTGCAAGATTGATTTCGTTATACAAATTTCGCGGTTCAAAGTAAGAAGTAAAAAAAGGGAATATAACCGTTTGGTTGGAAGATCGTATTCTTTGATACCTAGTTTACATTTAGATACACAAAAAAGATGAANNAGAGTTCATCTTTTTTGTGTTGGATAACCTTTTTCTAGAGTGTGGGGATAGCTTAAAACTAGCTTTTCGATTCCCTTTATGACTCTCTTAATAACCTCAAGCAAATATTAGAACCAATCTTTTTTCTTAAACCACATCACTAATCCAATCACGATAATTAGCATGATTGCCCAACAGTAATAATAACCATACTTTAACTGAAGTTCAGGGATGTGAATAAAATTCATCCCGTAAACACCGACGATGAATGTTAATGGCATGAAAACAATCGAGACAGATGTTAACATTTTCATCGTTTTATTCATTTTGTGTGAGTTAGTGGAAATATAACTTTCTCTGATGTCATTTGCCATTTCTCTGTTATCTGAAATGTCATCTAATAATTTCAATAGGTGATCGTAGACAATACGTAATTTCTTTGTCGTTTCTTTGTCTATTTCAACATGTGTTGAATTTAAAATACGGTAAATTAAATCCTTTGTTGGTTTAACAGTTTTTCTTACTTTAGATAATTTACTTACTTGTGTTTTGATTCCATCGATCATACTAAGGTCGGAATTTGTTCCTAATTCATCAATGTCTTCAATGTCATCCTCGATTTTTTGGACAATTGGAAAGAATTTATCTGCTATTTCATCGCAAATGTGGTATAGAATTTGTTCTGGCTTCAGTCCTTTTATACTCTTTAATCCTTTTATTTTGTTCCACACAATTTGCAATACACTTGTCGTTTCCCAACAAAATGAAACGATGTACTTGTGAGACAAAAAGAGATCAATTTCAGTTTGTTCCATGTTCTCGTTCAATGATTGTAGAACGATAAAACGATAGCCTTCATAATAGTCCATTTTCGGTCTTTCTTTATAGCTTACACAATGTTTAATTGCTATTTCATCGAAGTGGAATTTGGTTCGCAATAAGTCAATTTCTTCTGTTTTAGGATTTTCAAAATCGACCCAAACCCAATCAATTCGTTCGGAATTTAATTCTTCAATTGATACATCAAATGCAATTGTTCCGTCTTTATATACAGCCATTGTTTTGATCATATCTCGCACTCCCTATTTCTCGTTAACTTTCTCCAAAAACAGTTTAACACAATATTTCTGTTTCGTTTTGAAAAAAATTATGTAGAAGTTTTCACGATATAAACATGACAACTAAGTTTGAAATCAAGAAATTAGAAACAGAATAGAATAATTAAAAACATTTAAGATTGAACGTTATTTTAGCATTTTTAGCGTTCTCACATTAAAAAAGTATAAGAAAATTTGTAACAATGATCTAAAATAACCAAATTTGAATTAACTAAAAAATAAATTTAAGAAAACTTTGACTTTTTATTTGTCGATGGATATAATAGATAACAATAAAAGCACACAAATTAATTCAATGACGAGATAAGTAATTTTTGTAACTGTTCTACAGAGAGCTGGGGTAGCTGAAAACCGGTGAATAGTACTTAAATGAAGATCCTCTCCGAGAAGTCAAACTGAAATTAAAGTAGGTTTGAACGGGTGTCTACCGTTAAAAGGAACGCGTATGATTGTACGTGACTGAGTGCTATTGAAGAACGGACTTTTTCAATAGAATTAGGGTGGTATCGCGGTTAAACCCGTCCCTTACTTTAGGGACGGGTTTTTTGTGTGCTTTAAAAAAATAAGAGAGGCGATATCAATTATGAAAGAATCAGTTCAAAATCGTGAAAAAAGAATCAGTGAATATTGGTTAAAAAATAACACATTTTTAAACTCAATTGAACAAAGAGAAGATCATCAATCATTTGTTTTTTATGAAGGCCCCCCAACTGCAAATGGCTTGCCACATGTTGGTCATGCTTTAGGTCGTACAATTAAAGATGTTGTAGCTAGATATAAAACAATGGCAGGTTACCAAGTTATTCGCAAAGCCGGATGGGATACTCATGGATTACCGGTTGAACTTGGCGTTGAAAAGATGCTTGGAATTTCAGGGAAAGCAGAAATTGAACAATATGGAGTAGAAGCCTTTCTTGCTAAATGTAAAGAAAGTGTATTTACTTATGAGAAACAATGGCGTGAATTTACTGAGCAATTAGGTTACTGGGTAGACATGGATGATCCTTACGTAACATTAGACAACTCATATATAGAAAGTGTTTGGAATATTCTTGGGACAATACACGAAAAAGGGTTATTAGTAAAAGGGCATCGTGTTTCTCCTTATTGCCCTAGCTGTCAAACTTCTCTTAGCTCGCATGAAGTAGCGCAAGGCTATAAAGACGTGAAGGATTTATCAGCTACGGTTAAATTCAAATTGCTAAACGAGGAAAATGTCTCTTTTCTAGGATGGACTACAACTCCTTGGACACTTCCTGCTAATGTAGCATTAGCTGTTAATCCACAAATGGAATATGTCCGTGCCAAAAAAGGGGAAGAAGTATTTATACTTGCTAAAGCTTTAGTAGAAAAGGTATTAAAAACTGATTATATGATCCTATCTGAATTTTTAGGAGCGGACTTAATCGGGATTGAATACTTAGCACCATTTAATTTTGTACGTGTTGAAATTGGTCACAAAGTCATTAAAGCAGATTTTGTTACTGAAAATAGCGGTACTGGAATTGTTCATATCGCACCTGCATATGGAGAAGACGACTATAAAGTTGCTCAAGAAAATGGTTTATCATTTGTAAACGTAGTGAATGAAAAAGGTCAATATACTGAAGAAGTGACTAATTTCAAAGGAAGATTTGTTAAAGAATGTGATGTAGACATCGTAAGGTATTTAGCAGAAAATGAGCTTTTATTTAGTAAAGAAAAATATGAGCACAGCTATCCGCATTGCTGGCGATGTGATTCTCCATTACTTTATTATGCAAATGAAAGTTGGTTTATCAAAACTACAGCATTAAAGGATCAATTTATTAAAAATAATGAAGAAGTAACATGGCATCCAGATCATATTAAACATGGCAGATTCGGTAATTTTTTAGAACAAATGGTGGATTGGAACATTAGTCGTAAACGATATTGGGGTACTCCATTAAATGTTTGGGAATGCGATTCGTGTAATCATCAAATAGCACCAAAAAGTATAAATGAATTATGTAGCTATTCGGAAAAAGAAATTTCGGATTCAATTGAATTGCATAAACCTTATGTTGATGAAGTGAGTCTAAAATGTCCAAAATGCAGTGGTAAGATGACAAGGACACCTGAAGTCATTGATGTTTGGTTCGATAGCGGATCAATGCCATTTGCTCAGTATCATTATCCATTTGAAAATCATGATAAATTTGAAAAACAATTCCCCGCTGATGTTGTAATTGAAGGTATCGATCAAACAAGAGGTTGGTTTTATAGTTTATTAGCAGTATCTACTTTATTTACTGGTAAAGTACCATATAAACGAGTTTTATCACTAGGTCATGTATTAGATGAAAATGGACAAAAAATGTCTAAGAGTAAAGGAAATGCACTAGATCCAGTAGAGTTAATTCAAAAATTTGGAGCAGATTCTTTAAGATGGGCTCTATTAGTAGACAGTGCTCCTTGGAACCCTAAACGTTTTTCTGAAAGAGCTGTCCTAGAGGCAAAGTCAAAACTAATTGATACATTCGATAATGTAAATAGTTTTTACAATTTATATGCAAATTTAGACGGATTTGAAGCGAGTAAACAATATGAGTATGAAACAAATGCGTTAGATAAATGGATTATTTCACGTTTGCATAGCACAATTAAAAATGTAAATCACAATTTAGATGGGTTTCAATTTACAAATGCTGCCAGAGACATTGCTAAATTAGTAGATGAAATTAGTAATTGGTATGTAAGAAGGTCACGAGAACGGTTTTGGTCAAATGGAATGAATAAAGAAAAGGCGGCTGCTTACTATACACTGTTTGAAGTTTTAACGAAAGTTAGTCAATTATTGGCTCCATTTACGCCTTTCTTAGCTGAAGATGTTTATTTTAATTTAACAAACGAAAGTGTTCACTTATCTGATTTCCCAATTTTCAATGAATCACTAATTGATCTCGAGCTAGAAAGAGAAATGGATGCCGTTTTAAAAGTTGTGGAGCTTGGAAGAAGCATTCGTAATACAAATTCATTAAAAATTAAACAGCCTTTATCAAGTTTAACTATAGTAAGTACCAATGAAGAAATCGAATGGGATTTATATAAAGAGATTGTATTAGATGAGCTAAACGTAAAATCATTCCTACAAGTAAACAACGAAAACGAGTTTTCAACTTTAAAATTGAAATTAAATTTTAAAAAATCTGGTTCAAAATTTGGAAAGAATTCTAATTTAATTAATAAATCACTGCAAAAATTAACAAATGAAGAAGCGAAAAATGTGATCGATAACGGAAGTTCTGATTTATTACTTGATTCAGGTGAAACGGTAAAAGTCGATACTGAGGATATTTTAATCGAAAAAAGTGCAAAAGAAGGATACGCATCTGCAACCAATGGTGAATTTACTGTTACTCTTGATACATTATTAACCGAAAGTCTTGTTCAAGAAGGTACCGTAAGAGAATTCATTCGATCAATTCAAGAATATCGAAAAGAATTAAATTTACCAATTAATATGCGAGTAGATATTGGAATAAAAGCCGATACAGAATTTATTGAAATCATTGAAAAGTTCAAAGGAATGCTTGAGGAAAACTTATTAATGAGGAATCTAGTTGTTAAAAATCAATTAAATGGAAAAGAAATTCAAGTTGGTGACAATCAAGCTGAAATTGAATTATTTGCTTCAAATTAACTTGATTTTTAGATGGTTTTTATAAGGTGAAAATTGATATGAAAAAATAAAGAAACCCCACAAAGTATGAAATTTACTTGTGGGGTTTTGTTTTGTAAAATAGTTAGCTCGATTCAAGTTCTAAGGAAGGATGTTTATCAGATTGCACCGTCATGTCGAATGGATTATGCAAAAAATGCATGTAAAATGACGCACTAAAGTACTTTACGCACAAAAAAGATTGTTATATGATCAAAACTCTATGATTTACGCACAAGACCAAAAAATAAGGAATTCTAGTGGTTCATTGAATAGTCGCTTCAAATTTCAAGCTTTCAAATCCACGAAAAGCAACGTTTGCCCGTCGAGTCGGCTCCTCTATGAGAACAGGATTAAGTAAATGTTTTGTCAGTTTTTCAAATGCAATTTGTCCTTCTAATCTAGCAAGCGGGGCACCTAAACAAAAGTGTGGGCCCGAGGAAAAGGATAAATGTTTTATATTCTTTCGAGTAATATCAAATGTTTCTGGATTTGTAGTGACTTTCGGATCGTAATTTGCTCCTCCTAAGGATATCATAAAATAATCGCCTTTTTTAATCGAATTTCCAGCGAACTCAAAGTCTTCTCTAGCCCATCTAGACGTAAAAATAACAGGTGATTCATATCTTAATATCTCTTCAACTGCTGCAGGAATAAGCGATAAGTCATTTTTTAATAATTCAAATTGCTTTGGATGTTTTAATAATAAATAATATCCATTTGTAATTAAGTTGACGGTCGTTTCATGGCCAGCAATTAATAAAAGCAGGCAGCTTGCAATCATTTCATCTTCGCTTAATTTATCACCAGATTCCTCGGCAACTATTAAATTACTGATTAAATCTTCTTTCGGTACAGTTCTTCTTTCAGTTATAAGATTTCTAAAATAATTAGACGCATCAACAATATGCTTCGTAACTAATTCTAAGTCCTCTATAGTCGTATTAAAATCAATGAATTTAATAAATGCATCAGACCAATTACGAAATAAGTCCCGATCTTCTTTAGGAACACCTAATAAATCGGTTATGACAAATACAGGTAATAAATATGAAAAGTCACCTATTAGTTCATGGGTAGATTTTCCCTTCATATTTTCGATTAAATAATCTGCAATTTCATTTACCGTAGCCCGTAAATTTTCAACCATTCTTGGAGAAAAGGCTTTGTTCACAAGATTTCTCAATCTTGTATGATCAGGTGCATCTCGAAAAAGCATCATTTTTCGATTTAAAGTAACTGCAGGCATAATACTTTCTGGTAATTTCTCAGGTGGTGTCACTTTCGTTTCTTCTTTAATAAAGCGGAGGTCTTTTAAAATTAGTTCAGCTTCTTTATAACCCGTCACTAACCAACCCGTCCTCTGAAAAAGCTCTGTGTAAAGTACAGGGCTTATTTTTCTGGCGTTACTAAAATACGAGTATGGGTCTTTGTAAAAATCCAGTGGATTAATTTTTAATTGATTGTTCATTTAATTATTCTCCCTTTTGTAAATGAGTCTATTTATTTCTATTACTGTGAAAATGGATTATTCCCAATTTCTGGATAGTACAAAAAAAGAATACTTTTGTTTAGAAAAGATTTCATGAGGAATACGTATAAAAGTCGAAGAGGTAAATCGAATGAATAGTAAGAAAAAAAGATTAGGTTATGGTAAAATAAGGTATTTCAAATTATCGATATTAATTTGATTCGCTTATAAAGAAAGGGGAAAGTTTATGGAATTTCCGATTTTAGAAACAGAACGATTATTTTTAGTACAAATTACACAAAAAAATGTGGATGAGATTTATTCAATCTTTTCGAATAAAGAGGTAATTAAATACTATGGTATGGACCCCTTTACTGAAAAGGACCAAGCGGTTAAAATGATCGACTCATTTCAAACTAGATTTGAAAACCAACAAGGAATGCGTTGGGGAATCGTTGAAAAAGAATCAAAAAAATTAATCGGAACAATTGGATTAAATAATTTAGTTTTACATGCTAGAAGAACTGAAATTGGATATGATTTATTACCAACTTTTTGGAGAAAAGGATATATGTCTGAAGCAATAAAAGAAATTACAGCTTATTGCTTTGATAAACTAGGACTTTATCGAATTGGAGCGAATATATTTCCGGATAATACAGGTTCATCAACTTTAGTTGAAAAGTTAGGCTTTAAAAAAGAAGGTTTACTTAGAGGGTACTTAGTACAAAATGAACAGTCACATGATTTAAACGTATTTTCTCTGATAAAACCTGATTGGGTAAATTGAAGATCCAAAACTAAAAATAACTTAAACTTAAAAAATTATAAATTAGTAAATTAAAAAGGAGAAATGGAATGATTAAAGCAGTAATATTTGATTTTGATGGATTAATAGTGGATACAGAGTCGGTTTGGTATGAAGCATATAAAGAAGTTTTAAATCGGTATAAAGTAGAGTTAACCCTTCAAAAGTTTTCGGAGGTAGTCGGAACGAGTGATGAAATTTTATTTGAATATATCAATTCAAATTTAAAAGAACCAATTGAAAAAGAAATCATCGAACAAATGGCTAAGGAACTAGTTGATGAAAAACTACTAGAACCAGTTCTAAGAGAAAGTGTAGAGGACTATTTAATTTCAGCCAAAAACGCGGGATTACAAATTGCTTTGGCTTCTAGCTCTTCAAGAGAATGGGTTCAAAGCTTCTTGGAAAAATTAAATATTTATGAATACTTTTCAGTTATTAAGACGAAAGAGGATGTGGCGAAAGTGAAGCCAGATCCTGAATTATATTTAAAAGCAATTGAGGAAATAGGCGTTGATGTAACTGAGGCGATCGCATTTGAAGATTCACTAAACGGATTAATTGCTGCAACGAAAGCAGGCTTACAATGTGTAATTGTTCCAAATAGTGTAACTTCACATTTAGCGTTTGAGAATCATAGTTTAAGAATATCATCAATGGCTGAAAAGTCTTTAGAGGATGTAATTGAGCAATTATCAAAAAACTAGATTAGTTTTTTAGATTAAGTTAAAGAGGGGTATCTTTTTTATCGGGAAGGCAGAACTGCAACTATGGATTAGAGAATCCAAATAAACAGTATATCTGTGCATATAAACAGTGAACTGCAAATAAAATTCGAGAATAGCAAATAAAATTAGCCTAATCGCAATTATTTTTGTAAAACAGCAAATAAAATCTTAAGAATCGCAAATAAACTAAAATGATACCCATACCCGTTATGGTATTTTGGGGTAATATTGATAAATTCATACAATAATACTAATAAAATATGCTTTAATTTATTTCAAACAGAAAAAAGTAGATGAAATTGGCTAATATTTCATAAAAAAGTTCAATTATTTCTACTAGAAATGAAAGAGATGTTGAGATACACTCGATATGTAGGGGAAGCGACCACCACGCTTTTTTCATGAACCGTTTACGATTCTAATCGTTTTTAATCTACAAGCATGTTCAAATTGTATATAAAAAAAGGGCGTCCATCTGTCAGTTACCTGACCTATGAGACAGCCCTTTTTTAATTAAATAGAGGTTACTTCCTTAACTTCACTTGTTTCATCCTTCTTTATAAGAATCTCTTTTTTCAGACCCCAACAGATTAAAAATGTTAAAATTGCTAGAACAAGAGATACCCAATATAAATCTTGAAAAGCGTGAGTGAAGACTGTTTTTACTTTTTCAAGTAAAGTAGGCTCAAGATTAGTAGGAATCGTACCGTTTTGTACATTTTTTAATTGAAGTAATTGATCCATCGTAAGACTGCCAGATAGTGATTTCATCCCTGATGTAATTTTAGAGGCTAATAGAGAACCAAATAAACTAAAGCCAATTGTCATACCAATGGATTGAAATAGCATAACAGCAGATTGGGCAATTCCTACATTATCTTTTTCAACAGATTCCTGTACGATTAATGCATTGTTAAATAGTGCACCGAATCCAAGGCCAAGAATGATGAAATAAATAATAAATGTAGTAACTGAAGTGTGCGCCGATATACCTGTAAGTAAGTAGAAACCAATCATTGGAATGATAAATGAAAAACCATAAATATTTCGATACGGGAATTTATTCATTACTCGACCAGCTATGACACTTGCACCGATTGCCCCAACCATAATTGGTAAATTTAAATAACCAGATTCAGTTGGTGTAAGACCCATTACGTTTTGTGAAAAGAATGGGAATGATGAAAGTGAGCCCATGATCGCAAGAACGAATACAAATACTAGTGCGGAAATAACAACAAAATTTCTATTTTTAAATAAGTGTAAAGGTATAATAGGCTCTTTTGCTTTTGATTCTACAAATATAAATAAGCCTAGTAAAATGGTTCCTAATATTAATAGTCCAATCATTTGAGGTTCACTCCATGCATATCCTTCAGTTTGATGTAGTACCGGAGTGAGTAGATAACTGATTAATGTTGTGACTAATAAAATTCCACCAAACCAGTCAATACTAATCTTTTTATCTACTTTCGTTTCGTTCAAGCCTAAAGCAAGTAAGATTGCCGCTAAAACGCCAACTGGAATATTGACTAAAAAGATCCAATGCCATGAAATATTCTGTACAAAATATCCACCAATTAATGGGCCCAGTAACTGAGGAATAAACATGACTGCTCCGAAGATTCCTTGTAGTTTAGCACGTTGTTCTACTGGGAAACTGTCGCCGAAAATAACCATCGCTAGTGGCATTAGACCACCTGCACCAATTCCTTGAATCCCACGACCAATTAAGAGAACTTCCATCGAATGGGCTGTACCACTAATAATGGAGCCCGCCATAAATAAGCCCATGCTAAATAAATATATTTTTTTTCGGCCATACAAATCCGCAAGCTTGCCGAGTATCGCCATAAAAGAGGTCATCGAAAGCATATAAACTCCACCAACCCAGCCGTAAAGAGCTAAACCTCCTAAATCCTTAATAATTGTTGGCATGGCTGTGGAAACGACTGTTTCATCTAGTTCTGAGAAAATGACACCAATCATTAGTCCTATTAAAATAAGAGTTTTGTTATTTTCTTTCATTCATTCTTTGCCTCCTTATGACCTTTCAATATTATTCAATTCAATCATTGAATACCTTTTCTTACTGAACATCTAAACTCTTGAATAACACTCAATAACCAAGCATAGTCTTTATAAATATGAATAACTTCATCATACTAATAAGCCCTTTTTTGATTTTTAATTTCTAAAATGAAGTAATGAAAAATGTTCTAAATAAATAGGCTATTTAATTAATTCTTTACTTCAATTAAAAATCCTTTAGGCAGTCAATATCTTCTTTGATTGTATGAAATATTTTAATGAATATTCACGAGCATGCATCAAATCGAAGTATTATAAAAAATTAATATTGTTTATTATTGAATATTCAGAATTTATCTTGTATTATCAAATTAACAAACATACCGACTGGTTAGTATCATCTAAATGTTGGTTAAATGATAGGGTAAGTTTAAGTGAAAATATCAATTTATAAATAATTACAAACTTTAGGAGGATTTTGCCATGCATGTAAAGGAATTATTTAATCTAACAGGAAAGGTTGCAATTGTAACTGGTGGGGGACGAGGTCTTGGTGAACAAATTGCAAAAGGATTCGCTGAAGCAGGAGCAAATGTTGTACTTTGTTCTCGGAATGTAGAAGCCTGTCAAGAAATAAGTGAAGAATTGAAAAGTTTAGGTGTCGATTCTTTGGCATTAAAGTGTGATGTGACTAATAAAGAAGATGTACAAAGAGTTGTAGACTTAACAAAAGAGAAATTTGGTCGAATTGATATTTTAGTAAATAATAGTGGTGCTTCTTGGGGGGCTCTTGCTGAAGAGATGCCGTTAGAAGCATGGAATAAAGTGATGAATGTTAATGTAACAGGTACGTTTTTAATGACTCAAGCAGTAGGGAAAATCATGTTAGAACAAAGGTCCGGAAAAATTATTAATATTGCTTCAATTGCTGGTTTAGTTGGAACGAATCCAAAAGTGATGAATGCAGTTGGATATAGCGCAAGTAAAGGTGCAGTGATTAGTTTGACGAAAGATTTAGCTGCGAAATGGGGTTCTAGTGGTATTTATGTAAATGCATTAGCGCCTGGTTTTTTCCCTACTAAAATGTCTAAGGATGTTATTTCTCATGGAACGGATGAAATTTTAGATTCGATCCCATTAAAGAAATTTGGAAATGAGGACGAGCTAAAAGGAGCAGCTCTATTTTTAGCAGCACCTGCTTCTAATTATGTTACTGGTACTGTTTTAGTAGTAGATGGTGGAGCATCAAGCGTGTAATATTTCAAATTTTGCAATCAAAAAGGAGTTAAGTAGATGGGCAAACTTCATCTTTTGATGAAAAAAGAAGAAATTGATGATCAAAAATTAAACGATGAAAAGATAGTAATCGTTTTCGATGTATTACTTGCTACTTCAACAATTACAGCGGCCTTAGCCTTCGGTGCTAAAGAAGTTATACCTGTTATGAATGGACAAGATGCACTTCAATTCACAAATGAAAATAAGAAGAAAGAATATGTATTAATTGGCGAATATGAAGGAAATACAATTGAGGGTTTTTTAGCCCCAAATCCATTAAATTTAAAAGAAATTGTTGCGGGTCATTCGATTGTTTTATCAACAACAAATGGAACCGTCGCATTAAAAAAATCTCAAAATGCTAAGAGAGTATATGCTGCATCGATTTTAAATGCTAGTGCAGTTGCAAATCATTTAAGTCAATTCTATAAGGACGAGTCGATTATTTTAGTATGTTCGGGATCGTCAGGACAATTTAATATGGAAGATTTTTATGGAGCAGGTTATTTTATTGATTGTTTATTAGATGAATCATGCAATATTGAATTATCAGATGCAGCTAAATCTGCACATTATTTTTATTTAGGATTAAAAGAGAAATGTAATGTAGTACTTGAAGAATCAAATGTTGGTAAAATGTTAATTCGCTATGGTTTTGAAGAGGAATTAAAATTTGTATGTAATAAAAGTATCTTTCAAGTTGTACCAATTTTTGAAGAAGGTAAGAGCGTAGTAAATGCCACAATTTCTTTAGAAAGCTAGCTAATTAGTATACTAAAAAATAATTTACTTGCTAAATGAAAATTAAATAAGTGAAAGGGATGATTGGATGGATTTTTTATATTCCCCGAAAGTTCAAGAGCTTCAAGCTAAATTAACTAAATTTATGGAAGCTTATGTATATCCTAATGAACGAATTTATGAGGAACAATTGAATGCACAAGAAAATCGTTGGAGTGATGTTCCGCCAATTATGGAAGAATTAAAGCAAAAGGCAAAGCAAGCAAGATTATGGAATTTATTTTTACCTGAAAGTGATTTAGGAGCAGGATTAACGAATTTAGAATACGCTCCATTATGTGAAATTATGGGACGATCATTAATTGGACCTGAAGTATTTAATTGTAGTGCTCCAGATACAGGGAATATGGAAGTGATAGAAAGATATGGTACGACGGAGCAGAAGGAAAAATGGTTGGTGCCGCTTTTAAATGGAGAAATTCGCTCATGCTTTTCAATGACAGAACCAGAGGTTGCTTCTTCTGATGCTACAAATATTGAAGCGAGTATTAAAAAAGACGGAGATTATTATATCATTAATGGACGGAAATGGTGGTCATCAGGAGCAGGCGATCCTAGATGTAAAATTGCTATATTTATGGGGAAAACAAACCCAGATGGACCAAAGTATGAACAGCAATCTATGATTCTAGTACCATTAAATACACCTGGCGTAAAAATTGAAAGAGTATTACCAGTTTTCGGCTACGATCATGCTCCACATGGACATGCAGAAATTACATTTACAAATGTAAGGGTACCTGCAACAAATATTTTGTGGGGAGAAGGTAAAGGATTTGCCATTGCGCAAGGTAGACTAGGACCGGGGCGAATTCATCATTGTATGAGATTAATAGGTGCTGCTGAACGTGCTCTTGAAGAAATGTGTAAGCGTGTTCAAAGTCGAGAAGCATTTGGGAAACCGATTGCAAATCAAGGCGTTATTCAAGAATGGATTGCGAATTCTAGAATTGAAATTGAACAAGCTAGACTACTAACTTTAAAGGCAGCTTATATGATGGACACGGTTGGAAATAAAGAGGCAAAAGCTGAAATTGCAATGATAAAAGTAGTAGCACCGTCTATGGCTTTACGAGTAATTGATCGAGCTATTCAAGCTTTTGGTGCTGCGGGTGTTTCTAATGATTATTCATTAGCAGCACAATGGGCAAATGCCAGAACGTTAAGGTTAGCTGATGGTCCAGATGAAGTACATCGAGCACAATTAGCAAGATTAGAATTAAAAAAACATATAACGGAAGAATTCTCTACAATAAAAAACTAATGATATGAAATCATTTATAGATTGAGAGAGGATAAAAATGAGATTAAAAGAAAAAATCGCAATTATTACAGGCGGTGGTAGTGGTATTGGGCGAGCGACAGCGATTCGCTTTGCGAAAGAAGGCGCAAAAATTGTCATTGCTGATCTAAACGAAAAAACGGGTGAAGAGGCACTAGGTTTAATAAAAGAACTAGGGGCAGAAGCAATTTTCGTTAAAACTAATGTTGCCGACAGTAAAAGTATTCAAAATTTAATAAACAAAACTGTTAATCATTTTGGCGGAATCGATATTTTATTTAATAATGCCGGTATTGGTAACTCAGAAGTAAGAAGCGTTGATTTAGATGAAGCTGAATGGAATTCTGTTATCGATACAAATTTAAAAAGTGTATTTTTAGGGATTAAATATGCAATACCAGAGCTAATTAAATCAGGCAATGGAGTAATTATTAATACAGCTAGTTTACTAGGTTTAAAAGGCAAAAAGTTTGTTAGTGCTTATAATGCGTCAAAGGGTGGAGTAATCCTATTAACGCAAAATGCAGCACTTGAGTACGGTAAATATAATATTCGAGTAAATGCTATTGCTCCTGGCATAATTGATACAAATATTATTGAACAATGGAAAAATGATGAACGAAAATGGCCGATTATGTCTCGTGCAAATGCTCTAGGTAGAATAGGCAGTCCTAACGAAGTCGCATCAGTAGCTTTATTTTTAGCATCTGAAGAAGCATCATTTGTCACTGGAACAACTTTATCAGTAGATGGTGGAGGATTAATATTTTAATTAATTAAATTTAAAAAATAGTTTAACACAATATATATGATAAGAAATGGAGAGTTAATTATGTCAACAAATAAAGTTTGGTTATCTCACTATCCAGAATATATTGCAAAAGAACTATTAATCCCAGCAAAATCAATTCCAGAAATGTTTAACGAAGCTGTAGAAAGTTTCTCAAGTCATTATTGTTTATCATTTTTTGGTAGAAAAAAGACATATAAAGAAGTTCATACCGCAGTAACATCCTTAGCTTCTGCTTTACAGCTAAATGGAATTCAAAAAGGTGATCGAGTAGCAATTATGCTTCCAAATTGTCCACAATATGTTATTTCATTTTATGGAATTCTTACAGTAGGAGGTATCGTAACGCAAGTAAATCCAATGTCTGTTGAAAGAGAGCTAAAAGATTTACTAAATGACTCTGGAGCAGAAACGATTATTGTTTTAAATAGCTTGTATCCTACAGTTAAATCAATAATGGATGAAACGAAGTTACAAAACATTATTGTGGTGAGTTTTACAGAATCACAAGAAAACTACGATTCTGGTATATCATTTGAAAAATTTTTACAAAGTGGTGGTCCAGATGTGAAGGACGTAAATGTTAACTGTGAAGAGGATGTTGCAATTCTACAATATACAGGTGGAACTACTGGGCGATCTAAAGGGGTAATGTTAACGCACAGAAATTTGTATGCAAATATTTTGCAGCAAAAAGAATTTTTTAAAGGTGCATTTGATCAAGGACGTGAGCGCGTCTTATCGATCATCCCATTTTTTCATGTTTATGGTATGACAGTATGTATAAATTTAAGCGTTTTCATGGGGAATGAAATGATTATTCTTCCTCGCTTTGAAGTACAAGAGGTATTAAATACAATAAAAAGTGAACAACCTACATTATTTCCTGGAGTTCCAACAATGTATGTTGCATTAATAAACCATCCAGATTCAGAAAAGTACGGGATCGATACAATGAAAATTTGTAATAGTGGTAGTGCACCAATGCCAGTAGAGTTAATGAAACAGTTTGAAAATAAAACAGGTGCGATGATTTTAGAAGGTTACGGTCTATCTGAAGCGTCCCCAACAACACATTGTAATCCAGCGTTTGCAGTAAGAAAGCCAGGAACAGTTGGGATTCCATACCCATCGACTGATTCAAAAATCGTTGACCTAGCAAACGGTGTAGATGAAGTACCAGTTGGTGAAATTGGCGAATTAATTATCAAAGGCCCTCAAGTGATGAAAGGATATTGGAATTTACCAGAGGAAACAGCTAATACAATCAAAGATGGTTGGTTATATACAGGCGATATCGCAAGCGTCGATGAAGATGGATATGTCACGATTTTAGATCGAAAAAAAGATATGATCATAGCAAGTGGCTTTAATATATATCCTCGTGAAATAGAAGAAGTAATATACGAGCACCCCCTCGTGAAAGAGGCAGTTGTAATAGGTGTACCAGACAATTATAGAGGGGAAACTGTTAAAGCTGTAATTGTATTAAAAGACGGTATGAATGTTAGTTCAGTAGAAATGATCGAATACTGCAAAAGTAATTTAGCGGCTTATAAAGTTCCTCGAATGATTGAATTTAGAAATGAACTACCTAAAACAAATGTTGGAAAAATATTAAGAAGAGCGATTAGAGAAACCGAAAATCCGATTCACCAGCGGTAAGTAAGATCCCTGTTCAGAAATAATTAATATTTTTCTTTTTTTTAAGTTGACCCAAGCAAGGATACTCGACTTCAGGAGGCATAGAAGCTTAAAGGCCTCACAGGTGATCCAAAAAGATTCAAGTCCCGCCCCAAGAAAATCGAGTATCCTGTAATAGAAATTGGCAAACACATAGATTTATTAATTACTTTATTTAAAATCAATCATTTTTCTAAAGGAAGGTCTATATATTTTGTAAGAAGAGATGTCCTTTTACTTAATTAATTAGATTATTATAAAATCTTCCTTTTAGCTATGATATAATTCTATTGAATTTTTAAGATTGCGAGGACATCTAATGAAACAAAAAATAAAGGAATATTCAATCCAGCTATTTGACCAAAAAGGATTTAAAAGTACATCTATTCAAGATATCGTCGAATCGATTGGCGTTACGAAAGGAACATTTTACTACTATTATACGAGTAAAGAACAGCTTCTAATGGATATTCATCTTCATTTTATTGATGAAGTGCTAAATGAGCAGGAAGAAGTAATTAATGATTCTGAAAAAAGCTTTTCTGATAAGCTTTTTGAAGTAATCTACTTAAGTTTATTAGATATTAAAAAGCAAGGTGCCAGTGCAAAAGTGTTTTATAGAGAAATGAGACATTTAAGCCCTGAAAGTTTAACTGAAATTAAAGCCAAAAGGGATTTATATCGATTTAATATTGAAAAGCTTCTAAATGAAGGAATTAAAAATGGAGACTTAAGATCCGATTTCGACGTACCGATAGTTTCATTTGCTATTTTAGGTGTGATGAACTGGAGCTATGAATGGTATAACCCAGAAGGTACAAAAAAAGCATTAGAAATAGCGAAGACATTTCAAGAAATGATTTTAAAAGGGATTAATTTAAAGTAAGGAGAATTAGTTTAACTCTCCTTACTAATTACATACCGACTAGTTAGTATTTATGAGCTGCAAAAATTTGAATCATAAAGGTAGGTAGTTCTATGATGAAATTCACAGTTACTCCAAGATTTTGTGAAACCGATGCATTAGGTCATATAAACAATACTAGTTACTTCATTTATTTAGAGGAAGCACGAATAAAATTCTTCGAGTCGCTTGGTTATTCTATGAATCTAGAAGATTGGAAGTTTATTCTGGCGTCTACAAAGTGTGATTTTATTAATCAAGGTCGTTTTAACCAAAAATTGATTGTATCGAGTTATATTTCAAAGATTGGAAATAAAAGCTTTCATCTTGAACATGAAATATGCTGTGAAGAGACAAACAAAATGATTGCTACTGGTAATGCAATAATTGTATTTTTTAATTTTAAAGAGCAAAAAAGTGAAGAAATTCCTGAATTATTTAGAGAACAGTTAGAGAGACATTTAGTTGTGAAATAAACTGAATTTTCATAATAAAGGAGGGGCAAAATGACTGGAAAAATAGAATTAGAAACGAAACGAGTTCGCAAAGGTGAAGAGTTAAACCATCTCGTACTACATAAATTTTTAAAAGAAAATATTGTAGACCTCCCTGAAGGAGAATTAATCATTCGTCAGTTCTTTGCAGGTCATTCAAATTTAACTTATTTACTAAAAATTGGGGAGTGGGAAGTTGTGTTAAGAAGACCACCACTTGGCCCAGTTGCTCCTAAAGCACATGATATGAAAAGAGAATTTCGTATTTTATCAGAAATACATCCTCATTTTTCAGCTGCACCAAAACCGATTTTATATTCACAAAACGAAGAAATCGTTGGTAGTCCATTTTTCATTATGGAAAGAAAAAATGGCGAAGTATTTGACTCATCATTCCCTCCACATTTAAACGTAACGGTTGAAGATCGAAGAAATATATCGAATGTAATGGTAAATAAGTTAGTTGAATTACATTCTATTGACTATTCAAAAACAGCACTCCTTGAAATAAGTAAACCTGAGAATTTTATGGAAAGACAAGTTAATGGTTGGATTGGACGATATAACAGAGCTAAGACTAGTGAAATTGCAGAAGTTAATTGCTTAATGAGTTGGTTAATAAATAATGTACCAAAAAAACATGACTCATCCATTATTCATTATGATTTTAAATTAAATAATTCAATGTTTAGCAGTGATTTAAAAGAGATGATTGGACTATTTGATTGGGAAATGACAACGATTGGTGATCCTTTAGCTGATTTAGGAGTTGCTTTAAGCTATTGGATTCAAAATGAAGATCCCGATTTATTAAAAAATGGATTAGTTAAGCCTCCAGTTACGATTCAAGAAGGATTTTTTACAAGACAACAATTTATTGAAACATATGCAAAAAGAAGTGGAAGAGATTTATCAAATATAAACTATTATATGGCTTTTGCTTATTTTAAATTGGCTGTAATTGTTCAACAAATATTTTATCGATTCAAGGCTGGACAAACAAGTGACGAACGTTTTTCAAAATTTGATCAATTTACAGAAAATTTGATTAGGATTGGCCATAATTTAGCAGTTAAATAGATTCGCATAAAAGGAGTGGATTATATGAGTAATCAACACTTATTAGTGGAAGTTAAGGACCGAATTTTAACATTAACGTTAAATAGACCTGAAAGTCTTAATTCATTTAGTCATGAAATGTTAAATGGAATCGTTGAAGCACTTAATCAAGCTAGAAATAATCCGGAAATAAAAGTAATTGTATTATCTGGTGCAGGTCGTTCGTTTTCAGCAGGTGGAGACGTTAAGACGATGGGACAGGTTTCTCCAAATGATGTATACGAACATATTGGGGTATTAAATACAGTGATCAAATCGATTCGAGAACTAGAAAAGCCCGTCATTGCTTCTGTTCATGGTTTTGCTGCAGGGGCTGGTTTTAACTTAGCTTTAGCTTGTGACTTAATAATAGCGGCTAATGATAGTAAGTTTGCTTTAAGTTTTTCTCAAGTTGGTCTAATTTCAGACGGTGGAGGGTCGTATTTTTTACCGAGGTTAATCGGTCCGTATTTAGCAAAACAGTTTTTCTTTACTGCAGAGCCTGTATCAGCTGAACGAATGTATCAATTAGGGGTCGCGAATTCACTTGTACCCGTTGAAAATTTAGCAGAAGAAACAATGAAGTTTGCAAACAAAATTGCTGCAGGACCTGGCAAAGCAACTGGAATGATGAAAAAACTAATTGATCAGTCCTTTACGTCAACATTAGACGAAATGCTTGAACTAGAAAGAATTACACAGCCGTTAATGGTTGCAACTGAAGACCATCAAGAAGGCGTTACAGCTTTTAAAGAAAAAAGAAAAGCTATATTTACTGGAAAATAAAAATTGAAAGGAAGAATAGAATGAAATCAATTCAATTCAAACAATTTGGCGGACCAGAAGTACTAGAAAAGGTTGAATTAGAAAGACCTGTTCCAAAAGGGAAAGAAGTATTAATTGAAGTACATGCTGCTGGTGTTAACTATGCAGATACTGCACGACGAGAAAATCAATATGTTGTTAAGACCACTTTGCCTTATGTCCCTGGTGCTGAAGTAGCTGGAATAGTCGTTGAAATTGGAGAAGAAGTTACTTCGGTTAAAGTTGGAGATCGTGTAGTTTCAATGCTGGAATGTGGTGGTTACTCAGATTTTGCCATTACTGATGAGCGATCTATTATTCATTTACCAAAAAATATGGACTTTAAAATAGCTGCAGCATTACCCGTTCAAGGGCTAAGTGCTTACCATATTTTAAAAACAATGGGTATGTTAGAGCCTGGTGAAACGGTGTTAGTTCATGCTGCTGCAGGTGGGCTAGGTACTTTAGCTGTGCAACTAGCAAAACTTTTTGGAGCCGGAAAAGTGATTGCTACAGCAAGTACTACGGAAAAATTAAATTTAGCTAAAGAAATGGGTGCAGATGTACTCATTAATTATACAGAAGAAGGCTGGCATAAAAAAGTTATTGAAGCAACGAATGGTAAAGGGGTAGATGTTGCTCTGGAAATGGCTGGAGGAGATGTTTTTTATAAAACATTAGATTGTTTAGCATATTTTGGTAGATTAGTCATTTATGGTGTAGCAAGTGGTCAACAAAGTAAATTTTACCCTTCTTCCTTAATGGCCAAAAATCAATCTGTCATCGGATTTTTCTTACCACCGCTATTAAGAAGAAAAGCTTTAATTCAACAAAGCCTTGAAGAATTGTTCACATATCTAGCTGAAGGAAAATTGAAAATCACGATTGGAGAAGTTTTTCCATTAAGTGAAGCAGCGAATGTTCATACGATCCTACAATCAAGAAAGACAGTAGGTAAAGTGATTTTAGAGCCGAAAAACTAATCAACTTTAAAAGTGAAAATATTGATGATCGGGAAACTAAAAACGGGGGAGATTATATGCATTTACGCCTGACTGATGAACAAAAAATGATTCAAAAAACAATTCGAAAATTTGTTGAAAAAGAATTAATTCCGTTAGAGAATGATGTACTTCGAAATGAGCGTGAAGGTAGACCGAGTTTAGATCCTGCAGTTTTAGAAGAACTCCAATTAAAAGCTAAAAAAGCTGGGTTCTGGGGAATAAATACGCCTGCCGAATACGGTGGTGCTGATTTAGGACAGATGATGCTTGCGATTATTTACATGGAAATTTCAAAAACATTTGTTCCTTTTAAATTTGGAGGTTTTGCGGATAATATATTATTTTATTGTAATGAAGAACAAAAAAAGAAATATTTAATTCCAACAATTAATGGCGAAAAGAAATCATGTTTTGCCATGACAGAGCCTAATGCTGGTTCTGATACTCAAAATATTAAAATGACTGCTGTGAAGGATGGAAATGAATGGTTATTAAATGGTGAAAAAACATTTATTACAGGCGGAAATGAAGCGGATTTCGTAATGGCCATTGCAATTACCGATAAAGAAAAACATCAAAAAACAGGTGGTCGTGATGGGGTAACTTGTTTTATTGTCGATCGTGAAATGGGATGGAAATCTGAATATATTCATACAATGGGCGAATGGGGACCTGCTGGTTTAGTTTTTGATAATGTACGAGTACCTGAAGAAAATATTTTAGGTGAATTACATGGAGGATATAATTTAGGACTTGAATGGATTGGATTTGCAAGATGGATCGTTGGGGCAAATGCGGTTGGAGCAGCTGAGCGATTATTACAAATGGCAATTGACTATTCAAAAGAAAGAGAGACATTCGGAAAACCAATTGCCGAGCGACAGGCGATACAATGGCAAATTGCAGATTCAGCTGTCGAAATTGAAGCAGCAAAATGGCTCGTTTTAAATGCAGCATATACGCTTGATCAAGGAGAAGATAATAGACATTTAGCGTCGATGGCTAAACTATATGGTTCAAATATGGGCAATCGTGTCGTTGACCGTGTACTTCAAATTCACGGAGGTATTGGTTATACAAAAGAACTTCCAATCGAAAGATGGTACCGTGAAGCTAGACTTTGGAGAATTTATGATGGCACTGATGAAATTCAACGACTAATCATTTCACGTAATTTATTAAAAGGTCATGTGAAATTAGGCCAATTCGTATAAATTAGACAAAAAGGGGCGAGGAAAAATGGCTGGAAGATTTGAAGGAAGAGTAGCCTTTATTACAGGTGGTAGTCGTGGTATTGGAAAAGGAATCGTAGAATTATTTGCAACAGAAGGAGCAAAAGTAGCTATTATTGATGTAAATGAAGAAGCACTCAAGCAAACGGCTACAGAATTTAAGCAATATGAACTCTACACAAAAGTTGCCAACGTAACAAATGCGAATGAAGTTGAAACGGCGATGAAAGAGGTTAATGAGACTTTCGGTTCAATAGATATTGTCGTCAATAATGCTGGCGTTATTCGTGATAATTTACTATTTAAAATGACTGATTCAGACTGGGATACAGTCATGGATGTTCATTTAAAAGGTTCATTTAATGTCGTACGTGCTGCTCAAGTATTTATGGTAAAACAAAAATATGGAAGAATTATTAATATTTCTTCTACATCTGCACTTGGAAATCGTGGACAATCAAATTATGCAACTGCTAAAGCAGGGTTACAAGGATTAACGAAAACGCTAGCAATCGAGCTAGGTAAATATGGTATTACATCAAATGCTGTAGCACCAGGTTTTATCGAAACTGAAATGACAAAAGAAACAGCACAGCGGATAGGGATTACATTTGAGCAATTAGTTGAAGCAAGTTTAAGCCAGATACCTGCTGGAAGAACTGGCAAACCTGAAGATATCGCAAATGCTATTGCATTTTTTGCTGATGAAAAATCATCTTATGTTAACGGTCAAGTTTTATATGTTGCTGGTGGTCCTAAATCTTAAAAAAATGAGGTGAATGATATGTTTCAAGCTTTTATTGGAAAAAGGTCTAAACATGTAAAAAATATTGTTGAGCGTGGTGCAGTAAAAAAATTCGCTGAAGCAATTGGAGATTTGCATCCAATCTATCTTGATGAAGACTATGGAATGAAATCGAGATTTGGACAAAATATTGCTCCACCTACATTTCCAAGAGTGTTTGATTATGGGAAAATAGAAAATTTTAACTTACCAAATGTCGGTTTGATTCATGGAGAACAGACGTTTGAATACAAAAGACCACTTTTAGTAGGTGAAACAATTAACTGTTATACAGAAATAAAGGATTATTATGAAAAACGTGGTGGTCAAGGATATATGGGTTTCTTAGTTCTTTCTGATCATGGTGAAGACCAATCTGGAAATAGTATATTTTCTGCTAAATCAGTTGTCATTATTACTGAAGAAGTTAGGAGAGTGTTGACTGTATGAGTGTTCTTTTAGACTTACAAACAGGTGATTCTCTAAAACCAGTTGTACTTGACCCAGTTTCACGAATTGATCTGATTAAATATGCTGGTGCTTCAGGAGATTTTAATCCGATTCATACAATAGATGATGAAGCGAAAAAAGCTGGCTTACCAGGCATAATCGCACATGGTATGTGGACTATGGGGAATTTAGCGAAACTTTTTTCGGATTATTATGAAGTTGGATTTATTGAAAATTACTCGATTCGATTTAAAAATATGGTATTTCTAAATGATGTGATTACATTAAGTTCAATTCTAGAAAAAACAGAAGAAAACAGCTTGTATTTTAAAGTAAATGCAAAAAATCAGAATGATGTAACAGTACTTACTGGTAAAATTTTATTTAAAATACATGAATGATAATAGTTGTAAAAGGGACTTCTAAGAGGAGTCCCTTTTATTTTTTGTTAAATTTACATTAAGGAGCAAATAGAAGCTTATGTTTTTAGATGATTTACACATAATAGTAAAAAACGAAATAGGTGAGGAAAATGGATCTTTCATTTGATAAATTATTAGAGCAATTTGATTTGAAAAAAAATGAACATCAAAAAAATATGCATAAAGTTAATAAAAGAATAGATGAAATTGAGTCTCATATGGAGAAGATCAAAAAGCAATTACATAATTTTGATCATCAAATTGTTAATATAGAAAAAGAACTTAAAACTACTTTATCGATGATTAATGAAAATGAATCAAATTCAAATCATCATGAAAATCACGAACGTCAAGAACACCAGGCACATCACGAGAATCAAGGCCATCATGAAAATCACGAAGGTCATGAATATCAAGAACACCAAGAACACCATGCACATCCCGAGCAAAGTGAACAAAAAGAAAATAGAGAACATCATGACCATAATTACGCTCATAATTGGGCTCAAAATCTTTTAAATAATGTAGAAGAATTTTCAGCAAGTATTTTTGAAAGCAATCACAAAGAGCATGATCATAATGAACATGATCATAAAGGGCATAGAGATCATAAAGAAGAAAATGAACACGAAGAGGCAAATACGAAAAACTCTAGAGTTGCTGCGAATAGGAAAAAGTATAATAATCAAAACAATGATAAAATGGATCAGCTTACTGCTAGTGTAATCGATGAAAGTCAATCGCTATATTCCTCAGCAGATATAACGAGTTTAAATCAAAAAAATTATACAGAATTAGCGTCTTCAGATACACATAAACATGTAGCGGAACATCAACAATACGAACATGAAAACAACACTACGCAAAAAACATCTGAACAATTATTAGAAACAAATTTTTCAGATTTATCAATTGATGACTGGGAAGACAAGACGACAAATTTATCAATGTCAGAATGGTTTGAAGTCGACCCAAATAATGAGAGATAAATATCCTATATCAAAATGTAAATGCATTACTTCTGTAAAAAGAGGTAATGCATTTTTTATATGGTTTATACAATTTATTGATCGTGAAATTAGAAACACGATACTTTATCAAAATAAGCATTTTTTAACTAAAAAGAAACATAAAGATAGTTAGGAGATCTATCGAACGACGAATAAAAGAGGTGCAGAAATGATCATAAGAGAAGTGAAAGAAACAGATGTACAAGATCTATCTAGTCTTATGAACCAATTAGGTTATCCGACTACTGAACAGGAAATGAGAGTCCGATATGAGAAAATAAAGAATAATCCGCATTATTTTACTATTGTAGCTGAAGTAGATGATACAATAGTAGGGATTGTTGGATTATTTAGAGGGCATTTTTACGAAAGAAATGAAGTAAGTGTACGAATTGTTGCATTTGTTGTTGACGAGCGGTACAGGAAAATTGGAATCGGAAAACAATTAATCGCAAAAGCTGAAAAATGGGCTAAAGACGTTGGTGCTTTAGGAATTGGATTAACTAGCGGTAAAAGAGATGAAAGGGAAGTAGCTCATCGTTTTTATAAAAGGTTAGGATATGTAGATAGCAGTATTGGGTATGTAAAAAAATTTGACTAAGTTATTAGTAAATAAACGGACTTATTTACTAGATTGGAGTTATTATGTCTAAAAAAACGATTGTATTTACTGGTGGTGGCTCAGCTGGGCATGTAACACCTAATATTGCGATTATTAATGAATTGAGTAAAGATGAATGGGATATACGCTACATCGGATCTAAAAGAGGAATTGAAAATGAGTTAATTAATAAAATTGATGTACCATATTATGGCATTTCAAGTGGTAAATTAAGAAGATATATTGATTTTGAAAATGTTGTTGATCTATTTCGTGTACTAAAAGGTTGCCTTGATGCTAGAAAAGTTTTAAAAAAACTGAAACCAAGTCTAGTTTTTTCAAAAGGTGGTTTTGTTTCTGTCCCCGTCATAATAGCAGCTAGTACGTTAAAAATTCCAATTTTTATACATGAAAGTGATATGACTCCAGGTCTTGCTAATAAAATATCACAACGATTTGCCACAAAGATTTTTACTTCATTTGAAGAAGCTAAAAATTATTTTCCAAAAAGCAAGACGACATCAATTGGTTCACCAATCCGAAAAGAACTTTTAAATGGTTCGCGAAAAAAAGGGATCGACTATCTCAATTTTAAAAGTTATCTACCTATTATAACGGTAATGGGTGGGAGCTTAGGTGCAAAAAAAATAAATGAAACTGTTAGAGATTCTTTAAAGGAATTAACGAAAAATTATCAGATTGTTCATTTATGTGGTAAAGGTAATGTGGATGAAAGTTTACAAAATATTGAACGATATAAGCAGTTTGAATACGTTCATGATGAACTTGCAGACCTATTAGCAGCATCTCAAATGATTATTACTAGAGGTGGCTCAAATGCAATATTTGAATTTTTAGCATTACATAAACCTATGTTAATCATCCCCCTTACGAAAAATCAAAGTAGGGGTGATCAAATATTAAACGCTAAATCCTTTAAAGAAAAAGGCTATGCATTAATGTTAGAGGAAGAAGATTTAACAATAAAAACACTTCAACAATCAATTGAAGAACTTCAAAACAAAAGGGATGTCTTTATTAATAATCTGAAAACATCGAATCAAAGTAATGCTCTAGAAGTACTTCTTGAAGAAATAAAGAAAATTTAAAGGGCATTACTGGGAATCGAAAAAATTGTTGAATAATTGCTTTTGAAATAATTTAAGAAAAGGTGAAAAAAATTGATTACTGAAAAACAATTAATCGAAATTAAACATTTACAAGATGAATGCGAAAAATTTGAAGAAATAAATTTAAAGTTAAATTGGGAGATGCTAAGAAATCGGAAGAACGATTTAAAGGAAGATTTCTTTTATTATGATAAAGATCAACTAGTAGGGTTTGTAGCAACTTACTATTTTGGTGAAAAAGTTGAAATCTGTGGTATGGTTCACCCAAACTTTCGCAGAAAAGGAATATTTTCAAACTTATTAAATGAAGCATTAAACAATTTAGCACCAGTTAGTACAATATTATTAAACGCTCCAGAAGTATCAAAAACAGCAAAAGAATTTATTAAAAAACAAGAAAATTGTACATATTCATTTTCTGAATATCAAATGGTATGGAAAGAACAAGAACTAATAGAATTTACACCGATTGTTAATTTCACTAAAGCAGTACAACTAGATTTTGCATTTATCTCAAATTTAGATGTTGTATGTTTTGGATTTGAAAAAAATGATGCCGAAAAATATAATCAACGCATTTTAAATGAGCCTGATCGTGCACTATATATAATAGAAGTAAATAATGAAAAAATCGGTAAATTGAGCCTTTTACGTGAAAATAATGAAAGTTGGATTTATGGTTTTGCAATTCTTCCAGAATACCAAGGTAAAGGTTATGGTAAAAATGCATTACTTCAAATCATCGAAAAAGAAAATAAAATTGGAAACGAAATCCATCTAGAAGTAGCGCTTGAAAATAGTAATGCGAAGAAATTATATACAGGTTGTGGATTTAGACAATATAATACACAGGATTATTATGTGATTAAACGATAATAGCATTGCAAAAATGAATAACAGGTCCGGTGCTTTACCAAAAGGAGAGACTATTAAGGGCATGTGTATGGAGAAAAGACCATCCATTCCCTTCTTTTCCTTGAACCTGCTTAATTCTATGTTACACTAGTATTGGAATAAATGGTAAAGGGTGAAAGTATTGGAAAAAGTAAGAGGATTTGAAATAGCAAAAGGATTTGAAGACTGCGGAGTAAATTTACCAAAAAGAGCAACTACACATGCAGCTGGGTATGATATTGAAAGTATTGAAGAAACAATTATAAATCCTAATGAAATAAAATTAATTGCAACAGGACTAAAAGCATATATGCAAAGAGACGAATTCTTAGCATTATTTGTTCGATCGTCTACACCATTAAAAAAAGGATTAATGAAAGGAAATGGGGTAGGAGTGATCGATTCAGACTACTACAGTAATCCTTCAAACGATGGACATATCATGATGCAATTAATCAATGTGTCAAAAGAGGCTGTTATCATTCAAAAGGGAGAGAGAATTGGACAAGCAGTTTTCCAAAAGTTCTTATTAGCTGATGATGATATCGCAGGTGAAGACAGAGTAAGTGGTTTTGGTAGTACTGGTAAATAAAGAAAACTCCCCGATTGGCGAGCCCTTAGGCGAAGACAGAGGGGTAGTTGCACTTATACTTCTACGTCTTTTTTTCTTCTCCGCTGCCAATTTATACTTACTTAATGTATAAAAAAAAGCACTCGAATTTTCGAGTGCTTTTTAATTTTATTAATTAGTCTAACATTTTTGCAAGTTTTGGTGATAATGCAAGTAAGATTAAACCTGCTAAGATTGCAGCTCCACCTACTACTAAGAATACTTGTAACATACCTAAAGTTGTTGTAAATGCAGCTAATTGACCACCAACTAAGTTTGCAATGAAACTTGATGATAACCATACACCCATTAATAATGAAGCAAGTTTAACTGGTGCATAACGAGATACTGCTGATAAACCAACTGGTGAAAGTACTAATTCAGCAATTGTATGGAAGAAATATGTCATAACCATGAACATCATGTTTGCTTTTACAGTAATATGATTTGGATCTGAACCAGTTTTCATTACTGCCATAATTGTGAATGCGAAACCAACACCTAATAGGATAAGTCCCATTGCCATTTTCGCAGGAACACTAATGTTTTTACCACTTCTTGCTAATTTAATCCAGATAGCTGATACTACTGGAGCGAAAAGCATGATGAATAATGGGTTAACAGATTGGAACCATGCAGATGGTACATTGAAGCTACCAACTTTAAGATCCAAGAAGCGTTCAGTATAAAGTGTTAATGAAGAACCAGCTTGTTCAAATCCAGCCCAGAAAAATACTACGAATGCAGCTAAGATAAAGATAACTGTAGTACGTTGTTTTTCTTTCTTTGTAAGAGGAACATCCTTAACTGAAGCTTTGTTACCCTCTTTGATCACCTTAGCACTAGGTTTTGTACCTAAATCACCAAGATATTTTGAAGCTAATAAGTTGAAAATAATTTGTCCAATAATCATACCAATCGCAGCTGCTAAGAAACCATAACGGTAACCAAATATATCAGCACCAGCAGCATTTTTAGACACAAATAAAGTTTGAGCTAAATAACCAGTTACGAATGGCGCAAAGAAAGCACCTAAGTTGATTCCCATGTAGAAGATTGTGAATGCACCATCACGACGTGGGTCATCTCCTTCATAAAGTTCACCAACAATTGTTGAAATGTTTGGCTTGAAGAAACCATTACCGATAATCATTAAAATTAATCCAAGGTATAAACCAGTTGAAGAATGAATACCGAATAAAGCGATGTTACCAGCTGCCATAATAATACCACCAAGAGTAATAGCACGACGTTTGGCAAGGAAATTATCTGTAATCCAACCACCAATGATTGGAGTGAAATATACAAGTCCAGTAAATAATCCATAAAGTTGAAGTGCCCAAGCATCTTTAAATCCTAGTCCACCTTGAACAACAGTTGTTGTTAAATAAAGAACTAATAGTGCACGCATTCCATAGTAACTAAAGCGCTCCCAAGCCTCTGTTGCAAATAATAGGTAAAGGCCAGGCGGGTGTTTCGTTTTCGGTTTTTGCTCGTTTGATGAAACGTTTTTTTGTTGTGTTGCTACGCTCATTCAAATTCCTCCCTCATAAGTGCTATTTTGTGTAATTCTCTGTATGAATATTTATTGTCGCAAATTCATGTACTATTCTGTCAATTTAGTCTAAAAATAAATTACAAATTCTACAAATTTCGACAATTTAAGTTAAAAAAATTTTAACTATTTTTCAACAGCGCAATTCTACTAAATTTATATATGATTCCTCAAAAAAAATCGCGGAATCAATTTACTATTTTAGTATAACACATAACAGCTTATCTCTGTAAAGTTTTTTATATTGTCAGACAAATCTTGCAATACTGATTTTTCTCATTAAATCAATATTTTAAAGACTGTGTCTAATGACCGGATTTTTTTGGGTCTAAACAAAAAGACCTATATTTAAATAATAATAAGTTTTTGAAATATTTCAAGGGTTTTTATTATTTTTTCTTTTAATATTATAAAAGTTTAATTAACCTAAAAATTGGTAATTGTCTAAATATGTCGAATTAAATAGAATGTTATGTCCTTTGCTAATATTCAATTAATTCATATGGACGATTTTCAAAATTTTGGATATACTGAAAGTACTATAAATGAAACGGAGTGATGAATTATGGGAAAGTTAACTAATTTATTTCAAAAACAGGTGAAAATGAAGGGACAAAAACTGAAGTAAATCTTCACTATTGTCCTTATATAATTGGAGGACATACATGAATTTAGAACAATTAGGTTGGAAAGAATCGTTCGGCGAAATGGATCAAAATACAGTTGTTGCTAGAGTAATATCTGAGCAAAGACAAATTTATAAGTTACATGATGGAGAAAATGAATTAACTGGAGAAGTATCAGGGAAATTTCAATTCCAAGCAAATGTAAAAAGTGATTATCCGTCAGTTGGAGATTGGGTTGTGATCGAACCTTTAAATGGCGAAAATAAAGCAATTATTCAAAAAGTGTTACCAAGATTAAGCCAATTTTCAAGACAATCTGCCGGTATTAAGATTGAAGAACAAGTAGTAGCTGCAAATATAGATTATGTGTTTTTAGTAATGGCATTAAATAACGATTTTAATATAAGAAGATTAGAACGATATTTACTTGTTGCATATGATAGTGGAGCAAGTCCAATTATCGTATTAACAAAAAAGGATTTATGCAATGATCTACCTGGTAAAATGGCAGAAGTAGAAGAGATTGCCTTTGGAGTTCCGATTTTCTCAGTTAATAGTACAAACGGTGAAGGAATTGAAGAACTGAAGCAATTGATTTCACTCGGAAAAACTGTTTCATTACTTGGTTCTTCTGGTGTCGGTAAATCTACATTATTAAACGCGTTAATTGGTGAGTTAAAGCAAATCACCCAAGATGTTCGTGAAGGTGATGACCGCGGTAAACATACTACAACACATCGTGAATTATTCTTCCTACCATCAGGCGGGATGGTAATCGATACACCAGGAATGCGAGAGTTACAACTTTGGGGTGGAGAAGAACATATTAGCTCAACATTTACAGATGTCGAAGAACTAGCTAAATCATGTAAATTCTCAGACTGTACACATTCGAAAGAACCTGACTGTGCAGTAAATCGAGCAATTGAAAACGGCGATTTAGAACCCGAAAGACTCACAAGCTACCGCAAACTTATGAAAGAACTAGCATACGCTGAACGCAAACAAGACGCATCACTCGCTAGACAAGAAAGAGAAAAGTGGAAAAAAGTTAGCAAAATGATGAATAGTAAGTCTTATAAATAAGAGGAGAAGAGTATTTATACTCTTCTTTTTCTTTGAGAAGTTTTTCAGTTTATTTTGAGTAGTGATAGGATGTTTTTATTATCACTTTTGAGATAGTTTTTTTGACAAAAAAGTAGATCGGAGCGGATATTGCGAAGACTAAAGGCCTTGCAGAAACGAATAGACTAATATCTCTCCATAGATATAAAGAGTATCCAGGAGAGGAAATAAACTTTACGTATACATAACAAACTTAAATATGTAGATTAGTAAGAAAAAATGAGGAAATCTCACTCATAAATGGTTTATGATTTAGTACAGAGTTGCAATATAAAATATTCAATAATTTAAATCTTACTAAGTTTAGATATAGTAAATTTGTAATCACTTGAAGCTGTAATTAATTTGTTTTTATCGTTAATAAGTTTGTGGAAAAAATATACAAATTTTTATTGATTGCACTTTTAGAATATAAAGAATTGAGATGCTAATTGTTTGAAGAACAAATTTAAATTTTGGTTTATAAGTAGACGATTTATCTAATTTAAGTAATATAATCGAATATTTAATTTCTATTTTTCTCTAATTAAAGGGGATTTATTGAGTTCTTTTTATATGCTTTTTTAATATGAAGAAGTTGATTGGAACGGAAGGATTCTCGACTCCTATGGGAAATGCGGGAAGGCTGAGACCCCGCAGGCGCGCCGCCGAGGAGGCTCAGGTCTCGCCCCATGGAAAGCGAGAATCCTGTAGTGGAAATCAACCACACACTGCTTCGTTTAAACTGATAATATAGCTGATTGATTGACAAGTTCTTTTTCAACACGTGAATCTCAGTCTTAAGACCGAGAAAAGACAATACTTAAGTTTGTGTCATAATTAAGAAAAAATAGATAAACTACATAGTAGAATAGTTAATAACAAAGGCTTCAATTGCTATTAACAAGTTAGTTTAGTGAATAGAGGAGAACTATATGAAGCGTCTTAGACGGTTGACTAGCAATGAATTAACCGGGTTATTGTTCATAATCGCAGGTATAGGATTGTTATTTGATTTATTTATGAATCCTTTTGCGATAATTGCAGCTGCAGTAGGCATTTATTTATTCCAATACGGGGCTAAAAAACGCAAAGTTTACCCTTCTACATCAGCAAATATTGCATTTTTTGGTGGGATCATTTTATTCATCAGTAATGTTTTTCAATTAAAATCGATACTAGGAGTACTATCATTTATCGTTATATATATTGGATACTTAATCTTTGTTAATTCGAAGTTTAATGAAAAAGTAATCGTACCAAATATTGTTGAAACTACAAATACAGGTGTTTTTCAAACAAGTACGCTTATTTCAAATCGTTTTTTCTCAAATATTCATTTGAAAAATGACACGTTTGAATTGGATGATGTGGATTATTATTTTGGCATTGGAGATGTCACAATTGATCTTTCTGAGTCTTTTATTCCAGAAGGTGAAACAGTTTTAGTATTAAATGGGATCATAGGCAACATTAGTTTGTATGTACCTTATGACTTAGAAGTTTCAATTCACCATGCAACTTTATTTGGTAAAATTAATATACTTAAAAATGAAATAAGTGGATTTAATAAAAATTGTAAATTTACTTCTAATGATTATAAAGAAGCTTCTAGAAAGATTAAAATTGTTACTTCTTTAGCGATCGGAAATATAGAGGTGACAAATAAATGAAAATCGATAAAGGTATCTTTTTATCAATTTGTCTTGCCGCATTTACGTCTTGTATTTTAATTTGTGGAATCGTCTATTATTTCATTGATCATACTTTTCTAGATAAATTATTTTTGTATAAAATTGGAAATTTCCCTTTAATATTAATTATTTTTGTAGCAATTATTATTATATCAATTGTCTATAGTACAGCGGTTTTAAGTACAATACGTCATAATGAAAAAGCCTTATTAAAAGGATTAACAAAGGCAGAAAATGGAATTTATCATAAAGAAACTGAACAACCGATTCGTTCAATTGATAATGAAATCGAATTAAAGATTCAAAAAATTTCAAAACAAATTGAGGATTCAAGAAAGACTGTTCAAAAACTAGTTGATGAAAAGAAATTAATGGAATCTCAAACAATTGAAGATGTTGTAACGAAAGAAAGACATAGACTCGCTAGGGAATTACATGATTCTGTTAGCCAACAATTATTTGCGATTTCCATGATGATTTCAGCCATAAATGAACTTGGTGAAACAACGTTCAAAGAACAACTACAGTATATTGAAAAAATGGCCATTAATGCTCAATCAGAAATGCGTGCACTTTTACTACATCTAAGACCAGTTCAGTTAGAAGGGAAAAGTTTAAAAGAAGGTGTTGAAAAGCTTTTAACTGAACTAACAAATCGTCAAGCACTTCAACTAAAATGGAAAATTGATGATATTTCACTGTCAAAAGGTGTGGAAGATCATTTGTTTAGAATTATTCAAGAAGCTTTATCAAACACGTTGAGACATGCAAAGGCAAAAACATTTGAAATACGGATTAGAAAAATTGAGGATTTTGTGTTAGTACGAATGATTGATGATGGAATCGGATTTAACGTTGAAAATCGTAAAACTGGTTCATATGGATTGCAATCAATCAGTGAACGTTCTTCAGAAGTTGGAGGGACTGCAAAAATTGTTAGTATCCCAAATAGAGGAACACAAATTGAAGTGAAAATTCCGGTAATTGAATAGAGGTGTGCAAAATGATTAAAGTAGTATTAGTAGATGATCATGAAATGGTACGTATGGGTGTTTCTACATATTTAAGTACTCAATCTGATATTGAAGTTGTTGGTCAAGCTAGTAATGGAAAAGATGGTGTCGAACTTGTACTGGAAAAACGCCCTGATATCATATTAATGGATTTAGTGATGGAAGGAATGGACGGGATTGAAGCAACAAAGTCGATCATTTCTAAATGGCCTGAAGCGAAAATAATTATTGTCACAAGCTTTATAGATGATGAAAATGTATATCCAGCAATTGATGCAGGAGCAATTAGTTATATGCTAAAAACGTCAAGAGCTAGCGATATCGCAAACGCAATTCGAACAACTCATAAAGGTGGAGCGGTTTTAGAACCAGTCGTTACTGGGAAAATGATGAATCGAATGAGAAAGTCTGTTCAGCGTGAATTACATGATGATTTAACGGCTCGAGAACAAGAAGTGCTCCACTTAATGACAGAAGGTAAATCGAATCAAGAAATCGCAGATGCCTTATTTGTTTCTTTAAAAACAGTTAAAACACATGTGAGTAATATACTGACAAAATTAGAAGTAGTAGACCGAACACAGGCTGTTATTTATGCTTTTAGGCATGGAATTGTAGAACAAAAATAAGGATGATTACAAAAAGAAGTCATAAAAATGGCTTCTTTTTTTGTTTATTCAAAAGCAATTTTTTAGAAAAATAGACAATAAATGATAAAATAGATGTATTAGTTTAGCAAAGGAAAAGGAGCAATTGTTTGGATATATTGATTAGTCATAAAATAATTAAAGAACGATGCGGAATTGTCTCCTTCAAAAGGGGAGACTCTTTTTATCGCTCAAACAAAGTGATCATCGAAAAATATACTAAAAATACATGTACAGCAAACGTAGAAGGATCTGAAAAGTTTACTGTTAATGTTATAAAAGAAGAAAATGGGGATTTTTATTGCACATGTACCTGCCCCAAACTAGCATCAATTAAAACAGATTGTCAGCACATAGCTGCTGTTCTCATTTCAATTTATGAGAACCAGAAAATAGATGTTTTTCCTGAAGTAGTTAAGAAAGAAAATAACAATATGAGTATGTCGAATGGAATTTTAGCTTTATTTAATGAAAAGATGGTTCGAAATACAAAACAACAAAGACATTTTGAAAATAGACAGATTGTTGATTTTGAGTTCGTTTGTGAAGTAGTTGAGATTAAAAATGGGTTTAATATGATAGGGATTTCAATGATTTCTAAAACGAAAAAAGTAGAAAATTTACGACAGTTTTTATGGAGCATAAAAGAGGGAAAACCAAGTGAAGTATCAACTGAGTTTATTTTTGATCCTCTTTTTCATTGTGTGAAAGATGAGGTAAATTCGATATGGGAACAATTAATAAAATTATTAGATGATGAGATGATGTTTATTGATTCGTTATATATGAATAAAACGACAGTATTTTCGAATGATTATATGATTATATCACCATCCATTTTTAATCAATTAATCAATTTATTATCGACTACGAATAATGTAAAAATAATTGAAAACGGTAATATTTATCATGGGATTTCGTTTTCTGAAATGGAATTACCTTTAAAATTTGAATTTGAACTCTTAAATGGCCAGTACACATTAACTGCAAATGGGATCAATCAATTAACCATACTAGAGGCCTATTCTAAAGTCTTATATGATGGAAGAATATATAATTTAACCATTGAGGATTTTAATCGACTTGTGGAATTAAGACAATTAGTTAATAAATCAACTTCTGAAAAAATTCATATTACACCTGATCAAATTCCGTTATACTTCGAACAAGTTATTCCTGGTCTAAAAAAGCTTGGCAAAGTTAATATTCCGCCAACTCTATCAAATCAATTTTCAAATACGCCACTAATCTCAAAGCTATATTTAGATCGAGTAAAAAATAAGTTTTTAGCAGGTCTTGAATTTCATTATGATCGAATTGTAATTAATCCACTTGATAAAAGGGAACCAAAGCTTAGTAAAACTTTAATTAGAGATGAGGAAAAAGAATTAGAGATTTTACAGTTAATGGAGGATAGTTCTTTTTCAAAAACAGAAGGTGGCTATTTTTTACAAAATGAAGAATTGGAATATGAGTTTTTAAGACATATTGTACCCAAACTAGAAAAACTAACCGAAATTTATGCAACAACTGCAGTGAGAAATAGAATTTTTAAAGAAAATAAGAAGCCGCAAATACGAGTTAATTTAAAAAGAGAACGAACAAATTGGTTAGAATTTAAATTTGAACTAGATATACCTGAAAAACAAATTAAAGAAGTAATCTTAGCATTAAAGGAAAAACGAAAATACTTCCGATTAAAAGATGATACATTATTCTCTCTTGAGACTAGAGAGTTACAGGAAATTCAACGTTTTTTAAATGCCGTTCCTTCTCAAGAATTAGATTATGAAAGTGTATTGAACGTCCCATTAAAACATGGACTAAATCTATTAAATACTATAGAAGAAACTAATTTATTTAAAACTGGGAACGAGTTCAATCAATTTTACGAAAGCTTAGTAAATCCGAATGAAGTAGAGATAGAGGTTCCAAATACTCCACATTATATTTTAAGAGACTACCAAATATATGGATACAAATGGATGAAAACTTTAGCTAAATTCGGATTCGGTGGTATTTTAGCAGATGATATGGGCTTAGGTAAAACACTACAAAGCATAACTTATATCCAATCGGTGTTAAATGACATCCGTTCAAATAATGCACCAATTCTTATCGTTTGTCCAACGGCAGTAACGTATAACTGGCTAAGCGAACTCATCAAATTTGCTCCAGAAATAGAAGCAATCGTAATAGACGGAAATAAGAATAGTAGATTGAAATTACAAAATGAAATAGAACGTATTGATGTCATCATTACCTCATATTCGCTTCTAAGAAATGATATTAAATGGTACGAAAAACAAAAGTTCCATACGGTGTTTTTTGACGAGGCACAAAGCTTTAAAAATCCTTTTACTCAAACAGCGAAGATTGTTAAAAAGATAAATGCTGATCAAAGATTCGCTTTAACTGGAACTCCTATAGAAAATTCACTTGAAGAACTTTGGGCGATTTATCATGTTGTTTTTCCAGAGTTATTTGGCGGTTTGAAGGAATTTAGTAATCTTACGAGAAAAACGATTTCTAAAAAAGTTCGACCATTCCTATTAAGGCGACTAAAAGTGAACGTACTTAAAGAACTTCCAGAAAAAATCGAATCGAATGAAACTGTTGAATTGCTTCCAGAACAAAAGAAGTTATATGCAGCATATTTAGCAAAACTAAGACATGATACCTTAAAACATTTAGCAGTTGATAAGTTTACATTAGGAAAAAATCATATAAGAATTTTAGCTGGATTAACTCGTTTAAGGCAAATTTGTTGTCATCCCGCCCTGTTTATTGAAGGATATGAAGGCAGTTCAGCAAAATTTGAACAGTTATTTCAAATTATAGAAGCGTCAAAAACGGCAGGTAGAAGAATATTGATTTTCTCTCAATTTACTAAAATGCTTGAATTAATTGGAAGAGAGTTTGCTAAAATGGGTGAACCATTCTTCTATTTAGATGGCCAAACGCCTTCAGAAGAACGACTTTCTATATGCGATCGATTTAATGCTGGTGAAAATGACTTCTTCCTTATTTCATTAAAAGCAGGTGGGGTTGGACTGAATTTAACAGGAGCAGATACCGTTATTTTATACGATAATTGGTGGAATCCTGCCGTTGAAAATCAGGCAACAGATCGAGCATATCGGTTTGGTCAATTGAATGATGTTCAAGTAATAAAGCTGATCGCAAAAGGAACAATTGAGGAGAAAATGACTGAACTTCAAGCGAAGAAAAAACAGTTAATTGAAGAAATTGTTGAGACAAATTCATCAACTTCATTAACTGAAGAAGACATACGCGAACTATTGATGCTATAACAAGCTCTACTTCTTCATTAACTTAGATTAATTTCATTCTTAAATGGTTAAATGCGAGTATATTAGTAATGAAGCTAAAAATTTTAATCAGTTAATATATGAAGAGGGAGAGCAAAACATGAGCAAAAATCGAAAATTTGTTAATGTCCTAGCTGGAGTCCCGGGACCAAAAGGGCGAGAGTTAATTGAATTACGCAATCAATTTGTTCCAAATGGAGTTGGTAATAATACTCCGGTTTTTGTAGAAAAGGCTAATGGTACAATCGTTGAGGATGTTGACGGAAATAAATTTTTAGATTTTGCTGGAGCAATCGGAACATTAAATGTAGGTCATACTCCAATGAATGTTGTACAAGCGATTAAAAATCAAACAGATTTATTAATACACTCATGTTTTCACGTTGGGATGTATAAGCCATATATTGATTTAGCAAAAAAATTAGCAGAAATAACGCCTGGGGACTTTGCCAAAAAAACAATTTTATTAAATAGTGGTGCTGAAGCAGTTGAAAATGCAGTTAAAATTGCAAGGAAGTATACAGGTAGGTCAGGTATCGTTTCATTTACAAGAGGGTTCCATGGACGCACTTTATTAGGGATGTCTTTAACTAGTAAAGTAAAACCATATAAATATAAAATGGGTCCATTTGCCCCTGCTACATTTAAAGCCCAATTCCCTTATTTATCGAATCGTCCAAAAGATTTATCAGAAGACGAATATATAAACTTTTGTATTGCACAGTTTAAGGATTTTCTATTAACTGATGTTTCCCCAGATGAAATCGCAGCAGTCATTATGGAGCCTGTTCAAGGAGAAGGTGGGTTCATCGTTCCACCAAAGAAATTCGTTAAAGAAATTTATACTATTTGTAAATCCTATGGAATCTTATTTATTGCAGATGAAATCCAAACAGGTTTTGGTCGAACGGGAGAATTATTCGCTTCAACTTATTTTGAGATTGAACCAGATTTAATGACAATGTCAAAATCATTAGCTGCCGGAGTACCAATTAGTGCGGTTACCGGTCGTTTGGAAATTATGGATGCTGCTTCACCTGGTGAGTTAGGCGGAACTTATGGTGGTAGCCCATTAGGATGTGTAGCAGCACTTGCAGTAATTGAAAAAATTCAAAATGAAAAACTTTGGATTCGAGCGAAAGCGATAGGGGAAAAAATTAAATTGTTTTTCAGTGGACTAAAGGATGACTATCCGATTATTTACGATATTAGAGGATTAGGGGCCATGGTAGGGATTGAATTTATAAACCATGCTACTGGCCAACCAGCAAAAGAGTTTGTAGCAGCTCTAACAAAAAGATGTTGTGAAAATGGAGTCATTATACTAAGTGCAGGTGTTCATAGTAATGTTCTCCGTTTTTTAACGCCTCTTACTATTTCAGACGATGAATTAGAAGAAGGACTAGATATAATCAAACAATCAATACATCAAGTTGTAAGTCAGCTTGTATCTGAGGTGAATTAATATGAAAAAACAATTTTATATAAATGGTAGCTGGGTTGAGGGGCTAAAACATGAGAAGCTTTATGCTCCACATTCAGATGAAATTTTGGCAGAAATTCCGATCGCTACTATTGAAAATTTAGAAGATGCGATTATAGCGGCTAATAACGCAAAATCAAAAATGGATAAACTAACATCTTATGAAAGAAGCCTGATTTTGGAGCAATTAGTTGAACAATTTAAAGAAAATCGTTCACAGCTTGCTGAGATTTTAGCATTAGAAGCATCTAAACCATTAAAAGCGGCTTTAGGTGAAATTGATCGTACGATTGCTACTTATAAAATTGCCGCTGAAGAAGCAAAAAGAATTTACGGAGAAACGATACCGCTAGATGCAGTCGCAGGTGGGGAAGGTCGAGTTACTTACACAGTTAGAGAACCAGTGGGCGTAATCGGTGCAATTACTCCATTTAATTTTCCATTTAATCTAGTAGCGCATAAAGTAGGTCCAGCAATTGCTGCAGGTAATACAATCGTCTTAAAACCAGCAAGCCAAACCCCATTGTCAGCTATTGCATTAGCAGAAATGATTGATAAAACAGATTTACCAAAAGGAGCATTCAATTTAATTACAGGAAAAGGCTCAAGTATCGGTGATGCATTAGTTAAACATCCGGAAGTGAAAGCAATAACATTTACTGGTAGTCCAGAAGTAGGAATATCTTTAAAAAATAAAGCCGGATTAAAGAAAGTAACTTTAGAGCTTGGATCTAACTCAGCATTAATTATCGACGAAGGTGTTAATTTAACAGATGAGCTAATTAATCGTTGCGTATGGGGAGCATTTATATATAACGGTCAAGTATGTATTTCGTTGCAACGCATATTTGTACATCATACTCTATTTAAAGATTTCATTGTGAAAATGAAAAACGCGACTGAACGATTAAAAAAAGGTTCACCATTAGACCTTCAAACAGATATTAGTGCTTTAATCTCGAAAAAGGATATTGCTAGAATAGATGACTGGGTAAAAAATGCAATAAAAGATGGAGCCGAATTAGTAACTGGAGGCAATGTAGTAGATGACCGCCTTTTCACACCAACGATCTTAACAAATGTTCAAAATAGTAGTGAAGTATCATGTAGAGAAATATTCGGTCCAGTCGTTGTTATTAATTCATTTGAAAATTTTGATGATGCTATAAATGAAGTAAATAATAGTCGATTTGGATTACAAGCTGGAGTATATACAGATAACTTACAAAGGGCATTATACGCTACTAAAAAATTACATGTAGGTGGAGTGCTCGTAAATGATGTTCCAACTTTCCGAGTTGATTTAATGCCATATGGTGGAGTAAAAGAGAGCGGTTATGGAAGAGAAGGAATTAAATATGCAATTCAAGAGATGACAGAATTGAAACTTGTCTCGATCAAACTTTAATCTGTTTAAAAGGACTTATCATGATAAAAATGATAAGTCTATTTGTATTCATAAACTTCAGAATTATATGTTATATTTGAAATTGACAAGTATTAAAAGTTTAGTTGTTTGAAGGGAGATAAACAGATGGAAATTCGCAAGCTTACACTTGAAGATTTACCCGAATTTATACGATTAAGAAAAGAAGGACTAATACTCTCGCCAGAAGCATTCGGTGAAAGTATTTCTGAATATGAACAAAAAACAATGGAACAACATACAAATAATTTTCCTAAAACCTTCGATAATTTTATCGTAGGAGCATTTGACGAGGAAGAACTTGTTGGAGTTGCTGGCTTCTACCAAAAACGCTCTGAAAAAATGAATCATAAAGGAACAATTTGGGGCATGTACGTCAATCCAAATTATCGTGGAAAAGGAGTAGGCAAGAAAGTTTTAAGTGAAGCAATTCAGCATGCAACTCAAATTGAAGATATTTTACAAATTGAATTAGCAGTCATTTCATCAAATGTTTCTGCAAAAAAACTTTATGAATCTGTCGGCTTCGAAAGCTTCGGAACTGAAAAAAGAGCTTTATTTGTAAATGGTGAATTTTATGATGAAGACCATATGGTTATGATCATTAAATGATTTTGATGGAGACGTTCTAGTTTTGAGTTGAACGTCTTTTTTTATTTTGTTGATGATTAAGGGGGAGATTAACTTAGAAAAACTAAATTTAACTTGTCTTATTGATTAATAATCCAATAGTACATGCCCATTGCAATTTTGTAATTAACAGAATCTTAATGGTTAATGGGTATATCCATTTCAATGAAGAATAAAATAGAAATATAGATTCATAGGAAATGGGAGTTGGAGTATGAAAGATCGGACAGAAAAAAAATTCAATGTTCCAGTTGGCTCTAAAAGTGCAATGACATTTGGTTCTGCTTTAGCTATTACAATTTCTTGGAGTATTCATAAATCAGTTCTCTGGGCAATAGTTCACGGATTTTTTAGTTGGTTCTACGTTATTTACTATGTTTTGAATAGGTAGTATTTGAATTTTACATAATGATTGGAGGCTAAATCCTGGGTATTTAGCCTTTTTTGTATATTGAAAATTAAGTAGTAAAAGAAGAGTAGTTGAAATTAAATTAAGTGCAAATAAAACTGTGAAATGTGCAAATAAGAAATTAGAAACTGCAAATAAAAATAGAGAAACTGCAATTAAAATTAAGAAAACTGCAATTAAATTTAGAGAAACTGCAAATAAATTTAATTGGATCCCACTTTAGATAGAATAATACCTATACCTGTTGGGGTATCTAGTCTAAATAATTGTTCAAAAGTAGCTATCTACAACCGGAAAATGAATTAATTTGCTTTAATTCATTCAAAAACGATTAAAAAAGTGAAGGAATCTATTCAATCTGTCTTCATGTAAATCATAAAATCAACTCAAATTGAAAAACTCCAATAGGATACCCCCGCTGATAGAATGAGGACGACCATATTTCTCGAAATTTAATGCTAACTCACCTCTATTTGAACGCTCTCACTTATACATATATTAAAATTGGCAACTACGTCAAAATACATTCTAAAACTGAAATATAAGCCGCCTATTTGTCAGATACCTTGCCTTAAGACGGCCTCTTTATTTAGTATTTTTCTGCCTCCAGCATTTGTACAGTAATGTCATATAGCTTTTGAGCGAGTTCTTTATCAAATGTTTTCATAGTTAGACTAACTTCTTTTTCCATTTTAAAAGCTGTTAAAGAAGATTTTGGAGGATTTTCTACTAATTTTATGATTGGTTTAATTCCTTCTTCAATCGTTTTCCCAATTATTTTATACGACAATTTCATTACATTTTTCATCAATGGATTTTTAACCATTTCAAAAACGCCAGATGTCTGTACTGCCCAAGGGTTATAAAGTACATATTTTATTTTATGAGCAGGATCATTTTCAGCAAAAGCAACACCAAGTAAATCGTTTAAACGGCTGCCATGAAAAGAGACATTTTTAAAGCTTTTTTTATGCTGAAGGTCCTCCCAGTTTACTTCACCCTTCATACCGGGAGCGCAAACATTTATGATTGTAGGATTTTTTGAGGTTTCTAAACACTCTTTTAATCCGTAGCTAAGTATAAATCTACTCAAATAATATAGCGCAAAGGTAAATTCAAATCCTTCTTGCGTTTGAATATAAGAGTGATTATGTTTTATTGCACAAAAAACGACTAGATCAAGGGAATTAAAGCGTTCTTTTATTTCTTGTAATAGTCGTAGATTTTCTTTTACCAAGCATAAGTCTGCTTGTAGAAAAATTGCTCTTTCTCCCATTCCTAACTTTTTAGCTTCATTCTTGAATAGTTCGCCTTTCATAGCTGAACTACCTACAACAATTACACGGTCGCCTTCTTTTAAGTAATGCATTGCAATACCTTTTCCTATTCCATCTGTTCCACCTGTTATTAGTATTGTTTTCATTTTCATCATTCTCCTAAAAGTACTATATTTAACGAAACAACAGTTACTTATAAAATAACTTTTAATATTAAATTAATCATTACAGATATATACTAAATCCACAGTCACAATTTTAAAAGTAGGCATTTTTTTATGACATAGTCACAAAAATAGTACCTTTATGAAGGAGAGGGGAATTACGGAAATGGCACGATTTAATTTTGAGGGAGGACCTCCTCAACAACAAGATGTAGTTTGTCCTTTAACACTTACGCAAAATGTAGTTGCAGGGAGATGGAAAATACTCATATTATGGCATTTAAGCCAGAAAACAATAAGGTTTAACGAACTTCAAAGATTGTTACCCGGTATTTCAAAGGGAATATTGACGAGACAATTGAGAGAATTAGAAGAGGATGGAATGGTTCACAGGGAAGTCTATAAAGAAGTTCCTCCGAAAGTGGAATACTCTTTAACAGATCTAGGTAAAAATTTTAATAGTGTACTCGATGCAATGAAAGATTGGGGGACGGAATTTATGAATATAAAGCTAGAAGAACATCATAATTCCACTCAAAACCAACAGCAGTAATACTTAAGGATGTTTTACGTAAGAAAAGACTACTAATCATGTTAACAAACCTCATTTTTACTAAATAACATAGAAATGAAGGATGAATGTTCACAATTATAAACATAATAATGGTGATTCTAATGATAAGATAATGATAATTTAACTTTGTAGTAGGAGATCTTTGATTGAAATCTAAAAAAATAATTCCTTCATTATCATCAAATTCAGTTTATCTTGGCGTTTTGTTAGCTTTAGTCGGTGGCTTTTTAGACGGATATACATTCATTAGTAGAGACGGCGTATTTGCTAATGCACAAACAGGTAATCTTGTGCTACTAGCAATCAATTTATCATACGGGAATTGGAAGAATTCGGTTGATTACATACTGCCAATCATCGCATTTATTCTAGGCGTATTGGTGGCTGAATCTGTTAAGCATCCGCGCTTAAGGGAGCTTTTATACAGCTATAGACGCTCAATTCTAATTTTAGAATGTGTAGTATTAATAATAGTAGGGGTATTACCAAGTAGTATACCTAATATCGTTGTAACTGTTTGCATCTCATTTGTGTCTTCATTGCAAATTTCAACATTTACTCATTTAGATAAGTGGACATATAATTCGACAATGACAACTGGTAATATAAGAATTGCTTCACAGGCCGCTTATACCGCTTTTGTAAATCAAGACGAAGAAGCAAAAACGAAATTTAAGGAGTTTTTAGTGATTATCCTTTCTTTTTCGTTTGGAGCATTATTCGGAAGTATTTCAACAAAATATATTGGGAATCAGTCAGTTTGGCTTGCTGCGGGAGTCTTATTAATCGCCTTAATTTTATATCATAAAGATAAAGGTTATTTTAAGAAAAAGTACATCTACATAAATGAAAAATGAGCCATTAAAATAGGGCTCATTTTTTGTGAATAATATATGTGATTTCTATTTGAAAAATTGAATGATACATACAATAATAAGTGCAAATAAAACGGAAGGTAACATATTTCCAATTTTTATTTTTACTACACCTAATGAATTCAATCCTAGAGCGATTAATAAAATACCGCCTGTACCTGAGATTTCGGCAATGATTGAATTGAGTAAGTGCTGTGTGACTAAGTTTGGAACAAATGATGCAAAGATAGCAATAAAGCCTTCATAGATTAAAACCGGTAAAGCGGAAAATAAAACGCCAATACCAAGTGTTGATGTTAAAATGATTGATAGAAAACCGTCCATCATTGATTTTGTATATAAAATTTCGTGATTGTGGCGAAGACCGCTGTCTAACGCACCTAGTATTGCCATCGCACCAACACAAAATAATAAAGTTGAAGTAACAAAACCTTTTGAAATGGATCCTTCATTTTTAGAATGAAATTTACTTTCTATAAATAGACCTAATTTATCTAATTTACTTTCGATATCTAACCATTCTCCGACTACCGCACCTAAAGAGAGGCTAAAAACAACGATTAGAATTTGATTTGTTTTCATTGCTAATGTAAAACCGATTACGATGATCACTAATGAAATTGACTGAGTGACTAAGTTTTTCATACGATCTGGAATTCTTTTAATAAATACACCTAGTAATGAGCCAAAAATAATTGCTGCTGCGTTGACAATTGAACCAAGTAAGACCATTTTTATCCCCTTTTATATCTCTTTAATTTAATCTATTTTCAAGACTATTTTTCCAATGTTTAAATTGTTCTCCATTCGACTATGAGCTTCATTTACTTCATGCCAACTATACACTGAATCGATAATTGGTTTTATTTTATTGTTCGTAAAAAGTGGTAAGACAAATTTTTTGAATTGATTCGTTAAATGGATTTTTTGTTCAAGCGTTTGTGAGCGCAAAGTACTTCCAATAATCGAAATTCTCTTCGTCAAAAGTGGTAATAAGTTCACATCATTTACTTTAATTCCACCCATTGTTCCAATTAAAACCAGTCTACCATTTGTTGTTAATGATTGAAGATTTTGGTGGAAATAGGATGCACCAATAAAGTCTAGAATAACATCGACTCCGGCATGAACAGTTATTTCTTCAACTTTCGTTTTAAAATCCTCATTTTTATAATTTACAACATAGTTCGCTCCCAAATCAGTACATGCAGCTAACTTCGATTCATTCCCTGCAGTAACGATTGATTTTGCTCCGAGTTCTCTCGCAAGTTGAATTGCTGCAGTTCCAACTCCACTAGCTCCTGCATGAATTAACACCGTTTCATTTTCTTTTAATTTACCTAACTCAAATAAATTTAAGTATGCTGTCAAAAAGACCTCAGGTATGGCTGCAGCATCTTCGAATGAAAGATGATCAGGAATTGGAATTACTAAATCGGCAGGGATGGAAACATATTGTGCATAACCTCCACTTGGTAATAATCCACAAACGCGATCACCAATATTCCAATTCGTTACATTTGGGCCGATTTGTTCAACAATGCCAGACATTTCTAATCCTAAAATTGGAGAAGCGCCTGGAGGTACGGCATACTTACCGTGTTTTTGTAATAAGTCAGCGCGATTAATTGCTGTTGCATGAACTTTTACAAGAAGTTCATTTTCTCCTAAAGCAGGCATTGGATAATCGTCAATAAATAATTGCTTTGCTTCATCAATTTGTACTGCTTTCAAATTCAAAACCACCTTTAATTTTAGATAATTCTTATCATACTATATAAATAATCGAAAGAATATTTTAAAAACTGAGACAGGTTAAGTTGTACAGAATATATTGTTATATGGAAAATGTAACAAAGTGAAAATAACAATAAAGTGAATGTTATTTGAATGAACGTACAGTTTTCTTTATTAACATCTTTTAATTGTACAAAAGAAACTCTAAGGTTTATTATTAGTTTATAAAGTAAACAGTTTATAATGTGAACTAATATAGGAGATGGTATACGTGTCAGAACTGCAGCAAGCAATTGAATTAACGAACTCATTATTCTCAATTGCACGCCAACTAAAAAGGTTAAGCTTTCAAACGGCTACTAAACTAGGGTTAACGGTTCAACAGTTAATTATATTGAATTCAATTCGTAATAAGGAAGGTTTAACACAAAAAGAATTAACTGAAAGATTACTATCTGCAAAAAGCAGAGTTAGTCTTAGTATAGATGAGTTGGAGAAAAAGAATTACGTAACAAGGGTAACTTCGGCTGTAGATCGACGAGAAACTCAATTATTTTTAACCTCTGAAGGTATACTTATTTGCCAACGTTATCGCGAAGAGTCAGAGGCTTATAAGAGTTTAGCAAGCTCTATGGAACAATTTTCCGAAGAGGAGATTAATTCGCTTATTAGAATGCAAAAACAAATCTTAACTCATTTAGTAAATGAGCAAAATACACTTTAGAAATTAGGAAGGATTGAAAATTATGTCAGGATTTGGTGGAGGACCTCCAATGGGTCCCCATGGATTTGGTCGAATGCGATTTGATGAAAATGCACAAAAACCGAATATTACAAAAGCACTGCTGCTAAGAATTGGGAAATATTTTATGCCTTATTGGAAGCAAACTTTACTTGTGGTGCTTATCTTACTAGTAACTTCGGTGCTAGGCATTTTACCTCCAATTATTATTCAACATATTGTTGATACCGCATTACCAAATAAGAATTTAAGTTTACTAGTTTATCTCGTACTCGCCTCTCTTAGTACGACAATTATTTCAGGTTTGTTAGGCGTATGGCAAAATTATTTAAATGCCTATGTTGCTCAAAATATCATTTACGATATGAGAAACCAAATGTATGTTCATTTGCAGCAAATGCCACTACAATTTTATTCAAATGTAAAGCAAGGTGAAGTAATCACTCGAATGACGGCTGATATTTCTGGTGTTAAAGCAGTTTTTGATAGTACGATTGTAAGTTTTGCTAATAATCTATTCATTCTTATTTCTACTGCTGTTACCTTACTAGTAATGAATTGGAAGCTAGGGATATTAGGATTAATCATCGTGCCACTATTTATTCTTCCAACTCGAAAAATGGGAAGTGTCAGATGGAGTATTGCAAAACAGACACAGGAAAAAACGAGTGAGCAAAATCATATAATACAAGAAACATTGAGTATAAGTGGATACTTATTAATGAAGCTTTTTACAAAGGAAAAAAGAGAATTTAAAACGTTTGATGAAATCAATGTACAGTCTACAACTCTTAAAATAAAGGAATCTATGGCAGGGCGCTGGTTTATGATGATTCTAAGTACATTTACTAGCATCGGTCCAATGTTAATCTATTTATATGGTGGGTATTTATATTTTCAAGGTGAAATAACAATTGGGGCAATCATCAGCTTTGTCGCTTTACTAGGACGTTTATACGGACCTGTTAGTCAATTAACAAATTTATACGTCAATATCACAAGCTCAGTTGCTTTATTTGAACGTATTTTTGAATATTTTGATATGAAATTAACGATTAAAGATCGAGATAATGCAGTTGAAATGAATGTTATGAATCTAGATATTGAGTTTGAAGACGTTTCTTTTAATTATCAAAAAGACAAAACCGCATTACGAAACATTTCCTTCAATGCCCCATCTGGTACAATGACGGCTTTAGTTGGACCAAGTGGCGCAGGAAAGACGACGATTACAAATTTAATACCTCGGCTTTATGACATGACTTCTGGTTCTATAAAAATTGGAGGTCGAGATATTAGGGAATTCACAATCCAATCGTTACGATCTCATATTGGCCTCGTAACCCAGGATAGCTATTTATTTAATGGAACGATTAAAGAAAATCTATTATATGCAAAAGATGATGCGTCAGGTGAAGAAATCATTGAAGCATGTAAAGCTGCTTATATACATGATTTTATCATGGAGTTACCAAATGGATATGATACGGTTGTAGGAAATAGAGGAATCAAACTCTCAGGTGGAGAAAAACAAAGACTATCAATTGCTCGAGTTTTATTAAAAAATCCTGAAATCATCATTCTTGACGAAGCAACATCTTCATTAGATACTTTATCAGAGTTTTATATTCAAAGTGCAATTCAAGGATTATTAAAAAATAAAACATCAATTGTTATCGCACATCGTCTTTCTACAATTATGGCTGCTGATCACATTATTGTGCTTCAGGATGGAGAAATAGTTGAGGAAGGCAAACACGAAGAATTATTGATGGAAAACGGTTTATATAAAGAATTATACAAAAAACAATTTGGTAAAAAAGCAATCGCATCGATTGAATAAAGAGAACAAGGATGAGCCATTCGGAAATGAACGAATGGCTCATTTTTTTGTATAAATAAAGGTTTATCTTTATAATTGTTGAATTTATGTCTTCATAAGAGTCGTACCTAGGTGGATTAACGTATAGTCTATTGATAAGCGGGTTGAATCATTAGATAAAAAACCAATCAAAAAAGATAACGTGGAAAAACGCATTATATCTTTATGAAATTAAGGAGATTATGCAGAATGATTAAAAATATCTTTAAAATCTTAGCGATCATAAGTGCCATTAGTTTGTTAATTTATGTTGGTTTTACTTGGAATGACAGTTCAAAAAGAAGCGAGTTATATCAGCAATTACTTCTCATGAGTATGCTCATTTTCAGTGGAATTGACAATTTACTAAGTATCGACATAAAAAAGAAGCTTTTTGGAGTTTTGTACTTTGTAGTGGCATTTTTTATAACATATGTTGTTTTTGCGAAATATGTATAAAAGTATTTATGCTTTCTATTAACCGATTTCGCAAAATAGGAATAACTCTTCACCTGTCCTTTATAGATTATTAAGGAGACTTAAAGGATTTTATCTTTTGAAATGGAATAAAATACTAATTAACTATGCAATTAACTTCAAAAAGTAGGTGAATTTCTATGAAAAAAATTTATGAAACTCAAAAACCCGAAAGCAAAGTGATGGTTGATGATGACAAAATCTTTTCACCAATTGAGGATTTGCAAAAAATGCAAGGAGTCATTCCTTTTAAACGAAATAGTTTAGAATTAGGTAAACAGCCAAGGGCGATCAGGTTTATAGGATATTTTTTTATTGGATTTATTGTAATTTCGACTTTAGTCCTTTTAATTGCAAATTTATTATATAATTAATAGTTTTTTTACCGATAATTAATTGAACGATTTCAAATAAAATTAAAAGGGCATGTTTTGAAAATACAATCAAAACATGCCCTTTCATTATATTCATATTTTTTAAATGCTTATTTAATCTTCTACGGGTTCTTTAGGTCCATTAAGTTCTAATTGATAAAAAGCTAAGTCAAGCCAGCGATTGAATTTATATCCTGCTTTTTTTATAGTACCTGAATGGACAAATCCAAAGTTTTTATGCATTGCAATACTTTTTTCATTTTCAGCATCTATACCTGCTATTAATGTCATGTATTCTCTTTTTGTTGCAATGGCAATTAATTCCTTCATTAAAGAAGTTCCGATGCCTCTTTTTCTAAACTCACCATTTACATAAATAGAATGTTCAATCGAGTATTTATAGGCTGGCCACGCTCTAAATGGGCCGAATGTAGCAAATCCAGCAACTTTTTCATCTATTTCGAAAACGATGATTGGAAAACCTTCTTGCATCTTTTGGTCAAACCAATTATTTCGATCTTCTAGTGTTTGAGGTTTATAGGAATACACTGCCGTTGTATTAAGAATTGCATCATTATAAATCGCTAAAATGTCTAGTAAATCCTCTTTAGTTGCTTCCCTAATCATTTTTTTCTTCCTCTCATATGTAATTGTTTGTTATTACATATTTTAAAACTTTTCACCCAAACCGTAAAATTGAAATTTTTAATCATTTGCTATAGATTAAAGTTATAGCAAAAAAATTCGACAAAATATATTAAAAGACGGTGAATACATGAAACTTCAGCAATTTCGATATATTGTGGAGATTGCAAAGCACAATTCGATTAGTAAAGCAGCGGCTGCACTTTTCGTAACACAACCTAGTATTAGTAAAGCTGTGCGTGATCTTGAGACTGAGCTAGAAATCATGATTTTAGATCGAACGAATAAAGGTGTTGTCTTTACAAAAGATGGCACTGAACTATTATTTTACGCTAAAATGCTGTTAGAACAAATGGAATCTGTTGTCCATCATTTTCATAAAGAGAAAACAACTGACTCAACTAAGCTTTCCATTTCATCCCAACATTATGGTTTTGCAATCGAGGCATTTGCAAATTTAATGAATTATTTTGATGATCAGAAATATGAGTTTGCAATTCGAGAAGGTAAGACGACTGATGTAATTGAAGATGTTCATTCTTGTAAAAGTATTCTTGGAATTTTATCGCTAACTGAGTTAAATAAACATATTTTTGCACGTTATTTTACGTCAAAATCACTAACATTTAATCCAATAGCTACTTTGCAACAACGCGTCTTTTTGCGAAAAGAACATCCATTAGCTCATCTTGAATCGATTAAATTAGATCAGTTAACTGACTATCCATATTTGACATATCAGCATGATGATATGTTATTGCATTTTGCAGAAGAAGCACTCGATGTAGACAATATTGGAAAACTTGTTTATCTCCAAGATCGAGGGGCAATGAATAATCTTCTTTCAAATACAGATAGCTATAATCTAGGAACAGGCTGTATTGTTCACAACTATATGAATCCAAATATTATCTCAATTCCACTTGAAGGAGCAAACCAAGTTCAGATCGGCTGGGTGAAGAGAAATGATGTGTTTTTACCAGCAGAGGCACTTGTTTATATTGACTTTTTAAAATTAGCATTAAAAAAATCTATACCTAAGCAAAGTGAATGAACAAGTGGAGTATAGGTTCAAATTTTTTAAACTAGTAAGGTGAAATAGATGCTTAATAAACTAAGTGACGTAAATAATTTAATTACAGAATGGCAATCAGCAATTGAAGCAGAACGAAATTACCTTAAATTTCATGGTGGAAGGAGCTATACCCTTACAAAAGGAACTCCTTTATATCAAATTGGACAAAGTACGGTAATCTTATTTACGATTTATGCAGAAATTTTTGTTCCAGAAGGCACACCTGTTCGGATCAAAATAGAAAATCAAGAATATCAAGGTGAGATGTTATCATTTAAGGGATCACAAGTCGAAATAAAAATAAATGAAAGTTTCCAAACGACAATTCCATATGCAGAACTTTTTAATGAGCCATGGGAGTTATTAGATCAGTTAATTGATCGACTTGAGGAGATTAAAGATTATCGAGGTAAACAAAAAAAAGTACTGAAATTAATGAATGCTGATTCGACTGCTAAGCATTTAACGAAAATGAAAAAGGATACTTTAGTTTTGCAGGAGTTAATTTACCGTTCCTTTTATAATGCAACAACTTATATTTGGGGACCGCCTGGTACTGGAAAGTCTTATAATTTAACGAAGATTATTTTAAAGCATTACGAAAAAAATAAATCTGTATTAGTTATTGCTCATTCAAATGCGGCAGTGGACGTTTTAATGAAGAATGTTATACATGAATTAGAGCAGAAAGAAAAATGGAAAAGTGGAGAAATCGTCCGATACGGCTATACAAAAGATGAAGTATTGCTACAGCATGAAGACATACTTTCGTCAAAGCTTGTTGAAGTAAGTGGTGAGATAAACCATGATGAATTGGAAAATTTGGATGAACGAAAGCATTCAATGTTAAAAAAAGCAAGAAGGGGAGCGGCTTCGAAACAAGAATTAAATGATTTGAGTAAAATTCAAAATAAGTTAAATAAAATTCGAAGTGAAATCCGTGAAAAAGAAAAAGAGTTAATCGATCAAGCAAAAGTAATTGGAACTACATTATCAAAATGTTCAATTGATCCATTAATTTATTTAAGACAATTTGATTTAGTAATTGTTGATGAAATCAGTATGGCATATACACCACAAATTGCATTTGCTGCAACTTTAGGAAAACGAATTGTCGTATGTGGAGATTTTAAACAATTGCCACCAATTGCGTCTTGTTTTCATAATGATTATGTAAAGAAATGGCTTCAAGAAGATTTATTTCATCATACGGGGATTGTTCAAAGAGTTGAAAACGGTGAACCATTACCTAACTTAGTTTTGCTAAATAAACAAAGAAGAATGCATCCTGCCATATCAGGATTTACGAATAAAGAAATTTACCAATCATTAGTATTTGACCACCCTTCAGTAAAAAGAAGACAAGAAATTGCAAAGCATAGACCTTTTCCTATGAAAGCAAATAGTTTAATTAATTCACAATTTCTAAAAACCTATGCTTTAAAAGATTCAAATACAAAATCAAGATATAATTTAGGAAGCGCGATTATTGCCATCCAATGCATTCTTACAAGTATAGTAGATGGAGTTAATTCTATTGGTATTGTCACACCATACAGAGCTCAAGCAAAATTACTTTCTGCTCTACATAAAGAGATTATCGGTAAAACAAAATATAGAGAATTGCCAATACAAATCGCAACAGTCCATCGATTTCAAGGAGCGGAATGCGATGTGATCATTTTTGATTCTGTTGATACTTATCCACAATATTCTCCTGGATTATTACTAACAGATCAAAATAGTGAGAGATTAATAAATGTTGCACTAACTAGAGCGAGAGGCAAATTTATTCATATTGCAGATATTCCTTTTGTCAAAAATAAAACAAAACCAAATAAAGCGATCAATAAATTAATTCAATATCAAGTTAATCATGATCACAAAGTGGCTAAAGAAGAATTCAATAAACTATTTACGAAAAGTATTTCTAAGAGGTTGAAATTATTTTTTAATGATTCAACTAAGGGCATAACTGAATTAGTGAATGATTTAAAAAATGCAAATAAAAATATAGTTGTTTCAATGTCAAATTTATCAACTATGTCTTTGGAAATTCGAAAAATTATAAACGAAATCGAAATTCCAATTTTATTTATAAGTGAAGCTCATTTTGAAAAACAAAAGAATAGAAGATTTATTAAAAAAGATCAAGTTCAACCGTTTATTATGATTGACAATGAAGTACTTTGGTACGGTATTCCTATGTCAAATGTGAGCTTAAATCAATCAAATAATTCAGTAAGATTGCAAAGTCCTTTAACTATACAAGTATTAAAAGGGTTTATCGATTTTTAAAAATTACATGGAGCATATTCTATGTAATTTTTTTTTATTCTTATTAAATCAAGTTTTGCATAAATTAATAATAAAAATGCTAAGGGATAGGGACAGGTGAATAAATGGTCGATCGATCGGTTTTTACTAAAATGTCTATGCCATGTGCTTTTTTAGATTGGGATGCTTTTGTTAAAAATGTTGATGATATTGCAAAAAAATCAAACGGTAAAAAAATAAGGATTGCCACAAAGTCGATTCGTAGTGTACAAGTATTAAATTATATTTTAGAAAGCGATGAATGTTTTGAGGGATTAATGTGTTATAGCCCACATGAGGCAGACTTTCTTGCCGAAAATGGTTTTGATAATTTGTTAATTGGCTATCCAACAGTTGATGAAAGTGGCCTAAATAAAATTGCCTTACAAATAAAAAAAGGTAAAAAGATTATTTGTATGGTTGATGAGACGGAACAAATCGGCATGATCGAAGAAGTTGCAGCAAAAAATGAGGTCGTCATTCCTCTTTGTATTGATGTAGACATGAGCACTTCTTATTATGGGTTTCATTTTGGAGTAAGAAGGTCACCGATAAAAAATACAAGAGATTTAGTTCCAATACTCACACATATTTTGCAATCATTGAATGTTCGATTAGAAGGAATTATGGGGTATGAAGCCCAAATTGCTGGGGTTGGTGACGATGTAAAAAATAGGTTTATAAAAAATAAAGTCATTCAATATCTTAAAAAGAAATCCTTAAGTGAAATTGCAAAAAGACGAAAGGATATTGTTAAATATATTGAAAAAGATGGATATCAACTTGATTTTGTAAATGGTGGTGGGACAGGAAGTCTTCAATCAACTTCGAATGAAAAGGTAGTTACAGAAGTTACAGTTGGGTCTGGATTTTATTCACCAACTTTATTTGATGAGTACAGGAGCTTTCAATACGAACCAGCAATTGGTTTTGCTTTACCAATTATTCGCAAACCAGCAGATAAAATTTTCACATGCACAAGTGGAGGGTTTATAGCATCAGGAGCAGTAGGGCAAGAGAAATTGCCAACCCCATATTCTCCTACTAACTGTACATTATTGCCATTAGAAGGTGCGGGTGAAGTGCAAACACCAGTTTATTACTCAGGTCATGAAGACTTAAAAATAGGCGATGCAATTTTATTTAGACCAAGTAAAGCTGGTGAAATTGCTGAGCGATTTTCAGAGCTATATGTTGTCAGTAAAAATAAAATAATTGACCGTTTCACAACATACCGAGGAGATCGGGGGTGCTTCCTATGAAAAGTATGTTGTGGAAAAACTGGTCTGGAAGTGTCAAATTTAATCCAAAACAAGTAATCTACCCAACAACGATTGAAGATGTTGTAAACATCGTTAGCATGGCTAACTCGGAAAGAAAAAAAATAAGAGTAGTTGGATCAAGTCATTCATTTACACCGCTTATAGCTACAAATGACTATTTAATTTCACTAGATAACTTAAGTGGAGTTATTTCAATTAATAAAGAAGAACAAACTGCTGAAGTTTGGGCAGGTACTAAGTTAGAGCAACTTGGATTTGAATTGTATGAATCAGGTTACTCACAAGAAAATTTGGGTGACATAAATGTTCAATCAATTGCTGGAGCATTTTTAACTGGCACGCACGGTACAGGCGTTAATCACGGAATATTATCAACACAAATTGAAGAGATGACAGTCGTATTACCGTCTGGGGACATAATAGATTGTTCAAAAACAAAAAACACAGATCTTTTTAGAGCAATTGGTGTATCACTAGGTTTACTAGGAATCGTTGTTAAATTTAAAATTAGAATAAAACCTGCTAAAACATATCGTTATGAAAGCAAAAAAGTAAATACTGATGAAATCTATAGTAATCTATCAAATTTGAAAAAAGAAAATGAACATTTTGAGTTTTACTTATTTCCATATTCAAATAATGTTCAAATTAAGCTGATGAATGAAACAAGAACGAAGAAGCATTCATTTAAGTTTGAAAAATGGAAAGTAGCAACGCTTGAAAATAAAGCATTTTGGTTTTTAAGTGAATTTAGTAGAAACTTCCCAAAAAGTAGTCCTCAAATTAGTAAAATAAGTGGTAGTAGTGTTCCAAACACTAATATGATCGGTCCTAGTCACGAATTATTTGCAACAACACGCAATGTGAAATTTAACGAAATGGAATATAATATTCCTGCTGAAAAGATGGATGAAGCAATTTTAGAAATTCAGGAAGAAATTCAAAATAAGAAATTTAACGTCCATTTCCCAATAGAATGTCGCTTCGTAAAAGAAGACAATTTTCTAATTAGTCCAGCTTCAATGCGTGATTCAGCATATATCGCAATCCATATGTATAAAGGCATGCCACATCAAGAATATTTTAATAGAATAGAAGAAATTCTCCAAAGCTATATCGGTAGACCGCATTGGGGTAAAATGCACTCAATGAATCTTGAAAAATTAAACGATGTATATCCTCAACTTTCTAACTTCCTAAGTATTCGCTCTCAACTAGATAAGAATGATATTTTTGCTAATGCTTATTTGTCTAAATTATTTCAGATTGGGTAGTTAACGGGTTTTGGACTATATTTGAGTATGGTGCCTTCTTAATAATTCTTTTTATCTTACTCATGAAGCCTTTATGAGTAACGCTTTTTCGGATTTGTGTTCTTATAGTTACTCATGAACCTTCT
>NZ_NUEU01000022.1:0-147108 GCF_002556365.1 Bacillus sp. AFS002410
CTGCCGGGGTGGTGGAATGGCAGACACACAGGACTTAAAATCCTGCGGGGGTTGACCCCGTGCCGGTTCGAGTCCGGCCCTCGGTATCAAAAAAACCTCTTACATTTGTAAGAGGTTTTTGTTTTGTTTAGGAAATTATTAACTCTTTCTCTTGGAGCATATCGTACTGATACGAAGTTGTTGAGGAACGTTTCTAAACTCAAAAATAGGAACAATATTTGAACTATATTGATAAAGTTGTGAACTTCGTTGATATATTGCTTATTCTCGTTGATATATGCTCTATTCTCGTTGATAAACGTCATGTTCTCGTTGATATACTTTTTTAGCCACTTAATTCTGGCGAAAACCGGCTTAATTATTGCAGATCAAGCTCAATTTTTACTAGAATCGGCTCGATTATCGCCGAACTGTCTTAATTATCCATGGAACCGACTCAATAATTGCCAGAACTGGCTCAATATCATAACCGCAGCACAATTATCGAAGATCCGAGTCAATTATCGCCAGCTCTAGCTTTATTCCAGTTTTAGATTGGACAATTTCACTTTCATATATTATAATTAATTTATAAATTTTGGCGGTGTGGTGGAATGGCAGACACGCCTGACTCAAAATCAGGTATCCGTGAGGATGTGCAAGTTCGAGTCTTGTCACCGCTATATAAATGCTTTAAAATCAAGCTTTGCACTTAATTGTGCAGAGCTTTTTTTGTTTTTCTGCACATGACAAAATATCCACAAATAAGGTGCTGGAGGTCATGTACATGAGCAAACGTAGAATGATGTTATCAGCTGAAGAATTAAAGATTGTTTCAAAAAGTACATATGTAGATAATGACGAGGAAGCATTGAAATTATTCTTTGATGATTGCCACATTAGGAACTTAAGAAAAGACACTATCAGATATTATCGTGAGCAGTTTCAAGCAGTTAAACAACCTTTAGTGACAATGACAGAATCGGATATTAAAAACTTTATATTGAACCTACAGGAAAACGGATTGAAAACAACCAGTATTAACACCAGATTGCGTGGCTTACGGAGTTTTTATAACTTCCTATATAAACATAAACACATCAAAAAGAATCCAATGGCGAACATAAAGCTTTTGAAAACTCGTAAGGAAGTTGTTAATACATTTACGATGGAACAGCTACAACATTTATTTTCTTTGTGTGATATGAAAACATTCGTTGGCGTTCGTGATTATACAATAATGCTCTTGATGTTAGATACAGCTATACGATTAAATGAGCTAGTTAACATTGAGCTTAAAGACGTGAAGGATAGTGAAATTGTAATCAGAGAGACGAAAACATTCTTTGAGCGTATTGTTCCGATTAGTAAGAAGTTTAAGGAGCAGTTGAATATTTACATTCGTATACGAGGTGAAGCAGAAACGGACAAGCTATTCATTTCTCAAGATGGAACGGAGCTAAAGAAGAGAAGCTTACAAACGAGAATAAATCATTATGGGAAATTGAGCAAGATTGAAGATGTTCGAGTGAGCTGTCACACGTTCCGACATACCAGCGCTAAAATGTTCATTCAAAATGGTGGCAACGCATTTCATTTACAGCAGCTATTGGGACATACATCACTTGAGATAACAAAAAAATATGTAAACCTATGGAGTACCGATGTAGCTGAAAGTCATAAAAAATTTTCTGCTTTAACGAAATTATTTTAATGAGCGAGATTTAGATAGCTCAAAGCAAGATGTATAATGAAAAAGTTTACAAAATAAAAAACGCTTATTCTCTCCCCGACCAAAGTTTGAGAATAAGCGTTTCAACCACAACTCACGAGGAGCTGTATGTTAATTGTAGCATACCGTTTCCTTGAATAAAAGGAGCGTATTTCCATAATGAACGTTAAATACAAAATAAATGAACTCCAAAATCAATTGCTTACACGTCTAAACGCAAGAAAAGGCACGACTATGTTTACAATCATCGAGGCAATTTCTCGTCAAGCTTACGCAACCAGTTCGTTTGTAGTGTCACAGAAAAATAGTACGTTAGCTAAGAAATGTGGTGTCACAGCTTCAACAATTTCACGCAACCTCAAGAAAATCAAAACGTTATGTTCTGATTTAATTAAAATTGAACAAAATCGTAATTGTGAAGAAAAATTTGCAGCTCTTGTTTTTGAATTTATTCCAGAAGGGTCTGATTTACTTAGTAATAAGAGCACAGAAATGTCAAACGAGATGTCAAACGGAATGTCAAACGGTACAGAAGACGAGCCAATCAATACTGACAACGAATGTGTACAGGTAGCTGAACCGACTTCTAATTTAATTAATTCAACTACAAAATATAAAAATATAAATACTGTTAAACAGGAAGTTGACAATACAAATACAATTCATGAAGCTTATTTAAAATTTAAATCACAAGGAATCAATAAAACATTGTTCATGAAAATATTAGCTCAAGTTGAAAATAAAAAAAATATACGCTCGTTTAAACGGTATTTAGAAGGAAGTTTATCTAAAGTGGCAGAATACTTATCAATTAGGAATGATGATGGCATAGATGGTAGTGGAGCTGTACCTACAGGGATATTCGCTTACTCATGGATTTAACTATTAACAAAAAAGTTGATTATTAATATTCAAGAAATAGCTGACACTTATCCCGTAGCGGTCAGGTCAGATATTGTAGCGGTCAGCTGACGTAAACATTGTTTACATCTCATAATGCCATTGAACCTGTCATTCCTAAACTTGATACAGGGAGCTATGGTCATGAAAAAACGAATTAAGAAATTGAAGGAAAATCGTAAGGTGCAAAGAGCTTTCTGGAGTATTGTTGCTTTAACATTATTTTTAGCTATTCCATTTGGCAGTTTATCGGTAGCTAAAGTACAGCACAAACAATGGAAGGAAATAACGTTAACTGTTTTCGGTAAATCATTAACAATTAGCAGATAAGGAGCTGAATTATCAATGAGAAATTATGCGTTCGATACAATTAACAAAGTGACAGTAAAGCTCAAAAATGGAAAAGCAATTAATGAAATTGAAGGAACAGAAGAAGAATACGATGAAATTAAATATTACAACCAGTACGTTGAGATTACCGAAAGCTCGTATGATTTATTAACATCTAATCTAGTAATATACTTTGCGACAAATAACGAAAGCTGTTTAAAAGCCATCAATAAGGAGCTGAGAAAATATGGAGAATAAAAAATATCCTGGGTATAAAAATGTATACAAACGGAGTTTAGCCATGGAACTTGTAAGGTGTGGACATGACATTATTAAAACAATGCCTAATCGTGCTAATCTCAAATATCAAATTTTTGTTTTCGGAGATTCACAACAGTTACGGAAAGATTTAGCAGAGCTTAACAATCAAGAATTTACTGAAGAAGAAATAGCTGAATAAACGTATTTCGCATTTGCTTACGTCTAAAATCGTTTTTCATCATTTCTAATACTTCTGTATTAAATACCTCACTTATGTTAAATGTCACTATCGGCAAATTGATTTGCCGTAAACTTACAAACGAAACATTTAACTTCCACAATAAACGAACAATAACTGTTTACAAAAGTTAACAACGTTCGTGATTTACTAAAAATCCTTTAATTTGTTCACAATTCCTTACAGCTATTTTTAAAGACCTACAATAGTATTACAAACTATTTGGAGGAGTTAGAAATGGCTGAAGATATTATTGGAAAACGGTTTGAAAGCCATAGTGGTGGCTGGTTTACTGTGATAAGAAAAACAGAAAAAAAGCAAAGTACTGCTTATTTGTATGAAATTGAGTTTGATGAATATAACGGGGTTAAATATAAAAGCTATTATACAAAAGGGCACATTAACATGGGCCGAGGAAGAAATCCTTATTATCCTACTGTTTATGGAATCGGTTATGTTGGCAATGTAATAGCTTCCGACCATAAATATATTTACACTAGGTGGTCGGCAATGCTCCGAAGGTGCTATTGCGATACGAGCAAAAAACATAAAAATTACAGAGCCGAAGGTATTACAGTTTGTGACCGTTGGCATTCATTTGAAAATTTTTTAAATGATTTCCCATTAATTGAAGGTTATGATGAAGCAAATTTAAGCAAACTCGACCTTGATAAAGATGTGAAATTCTTCAATAACAAAATCTACAGTTTAGAAAATTGTATGCTTGTTCTTAAAGATGTAAACATCAGAGAAAGATGGGACAGGTGGAAAAAGTCAAAAACAATTGAAAATGTGAATTGTGAATTGTGAATCGTCAACCGTAAAAAGTTGACGTTTTTTATTTGTCACAATTTGGACACATTTATAACATGACAATTAAAAACAAGCCAATACAATAACTTCATCAAGACAAAAACAATTACAATTTGGAGGTTTTACACATGAAAACAATATCACTCGAGGAATTATCAAATTACACAGCTGAAGAAAAAGAAAAGTTTTACGAAGAATGCAGAAATCAACCACAACCAATAGCTATGTTAAATGAAAGTGCTCATCTGGATTCAGATTATGCGATTCATTACAGCTTTTTATACAAACATGAAGACAATGAACTATATTATGCTAAAAACGTAAATGATGGAAAAATTAATCATCATTCAATGACACTTGAAGAAATTTATAAAATTTATACGCATATGTACAATATAAATGTGTAAATAATCATCATGACCAGTTCGTAAAGAGCTGGTCTTTTTATTTGAAAAATAAATTCAAATTTATGGAAATTTTGTAAATTGTTTCTTGGTGTTCTTAATAATGTATCGTACACTAATAATGAGAACGAGCATTGGAGGAAGAAAATTTGAAGTTTGAAACGAAACATTTAATTCGCTGGGGTATTCCTGGTTGGGTATTCATCTTTTGGTTATTTTATGAAATGCTTTTTTTAAAAGGAATTAACCCACTTGACACCAAAATGGCGGATTTAAAAACAGGATTGACGTTATTAATATCTTTAACTGCTATTGGGGTTCCAATTGGTTACCTGTTACATCAGATGTATTTTGGATACGTTTGGGTTAGCAATAAAAACAAGAATTACGTGAAAATTGCAAGAAAAGTAGGTAAAAAGTTTCCTAGACCAAATGGTTGGGGGCAAAATAAAAATCAAGATTATTTCCATTTTGAATATGTTTGGCATCAGGTCTTGATTAAGCAAAATGCCGAAACCAGAGCATATTTAGAAGCAAGATACAGACATCTGCTGGGGAATATTCATGGACTTGGAGCACTATTTGTAAGTTCTTTATTATCATTGTTAATGTCAGTTGCTATCATTTTTACTCATCTACAAACTTTTCCAGATAACATTTTCTTTTGGATTGGCTTGGTTTTCCAAATTGCAATATATTTATCGGCTGTTTTCAATTACGGATATTATTCAGATAACTTACGTGCATTTCAAATAAAGATGCTTCAAACTTATTTATAAGGCATTCCTTAAGGAGTGCTTTTTATCGATGTTAATGGAGGTGTTAGCAATGACAATGTTTTATACAATACTTACAGGTGTATTAATTTTCGTGCTTGGGAGAATTATTGAGAAAATGATAATTGACCCGATTAAAGAATATTGGGCAATAGTTGCTGAAATTTATGATGGAATGATTTTTTATGCTAATAGAACAAGTAATCCAATAGCGATTGATAAAGCTACTCCTGATGAAATTAAGAAACATATTAATCAAGTTTCCGATGATATAAGACGATTGTCTACAAAATTACGAATAGCCACTTATAACATGAGATGGTTTTATAAATTTCATAGTTTATTTGGAGCACCAAAATTAAAAGATATTAATGAAGTTTGTGGAGCTTTAATTGGATTGTCTAATAGCTTAACATATGTAAAAGATTTTGAACCAATTGAGAGAAACATTAAGTATCAGAAATTAATATTCGAAAAATTGAAATTAACAAAATTTGAAAATAAATTAAAACAATGACCGCTAGCTTTCGGTAATTAATTAAATAGTTTTATAGTTTGAAAGGAATGTTTTAATGTACGAAATAACAATAAAAGAAACTTGTAATGGATTTTTTAATTGTCTTGAACCTGCTGATAAGATACAAATTGTAGCAGTATTTATAGCATTGATAGCTGCAGGTGCATCTTTTGCAACGATTTTTTATCAAAGATGGATTGATAAAAAAAACAAAGAAGCAATAATAGTTCCAGGTATAAAAAGTATAAATGCAAATGTAGAAAATATTTTAAGCGATTGGGAATATGAGGATGGTAGCAGTGCAGAAGCAAAATTTATAACAAAACAATTTAGCCGAGCAAAAATACCAATATGGAATTACGGCGGAACACCAATTTTTAATATTGGATTCAGTTATCAGTTAGAAAATGAAGTAGAATTTTTTAATCTAAATGAATTGCATAAAAGCATAAACAATCCATTTAGTAATGAATATTATGACTTGGCAATAAAAAAGAAAAATGAAGATGATGGTGCAAGATTGATAATATCAAATTTTCAATTTTTAAAAAAGAATATTAATGAATCTCGTGATATACTTCCGTTTATTCGTACGGTTGATTCAATAATGCCAAATCAAAAAGCTGAAATTGTTTTACCAGATTATTTCATTATTTTATTAAATAACTATTTTTTACAAACAATGAAAGATGAAAAATTGAGGCCGATTTTAAAGTTGAGTATAGTTTATGACGATATAAATTTTCACTCATGGCGTAAGGAATTTAGAATATTTATTCCGAACTCATATAGGTATAAAGGCAGTGAACTTACAACAAGTTTCCATTATGAAATAATACAAGATAAGAAAAAAGTGAAGCGTTTTACAGCTAAGGAAAACGAGGAGCATATTAAAAAGCAAAATGAAAAAACATTATTAGGTAAAATAAAAAAGAAGTTGAGTCGTAAATGACCAACTTCTTTTTTATTATTATTTAAGATTGATTGCTTCAGAAGCTAATGTATCTAAATTCAAAGATGAGTCACCGTTGGGAGCAGTTCTGACCGTTACATGATATTCGCCTTTTTGAAATGAGCGTGTACGTTTAAATACAATTTTTTGTTTTTGACCTGGCTTCAGTATGTATGCTAATTCGTCAGCTTCATCGTCTAATAAGTCACTATATACCATGCTTTCTTTGTTGGGTTCACAATTAACTTTGAACGTACCAATGGTTTTAGCATTGTTTACCAATGTAACGATAATCTTTTCATTTTTAGTATAAGTGGTATCATTCGTGAAAACGGACACACCCAGTTTTTCAACTTTGGCAGTTGGGATATGTTTCTCAGCAGTTGTCGTTGTTGTTGTATCAGTAGAACACCCAGCCAATGAAGTTATTAAAATAGCAGAAATAAGCAGCTTATTAAAACTCTTCATTAATTATCCTCGCATTATTTTATTTGTTACAGCAATTATATCATTTATGGAAATTTTTTCATGAAAAAAACTGCTCCGCTTATTAAGCAAAAACAGCTTACAATATATATGTTTTGAACCATTGTTTACCATATAAAAAAAATCCCTGTAACCATTTAGGTACAGGGCTCTATTATTAAGGTATTAAAATAGGGTTAACTATATCCGTATAAGTGCTATTTTGATAGTAATAAGTTTGGCTATATCTTCCAATAAATTCGAATTTAATTACGTTTACATTTTTTACACTAATAGATATTGATTTTGGTTCATCTAAATAATCAATTTTATCTGATTCATAGATTATTTCGTCATCACCATAAACAACAAGTTTACTTTGTTCTTCGCCATCACGAGTTATGTCATCCATGCCTAACAGGAATTCTAATGTACTATATTTTCTGCTTAATTTATATCCAATATTAGCAGGTTCATCGTCATTATAACGATTGTAACCGCTAATACCGTTATAATATTTTTTCCCATTAATAGCAAAAGAGCTATTCGGAAACTTATTTATCGCTGTCCAATCACTACTACTACCCATGGATTGACCATAAGTTGAATAAATAGGCAGTTTTGTTAAATTAACTACACCATTAGATGGTTTAATACCTAAATATAAATTTGTTCCATCGTATGAATAATCTGAACTTTTATATGTTGATAATGCTGGAATAATCGTGTCTACTTGTACATACTGTTTATTACCCATGGACACGAAGTTCGAGCCACCAGATTCAATGCCATCTTGATAAACTTTACCAGCTTTAACTGTTGGAACAAGTTTATTTAATCGAGCAACTTCACTTTTTAACGAATTAATTTGAGTTTGTTGTGATTTGTTGGTACTTGTTAAAGTATTTTTTTGACTTGTTAGTGTTGTAATTTGTTTCTTTAAACTTGTTACTTGACTTGTTAGTGATGTTACTTGTTTCTTTAAACCTGTTACTTGATTTGTTAATTGTGTTATTTTCGTTTTTAAAGCTTTAGTAGGGTCAGTTGTTGCAAAAGCACTCGTTGTCGAAGCTAATGATATTGCTAATACAGCTGAACCAATGAATAGCCCTTTTTTCATTTTGGTTTTCATAATGTTGAATATTCCTCCAATATTTCAAATTCTTTGATATATTACCAAATATTAGAATCTATTAATATAGGTAATTGCTGGTAATTTTACAAATATTACTTTTGTTTTTACAATTATTACGAATTTGTAGAGCAAAAAACTGCTTCGAATATTAAAAGTAACCACATAATCTTCATCACGACCAATGGCTACGGCTGATGTTTTTTTCGGTAAGTGTACCTTGTTCATCTAATTACAGATTAGTTATATAAGGATTAACTAAAATTTATGTAAAAAGGCAAAATTCCCCCAAATTACAGAAGTCATTAGTTCTGTATAATTAACTTAGGTTTTATTTAGTTAATTGTATGTGAAGGAGGTTTATTTAAATTGTTTGGAAATTTTTTGGTTATAGCAATGATTGGCACAGGTGAATTAATAGAAAAGAGTGCAGAAAATAGTATGTTTGGTATCGACTCAAGTTTAGAAGCTACTATTTTATTTGGGGTATCGGCAGCTCTACTTTCTCTTGTGGGTCTTATCTCCATATATTTGGGTATCGCAAATCAACAGTCTGCTGATAAAGCACGTGATGTTGTTTATGAAATGCAGTTTTTTTTATATAACAATTCAAAAGGAACAAAGAAATCATTCGAACGGTTCATTCAACTTAGGAAACATTATTATCATTTGACTAAGGTTAATTTTTTGAATTTCCCTATTATTATTTTAGCTACTTCTACTGTTAGTGCGGTAACGGTTGCTTGGTATTTCTATTCTCTTGTCATAGATGGTAATTCTCTTTTTAGAGTTTTTATGCGCGTGGCTATTGTAATATTATTTCTATTTATTCTTTACATAGCATATTTAGGTACTCGACCTGCTGGAGTGGTAAAGTACGATAATTTTTTCCATATCGAAAACAAACGTATGGGTGTAGATATGAGGGAATTGGTAATGCGAACTTTACGTTTAAAATTTGAAGTTTACTATCATAGGGGTAGTTACACTTATATTCTAGTGGTTGATACAATTCTTGGGGAATTATTTAAATTAGCAAAAAATTATCCTAATATATCGGGGAAATTAAAAATATCATCTAAAGAAGGTTTAAGAGATTTTGGCTTTTTGTGGAAGTCAGGTGAATTAGAGTTTACTATAAATGAATATGAAAAACTTGAAGATAAACTTGACGATTTAAATAATAAATTAAAAACAATGAATTACTTTGACATTGAATTAGAATTAAAGAATAAACGATTTGAGCATTATTTAGATTTTAAAAGAGTTCATATATCAGGGCCAACTATTGAGCATCGAAGTTTTATACCTGTTCGTGCCATACTTTTCCCTGTTAATTGTGATAGTTATCAGTTAGAAAGTAAATAGATAAATTGAGTAAATCTTGTCGTCGTCAGTCATGTTATGCGTAAAAAAACGTCTTTCGACGTTTTTTTTATTTGCTCTCCTTACAGCCATTTCTAAGACAATACAATGATAATATGGTCCGACAAGTAGGTTCTTAAGACCTACTTGTAAATAATCAAGCAGTATACATATAACTTGTATGACATTTTAGGAGGAAATTATATGAAAACAAATCGTGAAACAAAAAAGACGGTCAGGTTTACTGACGAGGAAATTAAAATGATTGAAAAATACGCTGAAGACAACGACAATATTAAGTTTTCTCAAGTAGTTCGTGAATTGATTACAAACGGATTAAACAAGTAGGAGGAATTACAAATGGAAACATATACAAAGAAAAGAATTTTTAGCTTAAAGGTAACCAACTTTTTACTAAGTCGTGGAGCTGAATTAATTGAAATTAGAAGTGGGGAGGTGATGAACGACCCAAGAGCTTGTACATTTCTATTCGCTAGAAATGAAAAGCTCTCGGAGGCATTAACTGCTTTGGAAGAGCACAACAAAATGAAAAAGTTAATGCCTAATTAAATTTAGGAGCGATATAGCATGGCAAAACTTGCAAAAAGATACAGCACAAATGAACTGTGTGCTTTTAAAGGCGTTACACCAGCTTACTTCCGTAAAAATTCTGAAAAGCTTCTCAATAAATGGAGAAAAACAGATTACATTGAAGTTATAAAAGGACCACACAGCAACAGCACAACATATTACGATGTAACTCCAAAAGATGAAAATGAATTGCCAAAAGTACTTTTGGAAAGCAGTAGTGAGGTGGAGTTAACTAAGAACTCAGAAAAACAAATCGAATTAATTCTTAAAGCAGTATTGATTGACAGGATTGTGCCAATACAAAGTGAATTATCTAAAGTAATTGGCAAAGGCATAGGCACAGTTAAAAATCGTGTGAAGGAAATGAAAGAGTTAGGCATTAAGCTTCCGACTCCAACGGTGCTCGAAACTGATTATGACGAGGAAACTGGCGAAATCATAGAATATGAGCGAAAAGATTGTTATTGGTTTTATTATGATACATTGCTTAACGGCAATATCAAAAAAATCATTGAAACTTCTGAAGTTCATAATGCTTTCGGTAAATTTTATAAACAGCAAATTGCTTATTTAAAAAGTATCCATGGTGCCAAATATGATTCAAACATAGGCAATGGTTTAGCAAATAATTTTGCTTTAAAACAACTTGATAAAAAGTTTAGTTTTAATTCGATTAATCGGGTTGCCGAATGGAACGTAAGTGAAGAATTTGAAAAGAAAATATGTGGAAAATATTGAATACTGTCACCAAATTGGTGACAGTATTTTTTTATATTTCGCTCTAGGCTTTTTTTGTCTATCTATTATATTAATTACTATAAGGAGACAAAAAAGGTCTAGAGCGACCAATAATGGCAGTTGAATATTTATTTTCAAATGAAATGACTTTTAATATTTTTGAGCACAATATTCGCTCTAGACAAAATTTGTCTGTCTATTAGTTATTATTCTATAGAAAGGTAAAAAAGGTCTAGAGCGAATAAATCAATAGCAAAACAAACAAAAAACTGATGGGAGCACCGATAGGTGTCTCCAGCGATAATTTCGCTGAAGGCGATAATTATCGGCAGCGCCAAGCTCTGGCTCCGCCGAGGACCATCGGAGATGAGAGTTGTGGTACGCCACAACGGATAGATAACATTATTAATCAATTAATATATCAATCATTTAGTATTGGGCTCGTGGCCTCGCCTGTCGAGACACCTACGGTGCTCGGTCGCTTTCTTTGTGTGAGTTGTTGTAAATATTTATTAACAAATCGTTTACATTACCGTTTAGTACGTATGTATATACTATAAGCTACTAAATTGATACTAAAGGAGATTGAATATGAAAGAGAAAAAGCAAATACATTTATATTTACCTGTTTGGGTTCACGAGCAACTTAAAGATGAAGCAGTTAAGAACGGCAGTAACTTTGCACCATACGTGACCATGCTATTAGCTAAATATTGTAACGACAATAAGTGATTGAATATAGATATTCAAAGGAGTGAATGAACATTAATTACATTGATATATTGTTAGATGAAGATGAAGACAACTGTTAAATGATTAGCAGTTGTTTTATTTATGTTTAGACAAATAAGCAGACCCAATTAATAGTCCCCCTAGGTCAAAAAAGAAAAAACCAAGAAAAACAAGAGGACCGAAAAGTGGGAAACTCTGGAAAATCCGAAATCCCTTAATTTAGAATTGAAAGGAGCAATATTATGGCAAATCAAGCTCGAGGAGTGCATAGTATACGAAAAAACTTGACAAAAGCAGAAATAACAGCTCGAGAAACTGCTGAAGAATTGGTGGTGACAAATCAGACCAAACCTAAAGCAGATGAAACAACTAAAAACCACTCAATCATGAGAAAATTATTCAACAAGCTAAAGAATTTAAATGACCACTTCACTGAGGCAGATAGTATTGCACTAAACACGTTAGTTTTCAATCTGTACATGAAACAACGTTCACAGGAGAAACTCATCACTACTGACGAACTGGACGATAACTTCAGTCGTTTACTCATCAACTTAGAAAAGTTCAACAAGCAAATCAATGAATCAATGAAACAATTATGTATACCTCTTAATGCTCGTATGTCACTGGCAAACGACATGGCCAAGGTAATGATTGAGGAGAAAAAACTAGAAGCTATGGAAGCTCCTAAAGTAAAGGAAGTCAACCCATTGCTAGCAATACTGGAGGACGATGATGATGAATAAATATTATGAATATGCGACCAAAGTCCTATCAGGTGTATAAAAATTATCGTGTTTTCTTCAATTGGAGACACGATTTTTTTGGTTTTTTTACGAAAAGCCACTGATTTCTACTCGACATTTATATATATATTTTGTAGGCAGTTCGTTCGTTGAACTAACAAATTCTCAAAATGGAGGTTTAGAAAATGAACAAATTTGAAGAAATCGAAATATATGGAGAACAAATTTATTACAGAGGCCAAAAGAAAATGAAAATACGAGAATACAAGAAAGCTAAATTGTCACAATCGGAAGCTCTTGAAGAATTAAATATATGGCTTAAATCTGAAGGTCAAAAGCCAAACACAATAAGTTTTATTAAACATAATTGGAACAAATAAATCGGTATTTTAACCATAGCAACTAGCAGTCGTTTTAAAATTGATTCTTCCATTAGATGTAATAACGGCTATTAATTGGTGTGGTTAATCTACACTATTTCAATATTCAATGCTGAACAGTTCACTTCCATTTCTGCTACTCTTTTCGGTTAGCTCTTGTCAATGTTCATGGGGTATCACCTATCGTGATACCTCAACTAATGTTGATAAGCATTTTTGAATATTAATATTCAACTTTAATAAAAAAGGAGATATGCCACATGGCACAAACAACTACAACCAACTTAGGTGATAAATTAAAGGAAATTTCAATCGTTGACACTATCATAGATGGTCGTAAATTTAAACCAGATGGTTTCATTAACAAATTCAATATTCTTAAAGTTGATGGTCCTGTGAAAGTCCTTGCAGAAGCTGAAGCTGTTGTTGCTGGTATTTATGGCGAGATGGAAACAATTAGCACGTCTAATGATAACGTTGTAAATGAATTTCAATTAAATCCAAATAAACGTGTGGCTCGTACAATTGAAGTGAGCGAACAATTTTTGAATGATTCTGCTATTGGATATGAAAATTACGTTGCTGACTTGATTGCTGGTAGCATTGGTCGTACAATTGAAAAACAAATCACATTAGATGGTTATACTGGGGCAGTTGACCCTAAAAAATTACAACGTTTACACGTAACAGATGTTCAAACAGCTGTTGGAACGAGTGCTACATCTTTATCAATCAATGAAGTTAAAGCAAAATACATTAGCATGATTAAAAACAAAACAGCACGTGATTGTTTCTGGTTATTTAACATTGATTCTATGCTGAGTGTAACTGATTCACTTGGCAATGAATATATGAAATTTGAAGATGTTCCTGAAGGAGCAGATGCTACATTACTTGGTTTACCAGTTTATTTTGCAACTTTAGGCGATACTACAGATGCTAAAATTACTCGAGCTATTATTGTTAACCCTACAGCTTACACAATTGCTATGAAAGATTTAACAATTGAAGTAATCGAAGGCGATACTATTCAATCTTTACGCCGTTCAAAAGTAATCAAAGGCGAAATATATGTAGACGCTGTTGTTACAAATTCTTATGGACGTTTATTAATCGCCCAAGCAAGTTAATAAATCCGAGTCACTTAGGTGACTCGGTAATTTTTTTTTTTTATTTTTATGAGCTAACCTGACAGCTATTTTTCCTTCAAATACAATAGTGTAGACATTAATTAGATGGAGGAAAAAACATGATTAAAAAAAGAAATACGAGCAACCCAAAAAATAAGTTGCTTCAATGCAGAACAAACAATGAAACAAAAGCTGAAGTTGAAATTTTTGCAAAACAACAAAGCATTTCTACATCTGAAGCGGTTCATGAACTTGTGAGCAAAGGATTGGAGACGATGAAACAATGAACAAATATATAATTCAAGAATACCAAGTGCCGTTAATATGGGCGGTCAAAGTTAAAAAAACTTATGGTGGTTGTCGTGTGAATAAGCCAGCCATTTATGAAAACATTGGTGAACCCGAAGGACCTTTTATGACTGGCAATGAAGCTGCTCGAGCAATAGGAATGACGAAATATTTAAGTCATGTTTCTCATGTATTAAATGGGACAACACCAACTTTTGGGGGTCATCGTTTTTATTATGATGGCGAAATAAAGCTAACATTTAAAATTCCCAATGTAAAATATGCTAAACAACATGATTTATTGCTAACTTCAACAAGACATACTTTAGAAAGTATTGAATACAATATGAAAATTTCTGGCTTCGACTTGATTGAAATTGGAAAATTTAAAGGAACGCAAACCAAAGTAAAAGTTAAATGTTGTAACATGAGCTGTGATGAAATAATTGAGAAAACTCATGGGCATTTTATTTCAATGGAACAGTTTCCATATTGTCAATCATGTTCAGCAATTATTTTTTCGAGAAATTTGTCTAAAAAACAAGAGAAAAAATCATTATATGATGTACGACCAGATTTAGCTAAATATTATTATGCTGAAGATAATGATGGTATTCAAATGAATGAAATTTCTCATGGTTCACGAAAAAAAATAATATTACGTTGTGATATATGCAATAAACAACACATGAAAAAAGAAATAAAATCGGCAGGACATTACACAGCATTAAAACCAAATAACAACGGTTTTTTATCAAATTTTTCTTGCAAATATTGTAATTCTGCTGGTGTTAAATTCCCACATTTAATTGATGAATGGCATGAAAAAAATAAATTGACCCCATTTGATTATTCTCATGCTTCAGTTGAAAAAGTATGGTGGAAATGCTCCGAAGGTCATGAATGGAAAACAAAAATAGCACATCGAACGAGCACAAACAAAACTAATTGTCCACATTGTACAAGCTCAAAAGGCGAAAAAGCAATTGCTCAATATTTAGATGAATTGCGTGTTGAATATATAATTGAATATCCAGTTAAAATCGGAAAAACTAAAGCTCGTCAATTTGACTTTTATATTCCAATGTTTAATTTATTCATTGAAGTTCATGGCATACAACATTATGAAAATCGTGATTTTAGTGGCAAAGGAAAGTTCGTTTCTGTTGAGCGACAACAAAAAATCGACTTACAAAAACAAACATACGCCGAACAAAACGGATATTATATGGCAATTGATTACAGGGAACATAAGCCCGAACTTGCCCTAAAACGTTTTGAAAATCAATTTGAAGCATTTTTAAATAAAGTAATTAGTGGAGAAATAGCATAGCAGCCGTTTCTTTTTTTTATGAAGGTTCTGTTAAAGTAGATTGTTGATTTTCTCATTTTTTAAACCGGCAGAATATTTTAACAAAGAATGATATAATTGATTAATAATTCTAAGGAGATGGCAGACGAATGGCAAAGGAGAATCAAATTTTAAACGGATATAAGCTTTTAAAAGAACTCGGATTGGGTGGGACAGGAGCAGGAATTATAGCTGGTGGAATAGCACAGCAAATATTAGTGTCTAAGAAAGGTATACCTGGATTAAGTTCTGCCGGATTTACTTCAGGAATTAATTCTATAGGTGGAAATGAAGGTTTATCAAAAGGCCTGTTTGTATCATCGCTTCCTTTAGTTGCAGGCGCTTTAGCAGGCATTGCTTTTGACGTCAGCCGTGAAAAAAGAAAAAACAAAGCAAAAAATCGTAAGAGTGAAACGGAAAAACAAATTTAATTAAATAAGTGCTCTTAGGGTTGTCTAATTGGACAACCTCTTTTTTAATTCAAAAATCATCATTTTTCATTTAACAGAACCTTTATGTAAAATGGCTATTTTATTAGAAATAAGTTTGTGAAATCTCAAGCCAGCCTTGACGCCATTTTTCACAAACTTAGCATTTTTTGTATATATACACCTTCTGAGCAGTTCCTACATATTAAATCCTTCAGTAAATCCACTTATACATCAATTCTACATACTCAGCCAAAAAACGAGTTCCTTCTATTATATACATTTAATATAGGACCTATATATTTCCTGTTTACATATGTTATTGAATATTAATATTCAAAAAATAAAGTTTAAAATCAACAGGACATTAAAAATCTTTCCAATATAATGACTTCATACAATAAATGGAGGTAATCACATATGAAAAACAAGAAAAAGCACCCGTTATATTCAAGGTGGCTCAACATGATAAATCGTTGCTATAAATCATATCATTCACATTATAAATACTATGGAGCTAAAGGTGTAACAGTAGCTGAACGATGGCATAACTTTGAAAATTATGTTGAAGATGTAGAAACTCGCTTAGAAAACGGACATTTATTATATGAAAAAGGTTGGGAGCTCGACAAAGATGTAAATGGTGGCATGATTTATTCATTGGAAACTTGCGTGGTGTTATCAGCTGAAGAAAATAATAAATTATGTGTTGAAAAGCAACAACGTAAAGTAATGGCATTTAGCAATACCCAAGAAATTGAATTTCAATCGTTATCTGAAGCCAGTAGAAATTTGAATATTAGACATTCCTCGATTACGAGCTGTTTGAAACGAGGGAATCGCCACAAAGCAACTGGTTATTGCTTTAAATATGTTGTTTAAATTTTTCAGCTTTTGGTTGCATTTTCCATCGCATATGCGTAAAATTAAAGAATAATGTGCAACGGAAAAACAACAATTAGCTGGAAAGCTTGGTATATAAAGCGATGTGGTGGTAGTGCTGGATTTCCTGACTCAAAATCAGGTATCTTCACGGATGTGCAGGTTCAAGTCCTGTCACCGCTATATTGAAAACAGGGAAAAGGGTTTTGCAGAAATGCAGAACTCTTTTTTGTTTAATTAATGTAATACGTATAGAGCCAAACTCGCATAAGCTGTTAATATCGCATTCACTGAAAAAAATAAGGCAGCGACTTTCTCAATGGTCGCTGCCTATCTTTATTAATTTATCTCTGCATCTCACTGCATTTTAACAAATTTAGTTTTTTTCTTTGCATTGTACCAATCATAGTTATTTTCTTTTGTTTTTTTCTTATTCGCTAAAGCAACTACTAAACCAGTTGTTGCTACTAACAGACTAGCCGCTGCAACTTTAAAAGTAAATTGCTTTGCATTTTTTAATTTCTCATTATTGTAGCGATCAAGCTCCATCAGTGTATCCTGTGTAAAATCAATTCTGTCATTCGTTTCTTCGATTAAACTACAGACCCCTTCTAAACTTTCAACTAGCGGATCTTTTTCTTCAATTGACATAGTATCTGTCATAACAACTCTCCTCCTATTTTTACCTTATAATAGAAGAATTCTATGGGATAATTGGCGATACCTTTATTCAAATTTCTACAAATCTTTCAAAACCCCTTATATAAGCTCTTTAATTAAATAATGAATTGAATAGTATTAGTTCATGTATTTGATACAACGTTCATTTCCAAGAAGAAATAGGATAGCAGATAATATATATCATGCCGTTTCGACAAATTTTGCATTTATTCTTGAATATATGAAATATTTATGATAAATTTAATTACAAGTTCATTAAAAACCTACTAAATACTTATTACATATGTATTAGTAGCTTAGCACTTATAACTTGATAACAACGCAGTGTATTGATTCAATGAAGAACGATACATTGCGTTTTTTTATATTTAAAAAGAATTTTAAAGAAAGCTTTTGTGTCATAATTAGATAAATAATTAATTTTCTGACTAGAATAGAAAATAAAAATTGTAAATTAACAGGCAGTTAGGTGATTCTTGTGAATATTAAAGAATTTCAAAAAGAATTGATTTCATATAGTAAGGAAATCGGAATAGATAAGATTGGTTTTACGACAGTTGATCCGTTTTTAACATTAAAGGATCGATTGTATAATCAGCAGGAATTAAATTTTCAATCGGGTTTTGAGACAAAGGATATTGAAAGAAGGGTAGATGCTAGAAAGATTATGACAGAAGCAAATTCAATTATTGCTATTGCTTTAGCGTACCCTTCTAAGCTGAAAAATCCTCCTAAAAGCAAAAAAGGTTCTACAAGAGGAATATTTTGTAGGGCTTCTTGGGGCGAGGATTACCATATAGTAGTTAAAAAGAAATTACTACAGCTTGAGTCATTTATTTTATTGCATTATCCAAATGCAAAGGTCCAATCGATGGTCGATACGGGTGAGTTAGTAGACCGAGCTGTAGCAGAGCGTGCGGGGTTAGGATGGAGTGCTAAAAATTGCTCTATTATTACTCCTGAATTTGGTTCATATGTTTATTTAGGAGAAATGATTACTTCTTTACCTTTTGAGCCGGATACACCTATTGAGGACCAATGTGGGGAGTGCACAAAGTGTATAGATGTATGTCCTACAAGTGCTATTGTTTCACCAGGTCAATTGAATGCTAAGAATTGTATAGCATTTTTAACTCAAACAAAAGAAATGATTCCAGTTGAGTTTCGAAAAGAGATTGGAAATCGTATATATGGTTGTGATACTTGTCAGACTGTATGTCCTAAAAATAAAGGCGTTAATTTTACTCATCATGCAGAGATGGAAACAGATGCTGAGTCTGTTAAACCCTTATTACGTTCAGTATTAAATTTGAGTAATAGAGAGTTTAAAAGTAGGTTTGGTCAAATGTCTGGGTCATGGAGAGGGAAGAATCCTATTCAGAGAAATGCTATTTTGGCATTGGCTCATTTTAAAGATGAATCAGCAATAGAAGATTTAAAACAATTAGCAAAAAAAGATGTGCGACCTGTAATTAGAGGAACGGCTATTTGGGCTATTTCAGAAATAGAAGGAGAGGACGGTACTCCTTTTATCGAAAGTTGTTTACAATCTGAGGAAGACGAGATTGTTTTAAATGAAATTAATGCTATTCTTTCGAAGTAAAGAATAATGAGTGGTATAATCTCCTATTTTTCAACATCGTATAGAATATGAATAAATGTTGAAAAGGGGGATTATCTTGTTTAATCGCGACCTTTTAGAGCGTTATTTAAAAGAGAGATTACAGCTTTATTTTGGTGAAGGACAAAGAAGCCATCTTATTCAAGAACAAGAGTATCAGACGATTCAACGTAAAGTTGAACTATATAATAAACGTAATGTTTCTTTAGTAAAGGTATATGGAAACCTCGAAGTTAGCAATCTTTGGAGCGAAAATGACATAACGTATATTAATTATACTTTGCATACTAGATATTTTTTAAAGCAAACTGATTTATATTTTGAAGAAGATCAAGAAGAAAGACAAATGGCGATTGAAAAAGAAGAGATTTTATATGATATCGCGTTTCCAGTTGATTATCATCTTGAACCCTTTGAAGTCGAGGAAGAAGAAGACATAGGTGAAAGTGAGTCAATTGATCGAAATAGTGGATATAACCGATTTAATGCTGTTAAATATGCTGAAACTTGGTGGGATGGCCATAATAAGGAATATCCTTTGTATGCCAATGATTGCACTAACTTTATATCCCAATGCTTAAGGGCTGGTGGAGTTAAAATGGTTGGAATGCCAAAACCTGGAGCAGGTTGGTGGTATAGAAATCATTCGAACAGTAGTTATAGCTGGAGAGTTGCACATGCGTTAAGGAGATTTCTGCCAAATGCTAAAAGTGAAATTAAGGCAGAAGAAGTGTCTTCTCAAATGCAGCTTTCATTAGGAGATATTATTATATATGATTTCGAAGGTGATGGAATTTGGAATCATTGTACAATGGTCGTTGCTAAGGATGAAAATGGTGAACCATTAGTGAATGCACATACTGTTAATAGTCGTAAAAGATATTGGTCATATTATGACTCAACTGCTTTTACAGAGAATATAAAGTACAAGTTTTTTCATATAATTGATGGATTTTCTAATCCTCCGATGGAATAATACCTTATTAATAATGAATTTGGTATAATAGAGAGCATTGAAACAATATAGAGGTGAAAGAGATGGGAATACACGTTGTATTATATCAACCACAAATTCCAGCAAATACAGGGAATATTGCACGTACTTGTGCAGGAACTGATACAAGTTTGCATTTAATTCGTCCATTAGGATTTTCAACTGATGATAAAATGTTAAAAAGAGCTGGACTTGATTATTGGGAGCATGTAGATATTCATTATCACGATTCTTTAGATGATTTATTTGATAAATATAAAGAAGGAAAGTTTTATTTTATTACTAAATTTGGCGAAAAAACTTATTCTAACTTTGACTATACAAATTTAGATGAAGAAATTTTCTTTGTATTTGGTAGAGAAACTACAGGTCTTCCAAAGGAATTAATTGAAAAAAATATGGAAACATGTTTACGTATACCGATGACAGATCATATTAGGTCTCTAAATTTATCAAACACTGCTGCAATTTTAATTTACGAAGCTTTACGTCAGCAAGATTTTCGTGAATTGCTAAAAGTAAAGGATTATACGAAATAATAAACAAAAGTCACCTTAAATGGTGATTTTTTTTGTTTGCATTTAACTTTGATGCAACTTAATTAAAAGACTTATCAGCAAAAAAAGATGCTTCCATAAAAACGGCTAAAATAAATTAAGATCCGTTTTTAGAAGCATCCTTTGAAATATTATCGGTTTTTCAGTCCAGGTCTGTCATTATATCCAGCTGCGAAAATTGCTGTCAAGAATGATGCTGTAACTAATAAAATTAATACTAGTCTCATCAGTATGTATCCTCCCAATTGAAAAATTCCCAATACCCTAAACTTATTATACAAAAAAAACGTAGAATTATGAAAGGAAATTTATAAAACTAGAATTCAAATGAAGGACAATTACGCTTGCTACCAATTTTCTTTTAAAAAATCTAATAGCTCAGATATAAAAATAAGAATAATCCATTCAAAATACTGTAAAGCAATTTACTATGATTGCTGTGTTAGAAAGGTACATCAAGCTCCCTAATAGTAGAGATTATCCATGCTACTAATCGTAAGAAAGGAAATGATCCGTTCTTAGAATCGTGTGACTTTAGTCATAATACGTTCAACAGATTAGAAATTGATAAAATATATTTTCCTAAAGAAAGATATAGCATGAGTACGGACATCCTTGCATATCCTTTAATAATCTCTCTTACAGATGAGAAGAAGGAGGTACTTGTCCATGGATATTTTAAAGAAACTTGAGCAGCACCGGGACATGGAACAAAGACTGAAATGGGAAGGCACTTTTGCTGAGTATCTTGAAATGTTAAAAGAAGAGCCAATGGTTGCACAAACTGCACATTCTAGAATTTATAATATGATTAAAGACGCAGGTATTGAAGAAGTTAATGGTAAAAAAACCTATAGTTTCTTTAATAACAACCTATATGGATTAGAAGAAGCCTTAGAGAGACTCGTGGAAGAATACTTCCATCCCGCTGCCAAGAGATTGGATGTAAAAAAACGTATTTTATTATTAATGGGTCCTGTAAGTGGTGGTAAATCTACACTAGTAACGATGTTAAAGAGAGGCTTAGAATCTTATTCAAGGAATGATCAAGGTGCAATCTACGCAATTAAAGGTTGCCCGATGCATGAAGATCCATTGCATTTAATTCCTAACCATTTGAGAGATGACTTTTTCACTGAATATGGAGTTCGAATTGAAGGAAATCTTTCACCTTTAAATTTAATGAGACTTGAACAAGAGTTTGGTGGAAGAATTGAAGATGTTATGGTAGAAAGAATTTTCTTATCAGAGGATCGTCGAGTTGGAATAGGTACTTTTAGTCCATCAGATCCTAAGTCCCAAGATATCGCAGACTTAACAGGTAGTATTGATTTTTCCACAATTGCTCAATTTGGATCGGAATCAGATCCACGTGCTTATCGATTTGATGGTGAATTGAATAAAGCAAACCGAGGAATGATGGAATTCCAAGAGATGTTAAAATGTGATGAAAAGTTTTTATGGCACTTATTATCCCTGACGCAAGAAGGTAACTTTAAGGCAGGGCGTTTTGCATTGATTTCTGCGGATGAATTAATCATTGCACATACGAATGAAACAGAGTACAGATCCTTTATTAACAATAAGAAGAATGAAGCGCTACACTCGCGTATTATTGTAATGCCAATTCCGTACAATTTAAGAGTAAGTGAAGAGGAAAGAATTTATCAAAAAATGATTTCTGAAAGTGACGTTTCAAATGTCCATATTGCTCCACATACATTACGTGTTGCAGCAATGTTTACAATTCTTACTCGTTTAAAAGAACCAAAACGAGGAGATATTGATTTAGTGAAGAAGATGCGTCTATATGATGGTGAAATGGTAGAAGGCTATAACACAGTTGATTTAGAAGAACTGAAGAAGGAATATTTAGATGAAGGTATGCATGGTATCGATCCACGTTATGTAATTAACCGTATTTCATCTACAATTATTCGAAAAGAGATTCCATCTATTAATGCGTTAGATGTTTTACGTTCATTAAAAGATGGATTGGATCAGCACCCTTCAATTTCAAATGAAGACCGTGAAAGATATATGAACTTTATATCAATCGCAAGAAAAGAATACGATGATATAGCGAAAAATGAAGTTCAAAAGGCGTTCGTATACTCATATGAGGAGTCTGCTAAAACATTGATGGATAACTATCTAGATAATGTTGAAGCTTATTGCAATAAGAATAAGCTGCGTGATCCTCTAACTGGTGAAGAAATGAATCCAGATGAGAAACTAATGCGTTCGATTGAGGAGCAAATCGGAATTTCTGAAAATGCGAAGAAAGCATTCCGTGAAGAAATCTTGATTCGAATTTCAGCATATGCACGTAAAGGAAAACGATTTGATTATAATTCACATGAAAGATTAAAAGAGGCAATTCAAAAGAAACTTTTTTCAGATTTAAAGGATGTTGTAAAAATCACGACATCCACAAAAACGCCGGATGAGCGTCAGTTAAAGAAAATTAATGATGTAGTAAGTCGTCTAATTGATGAGTATGGATATAACTCATCATCAGCAAATGAATTATTGCGCTATGTAGGCTCATTATTAAACCGATAAAATGTTTAAGCGGCTATCTATTAGATAGCCGTTTTCTTTTGCAATTCAAATGGTTTATCCTATAATTATGATAATAAATAATAGAAGGGTGAGTAGCGTTTATGAAAAGAATTCAACTAACTGAAGATCTTGAGTTTTCACAAATAATCCATGGTTTATGGCGCTTAGGCGAATGGAATATGACATCCGAACAATTAGTAGCGTTTATAGAAGAGTGTATCGAATTAGGCATTACAACTTTTGATCATGCCGATATTTATGGAGGATATACTTGTGAAGAGATTTTTGGAAAAGCTTTAGCATTAAAACCGGAGCTTAGAGAAAATATTCAAATCATTACTAAATGTGGCATCAAGTTAAAATCATCAAAATTTCCGGAATTGAAAATGAATCATTATGATACTAGTAAAGAACATATTTTAATGAGCGTTAACAATTCTTTGAAAAATCTTCAAACGGACTATATCGATTTACTTTTAATACATAGACCAAATCCTTTTATGAATCCAAAAGAAGTAGCTGAAGCATTTAATCAGCTTCACGCAGAAGGTAAAGTACGTCATTTTGGAGTATCAAACTTTTTACCATCTCAATTTAATGCATTACAAGCTCACCTTGAAATGCCTTTAGTAACTAATCAAATTGAAGTTTCACCAATGCAATTAGAGCATTTTGAAAAGGGAACAATTGATTTATTACTTGAAAAAGAGATTGCTCCGATGATCTGGTCTCCATTAGCAGGCGGTCAAATTTTTACAAGTCAGTCTGAAGCTGCGGTACGAGTGCGAGCGATGCTTGAAGAAATTTCTAGTGAGATTGGCGCAAATACAATTGATGAAGTATTGTATGCATGGCTATTAGCTCATCCTGCTAAAATGATGCCAATCGTTGGTTCTGGTAAAATTGAACGTGTTAAAACAGCTGCTGAGTCTACAAAATTGAATATGACAGCGGAACAATGGTTAAGAATTTATGTAGCTGGTATGGGACATAATTTACCATAAAAAAAATAAGTGGAGAACTTTTTCTAGTTTTCCACTTATTTTTTTGTTTTTTTAGTTCAATATTGTGTAATTTTTCTGACAAAAATTGATTAAAATTTTTATATAAATATATTTAATTTTAAGGACTCGTCCTATTTTCTGAAAAAATGGGTGTAAAATTTAGAAGAAACATTGTCAATTATTGTGTCCTTCTGCATATGATAGAGTAATCCATAAAAAAGGGTAGAAAATCACCTACCGAATTAGTTTATGCAAATGTGTTTTACTGTGTGACGATTTTTTTATTTTTACAAATAAATCAAAACAAGTAAGGGAGGGAAAGAAAATGAGTAATGAAAATAATGAACATGAACAAAAGCATAATTTTACCATTTCACAGGAAGACTGGACCCTCCATCGTAAAGGACACGATGACCAACAGCGACACCAAGAGAAGGTACAAGAGGCGATAAAAAAGAATTTAGCCGATTTGATCACAGAAGAAAGCATCATAATGTCAAACGGACGCGATGTAGTAAAAATTCCAATTCGGTCACTAGATGAGTATAAGATTAGATACAACTATGATAAAAATAAACACGTTGGTCAGGGTACTGGAGACAGTAAAGTTGGCGATGTAGTAGCAAGAGATGGTTCACAAGGTGGCCAGCCGCAAAAAGGTGCTGGTAAAGGGCAAGGCGCAGGAAAAGAATCAGGTGAAGATTATTATGAGGCAGAGGTTTCACTAATGGAATTAGAGGAAGCTCTTTTTAGTCAGTTAGAATTACCTGATTTAAAAAGAAAAGAACAAGATTTAAATACTGTAGAAAATATTGAATTTAATGATGTTCGAAAAACAGGTTTAATGGGTAATATTGATAAAAAGCGTACAATGATGTCAGCATTTAAACGGAATGCCATGAGCGGGACACCGTCATTCTATCCTATATCACCAGAAGACTTAAAATTCCGTACATGGAACGAAATTAGAAAACCTGAGTCTAAAGCCGTCGTACTTGCAATGATGGATACGAGCGGAAGTATGGGCTTATGGGAAAAGTATATGGCACGTAGCTTCTTCTTTTGGATGACTAGATTTTTAAGAACAAAGTATGAGTCTGTAGACATTGAGTTTATCGCGCATCATACAGAAGCTAAAGTAGTTACTGAAGAAGAATTTTTCACAAAAGGAGAAAGTGGAGGAACAATCTGTTCATCTGCATATCGAAAAGCATTAGAAGTTATTGAATACAAATATTCACCTGAAAGATACAATATTTATCCATTCCATTTCTCTGATGGAGATAACTTAACATCTGATAATGCTCGCTGTGTAAAATTAGTTCAAGAATTAATGAAAGTAAGCAATATGTTTGGTTATGGGGAAGTAAACCAATACAACCGACACTCTACTCTAATGTCCGCATATAAAAACATTAATGATGAAAAATTCCGCTACTACATCCTAAAACAAAAATCAGATGTTTTCCATTCAATGAAGAGCTTCTTTAAACAGGAGTATGAGAAGGCAGCGAAATAATCGCATGATAATTGGCTTTAATGCAGTACGAGTAAAATAGTAAGTGAAACCAGAAAAGCCCGGTAGAGGGTTTTTCTGGTTTTTTGTCTTATATATTTAGAGTTAAAATCAATTGTTAAGACAGAGTTCTTATTCAACATAATGGCAGTTTAGTTGAACAAGAAATAAAAGAGTTTCTATGGTATCTTAATAATAAATAGCTTCTAAGGGGATTATCAATGAGTTGGTCAAATTATGAAAAGGCTTTAGCACTATTGGAACAAGATAAAGTTAATAGTGAATATATTGGGGAATGTTCAGACCTTATAATTGAGAAGGCGGAAATAACTTTAGGTTTGAAATTTCCAAACATCTATCGTCATTTTATTAGAAAATATGGTTCAGGTGTTTTTGCAACATGGGATATATTGGGTATTACTAATGAAAACTTTTACGAAGCATATAATCCAGACAATCCAGATGCCATTAGGTTCACATTATCAAAAAGAAAAGAGAATAAATTACCTGATAACTTCATTTCTATTATTGATTATGATTACGAAATCTTATATTGTTTGGACTTAAATAAGCTCAATAACGAAGGTGAGCCAGCGGTTGTTTCTTTTAATATAGGAGAGGACTGGGGCAAACAAGAAATGATTGCTGAGGATTTTGGCGATTTTCTTTTAGAGATTATTCATGATGAGTTAGAAGCGTTAAAATTATCTCCAATTGAAATTATATATGATGTAGAGACTTTAAAAGGTACTTGTTATGTAGAAATTAAACCTGGAAAAGATACAGGAAGTCATTGGAATAAAGACTCTATTTACCTTATAGATGAAACTTTTACCTATTTGTCTCGTGCAATCGAGAAAGAGTATAAAGACTATAGCCCTTGGGGACTATGGGGAGTTAGTGAAATAGATAAACATACTTGGAATTTAATTTTAAAACAATTAGAAAATGTAAAGCTCTTTTTAAAAGACATTCCAAAAGAAGAAGAGATAAAAACTATGGTCGGTTTTTTGTGGGAAGATACAGAATCAAAATTTAAAGAAAATATTAATCAAAATATTATTGACTTAATAAATCTAATCACTGAATTTCAATCATGGATTTGCGATCAAAGCAAGAAACATGAGTTTATTACAATTTTAGGAATTTAGACATTAATTAAATAAATACTATTCAACTAACGCATGCGATTCTTCAATAACGAAGGATCGTTTTCTTATTCAAGTAAATGGCAGGATAGTCATATCGTAAAGGATGTGGTTTTGTATTAATAGCTGGGAGCCGGATCATAAGTAACTGAGATTTTTGTAATTGTTTGAGCTTTTCTAAACTGTCACAAAGGGTGAGAATATTACCAAAAGAAATCTTCCACAATCAGGCGCAATTCTGCAGCAAGAATTGTGCTCTTTCTCTATGTAAGAATAACTCCTTATGATTGGTTTGGAAAATTGTGAAGAATACTAGGATGAAAACCACTGGATTTAGCAATTATTTTCTGGAGAAGATTTCACCATAAAAAAACTGCACCTCCAATTGTTCGACGTATCTAACAATTGGGAGGCAGTTCACCTTTTATAAAAAGGAGACGGCTTTTTCTTATCTTTTTAATTCATACAACCTATTTCATTTCAGGGATAGAGTCGGGACCTTTGACTAACTTGCTGCCTATCCAATAGAAAATGGCTGCAGATACAAGGCCAACAAAAGCTACTGAAAGATGTGGTGCGTAGAAGTTACAGTATACTGCGATGACCGAAGACAAAATCCAGACAACGAATCCCATTGGTCTCCAGCTTACTAAATTTGCCGAATCATTCTTTCGTAGAACCAAGCGATCCATAATCATAATTGCTCCGATAGGCGGAATGATTACCCCAAGAAGAACGAGCCAGTTGAAAAAGTGATTATAAATTCCAGAAACTGCAACGATTAAACCGACTATACCAATAATAAGCGTGATAGGTCTCATTTTTTTACCAGTCATATGTGACCAGCCTACAGCGCCATTGTATAAGCAATGTGTACCGACAGAACCTAAATTGATAAAGACAAAAAGGATAGACAAGATGGTAAGCAATGGACCATGTCCTGCTAATACTGACATGAAGTCCCCACCAGTTGAAGCTGGATTTGGGATAACTCCAGTTGCTACAATAATTCCTCCAACCAGCTCGGCAATCAAGTTCCCGATTGGAAAGGCGAAAATGGTTGATAAAATCCCTTCACGGCCACTTTTTGCCCAACGGGTAAAGTCCGCTGTCATTGTACCTGAATCGGCAAACCCAGCGAATACTAACGTTACAGCAGCTCCAAATGACATTGCATTTGAAACTTGAGGATGATAGTTTAAGATATCAGAGTTACCGGTTTTCATTGCCATAACAATTGTAATAATGGCAATTAGAAAATAAAATGGTGCTGCGATCCACCCTAAGAAAGATAAAGCCTTAATACCGATATAAGTTACTGCAACATAGAGAATTCCACCGATGACGGTCATTATTAACAAATTAGCACCAAATGATCCATGCATCGTAGCGCCAGTAAGTCCGACTTGAAGCGCAAACCAGCCGATTACAACTGTAGAAAGTAATCCGGAAATAATATAATAACCAGAACGTCCAAATGTCTTTTGTGCGGTCAGAGAAAAGTTCAATCCAGAACGGCCGGCATCATAGCTTAGTAAGCCTACCATAACGAAAAGGAGGAGATTACCAAGCAGCATTGCTAAGGCGCCGGCTTTAAAGCCAAGCTGTGCAGTGATTAGTCCGCCGATTACTGCACTTGTTAATACCATTGGGAAACCAAACCAAACAGCTGCAACGGATGATAATTTTTTGCGGTATTCTTTAGGAACAGGAGTGTGTTCAAACTCTGGATCCAATAACTTCTTTTCATCAACGCTGGTTGACATGAATGTTTCCTCCTAGTGAAACAAATTTTTGGTGAGTCTCCAATCCGATAACAAGGCCAAGAGAAAAGCCTGATTTGGATGAAACTCTTTTTTTAAAACGTACTTTAAAGCTGAAAGTCGGAACGAAAAATTGATGTATACTTTACCTTACCTTTTTGTGAAATATTGTTAACGAGTCACATGGGCAATTAGGCAAATAAAAGTTGAATAATAAATAAGTCATCTCAAGAGGGTGTATCCCTTGTATTTAGACTCATTAGACCAATTTCATGATTGACCGCATTTGACAAACTAATTTGTTCACTGGTGAGCAAAGAAGCGAAACATGGTGGATCTATTTATAATTGTCGTTTGTGATTCCCCCTTCTTTAATTTGTAAGGTGTACCTTTAATAAAGCGCTTTCATTTGACCTTGCAAGATTATTGTATGAGGTATTCCATTTAATGTAATTGTATAAAATAACCAAAAATGTGGGTTTTCTATTAGGCATTATGAATAAAGATAAAGGATTAATTTAGTAATAATGGAGATACAGAGGGAATTAGTAAATATTTTAGCCATTTAAGGACCAGATTGTTGAACAATGGATTGTAACATAATTCAAAGAAGTTACATTTACAACAGGTGATAATGTAAACCATGTTGTCCTTTAGACGTAGATCATTCTAATAAGAATACTAAGAGTGATGCCTATTTCGATAATTTACTATTTGAGGAAAGTGAATCTCTATCTAATCATTAACAATATTATTAGTGGACCCAGTTTAGTCACCTTTTGTAATATTAGTTCATAAGGGTATATCCTAAACATCTTAATAGGATTTTTAAAAATTGAATACAAAAAACTCAGTCATATCAAAGGGTGTATCCTAAACAAGTAAACCAATACAATCGACACAGTACGCGAAAATATACAAACAAAAGATAAATTCTAGCGATAGTTAAACAAGAAATTCTTTTATAATTTTTGAAAAAAGTCAGNNCTGACTTTTTTCAAAAATTAATATAAAACCTTTGATATTTTCTGGGATAAATATTCAATTCTAGGCATCATTAATGAATCATCAACGGTTGAAAGTTTGTCTGGTTTAAATAGTTGTAGTTTCCTTAGCTGATAAAAATCCAAAAGCGCTTGTTCAATTGAAAATTGATTTTTCATTAAATACTTTAGATCTAGTATTGAAAATAACATCTGATCCTGTAATATCAAGAGTCTTCCATTGATATTATTAAAGACACCGTTTTTCATTCCTTCACTATAAAAAATAAGTAATTGCTGTTCACGAAATTGAATGATGTCCCAAACCTTATCATACATTAACGGATAGGTACTCTGTAGCTCATTAAGAAAATCATCCGTGATAAAAAGCGCGAGTGAAACAGATTGCTCAATGATTAGTTGAAATTTCGAAGCAAAGACTGTATCTTCATTGGGTATATTAGAGGTCATTTCTTTAATGTATTGCACAAATCCATCAGTAACTCTATGGAATAAATCTTCCTTTGCAGGAAAATATTTATACAATGTTGCTCTACTAATGCCAACGATTTTCGCTATTTCATCCATTCGTAGTGTCTGAAAACCATTTGTTCTAATAGTCGGCATCAGTTTTAAGATAATTTCTTCTTGTTTTTGTTTAAATTTTTCATTTGTATTATTTTCGTCGGTCACTATTGTTACCTCCTCATTATGAGTATTATATCAAAAATCAATCATATCTAATACGTTTTATACACTAAAAATAAAATAGACAAAAAACGTCTTTTTTGTTTAAGGTGTATGTTTTTTGTGATACACTGGCCAAGAAGTTAATCTCACTTGAAAGAGAGGAAATAAAATGAAAACAAGAAAGTTAGGAAATAGTGATTTAGAAGTTTCAGCTATTGGACTAGGTTTAATGGGAATGTCACCAGGAATTTATGGTTCCATCAATGATATAGAATCAATTAAAACGATACATCGTGCGATGGACCTCGGCGTTACTTTTTTAGATAGTGCTGACACTTATGGGAATGGGCATAATGAAAAATTACTTGGAAAAGCATTAGCAGGAAGACGTGATAAGGCAATTGTTGCAACTAAGTTTACATTCGGACCTAATTGGGAGTTCATTGGTGGACATCCGGATTACGTAAAAAAAGCAATAGACGAGAGTCTTCTACGCTTGGGTCTGGACTATATCGACTTGTATTATCAACATCGAGTTGATCCTAATGTACCAATTGAAGAAACTGTTGGAGCAATGGCTGATTTAGTTAAAGAAGGTAAAGTTCGCTATCTTGGACTTTCTGAAGCAGGAGCAGATATTATTCGTCGAGCAAATGCAGTACATCCAATCGATGCATTACAAACAGAATATTCACTTTGGAGTCGTGATATTGAACAAGAGATACTTCCAACAGTAAGAGAACTTGGTATCACACACGTGGCATATAGTCCACTGAGTAGAGGATTCATTTCTGGAGAACTTCGAAAGTTTGATGACCTTGAACCAAATGATATTCGCAGAAATTTGCCAAGATTCCAGGGTGATAATTTCAAAAAAAACGTTGATATTGTTGATAAACTTAATGAAGTTGCGAATGAAAAAAATGTAACTGTTTCCCAACTAGCAATCGCATGGACAATTGCTAATGGTGCATTGCCAATTCCAGGTACAAAACGAGTTAAATATTTGGAAGAGAATATTGAAGCACTTAACATAGAACTTACAGAAGAAGATTTAAAACACCTTGAAGAAGTCAGCCCTGAGAACTCGGTTCATGGTGGACGTTATTGACGGTAATCTTATGATCAAATTATAAAAATGAATCGAACCTTTAAGGAGCTAATTAAAATGAAAGAAAATATTTCATTAGAAGAAAGAATACAACGTCTAGAAGATATTGAAGCCATTAAGAAACTTCAGGCAATATACGGACACTATGTGGATAAAGGGTGGAATGGTAAAGAAGTTAACTTTGCAGAACTTCCTACTCTATTTACTGAAGATGCGACTTGGGAGTCTGAAGCAATGAAGGTTAACGTTAAAGGCATTAACAACATTATAGACATGTTAAAGAAAGCAACTGCCCATGGTGAACTTGGCATGCATAGCTTTACTAACCCAATTATCGATATCAATGGTGACAGTGCAACAGGAAAGTACTTGCTATGGGTCGGTGTAAAAGGTGGGGGTGTGACTAATCTTGTCTATCAGAGTGAAGATGTCGTCTATTTAAGAACTACTAGTGGGTGGAAAATTAAAGGAATTAAGCTTTATTTTGCTCAATTATTAAATTCTTAATCTTGTTGTGAATTGAGTAAGCAATTCAAATTGTATTATGGTATTTATAGATAATAAAAAAGGATCTTCTGTAGAGATTCTTTTTTTAATGTCTTTAAAATTCATTATAAATAAAAGAGTCTATTGCAGACTCTTTTTTAATGCAGTTTTGACTATTAAAATCAAATATTAGTTGTAGATCTTCTTTTACTTAAATTAAGTAAAATTTAAGTTAAGTACATTACTAAAACATAGTGCATAGGATAGTTTTAATAGCTGTGAAGGGATAGAGAAAATGTATTATGCTCTTGTCTAAAACAGATTAGACAAAGCATTAACGACATCATATGTTAGTTGAATATCATAAAATTTATCACGAATTAGATGAATATGTGATCCGATCAATTCACAAATTCAAATACTGATAATATTTGGAAGGGATTTGAAAATTGTGTCTAATGAGGAATTGATTTGTAAGGAGTTTGCTAGAATTATCGGTGGCCAAGAGGGGTTTGCGGGTGGTAAATGTGTGGCAACCATAAATCGTTATGAATTGCCAGTAATAATTTTAGGTAAACCATTCAAAGTTACCTCTTCCTTTTCTTTTGAATCGAGAGATAAGCAAACTAAAAAGGCATTGTGCTTAGGTAGAGTAGCACTCTTGCAAAATGAAGTCGAAAAATTTGTTGCCTCTATAACTAAACAAGGAATTATCGTTTCATCGGTTCATAATGAGTGGCTTTTCGATAATCCGAATTTGATATATGTCAATATTGAAGCTGTTGAAGATCCTTTAGCTTTTGCAAGGAAGATCAGAAAAGCTTTGAATTAATAAGTGTACTAAAATGACCGAACACGTTAGTTAAAATATGGGTATATCCTAAACAACTTAATGAGATTTTTTAAAAATGAAATCGAAAAAACTCAGTCAGATCAAAGGGTGTATGCTATACAATTAAACCAATACAACCGACACTCTACTCTAATGTCCGCATATAAAAACATTAACGATGAAAAATTCCGCTACTACATCCTAAAACAAAAATCAGATGTTTTCCATTCAATGAAGAGCTTCTTTAAACAGGAGTATGAGAAGGCAGCGAAATAATCGCTAGTCAATAGATTGAAATGAAGTACGAATAGAATAGCAAATGAAAAACAGAAAAGCCCGTTATAGGGTTTTTCTGTTTTTTGTCATAAAGATATGGTGCTTAATCAATAGTAAAGTCAGAGTTCCTATTCAATATAATGGTAGTTTAGTCATAATAATCGAAACGGCTTCATTTTCTGATCGTAGGTTGCAGTTGCCAATCATGATTGTAATCAAAAATTCTAACGAAATGCATCTACAAACAAATGAGCCAAATTTGAAAAACTCTTCATTCTTTCCAAAATTGTTCTAGTAAAATGCCAATCATGGTACCTACTAGTAATCCATTACTTAAGACATATTTAAAGGCAGATGGGATTCCGCTAAATGCACTTTCTGGAAGAAACATGATTCCCAAACTAATTAATAATGAAATTCCTAATATCGTTAATCGACGTTGATTTAATTCTTCACGTAAAATGGATTGAAATGAAATTCCAATCATTTGAACAAATGTTGCTAAAAGTGCGGCATTTGCAATTGGACCTGGTAGCAAGGATATAAAGCTTACAAATGAAGGGAAAAAAGAAATTCCTGCTAATATGAGATTTGCTATAAGGAACGGCTTCACTTTTTTTTGTCCTGTTAGTTGAATAAATCCTGCTGATGCAGGTAATGGTACAACTCCAATTGTAGAGAACAACGACGTGAAAACATGTGATATACCTCCGACCCATACACCACGATTCAAAGTTCGTCTTTCATTTTCTTTAGATAGTGGAGCCACTTGTTTTACAGCTGAAATAGCAGCAATTGTGTTTGCAACTAAAAGGAATGTAAATAAAGTTACAGTTAGGGTGATCCCAATATCTAACCTAGGCGTGCCCCAAGCAAATACTTCAGGAAACTTAATAAAAGATGTATGAGAAGGAATATGAGACGGTTTTCCAATTAAAGCATACAAAATCCAACCACTTGAAATTCCAAGTAATACAGCGTAACTTTTCATCCATCCTTTCCCTTTAATTGATAAGAATGTAATAATGGCAAAAACTAAGAGCGCAATAGTAGCCAATAGATAATTAGGATGAGTTACAGTTCCTTGTAATCCCATCATTCCTTTTAGTAACACACCACTAAGCTGAAGAGCTAAGATTAAAAGAAATGTTCCTGTAACTAAAGGGGTAAATAAACGTAGAATTCGATGCACTAGCCCTGTTATCCCAAGAACGAAAAGTAAGATACCTGCAATTATTAATCCACCTTCTAAAAGTTGCAGTACTTCTTTTGCACTTTGTCCTTGATGCATAGCTACTTGTCCCAATATAACAAATATACTTACCCATGAACCGGCAGGACCATCGGCAATAGGATAACGATGCCCTAACCATGCTTGTAAAAATGAACTAACCCCTACAACTAAAAAAGTTCGCTGCATTAAAGTTGAGATGTCTTCTATTGATAAATGGAATATGCCACCAATGATGATTGGCAATGCAATTGCATTAGCTAAAAGAAACACAAACCACTGTAGGATACTAAAACTAGTATTAAAATATTTTTTATTCATATTAATCTCCTTTGCCGAAAAAGGACCTCATAGAAAAATCCACCTTTTCAATATAGGTAAATTAAAAAGGATGGATTACTTAGGTTTATACGGTGTAAGTTTATAAAATTATTTAATTTTAATAGATATATTTTTTAATAATTTACCATTTACGATAAGGTAAGAATTTACCGTTAAGTGTTAGGATTACGCGATCACCATTTGGATCTTCTTTTTTCTCCACACCTAATTCAAAATCAATTGCACTCATGATCCCTTCGCCAACTTTTTCTTGAATTAATTCTTTAATGGTTGGTCCGTACACTAATAACATTTCATATAAACGATATAAGATTGGGTCAGTAGGAGGCATTTGCATAGCAGCACCTCTATGTGGAATAATCGTTAATGCTTGAACTACATCTTCATCTAACTCTAATAGTTTAGCCATTTTTTCTGCTTCCGGGCGAGTCATTGTAGCTTGTCCTAATAATGCTGTTACAACCCAAGTCTCAGAGTTCTCACTTACTTTTGAAATTTCCTCCCAAGTTAAACCTTTTGCAATTTTTGCTTCAATAATTTTTTGTGTAGTTTCGTTTCTATTCATATTTAATAACTTCCTTCCATGTTAAATAATAATAATTAATTTTTCACGTTACTTAATGTTTGATATCCATCAACTATTAAATCTAGTTTACCTGTGTGGGGATCAATAGCTAAGCCATGTACAGGAATGTCTTTTGGAATAAATGGATGATTTCTTACTAAACCAATATTAGCTTGAATTGAATCTTCAACATGATCAAATCCAAATAACCACTTTTCAAGGTCAATTCCAGCATATTCAATAGCTGATAAAATTTCTGGTGAAGATACTCCACGATCTATTATTTTTTGAAGTGTTCCTTTTGGATTACTTTGGCTCATTCCACATGCATGATGTCCAATAATATAAATTTCTTCTGCATTTAATTCATATATAGCTGTTACAACACTTCGCATGATACTACCGAAGGCATCTGTAATCGTTCCACCTGCATTTTTGATGATTTTTGCATCACCATTGTGTAAGTCTAAAGCTTTTGGAAGTAGCTCAATTAAACGAGCATCCATGCAAGAGACAACAACCATATGCTTTTGAGGTATTTTTGTTGCTTCAAAAGGTAGGTATTCCTTGTTTTGTACAAATTGTTCGTTGTACGCTAATATTTCTTGTAATAGCATATTTATTACCACCCTTAAATTTAGATGTTTTTCTTTGTTGATTCCTCTATGGTATAAGTAAAGTGATGAGGATAGATTAAGTATAGTGAATTGGATTGATAAGCAGAATAAGTTGGCGAAACACTATCTGACTTTCTACTTTCATGATGAAAGGATTGATTTATATCATTGATCAAACAGATTTTGAAATACTGAAATTATTAGGAGGAAACTCAAGAATTCAATGGAAAGAACTTGGTCAAAAAATACATATGACAGGGCAGGCTGTAGGAAATCGAATTAGGAGATTAGAGGATTTAGGGATTATTGAACAATATACAATCGCAATAAACCGAATCAAATTAGGACAAATAGTGACTGCATTTGTTACTGTGTTCGTAAAAACTGCTAATCATCAAGGGTTTAAGAATTTCTTTCAAGAGGAAGAAGCAGTTTCTGAAGTACATCGTACAAGCGGTGAAGGATGTTATTTATTAAAAACGCATTTTGCTTCGAATGAAGAATTGGATACATTTCTAGAAAGACTATTAGAGTACGGGAATTATCGTGTTAACCTATCAATAGGAAAATTAAAATGAATAGAGTGGATTAATCAAATAATTAACTTCTTGTATGAAGAATTAAAGGAGTTAGTGAAAATACCTGGTATAACCTAAACAAGTAAGCCGATACAACAGACACTCTACTCTAATGTCCGCATATAAAAGCTTTAACGATGAAAAATTCCACTACTATATCCTTACAAAAATCAGATGTACTCCATTCAATGAAGAGCTTCTTTAAACAGGAGTATGAGAAGGCAGCGAAATAATCACCTGTCATTAGGCTTTAATGAAATACGAATAGAATATAAGTGAAACCAGAATAGCCCAGTAGAGGGTTTTCCTGGTTTTTTTTAGTTCTGGTAAAAAGTTAAAATGCGTAATTGTTTCGACTTATAATCATCTTATAGCATTTTCCTCATTTCTTTCTACGTGAAGGAGATACTAATTTACTTAACTTCTCAAAATAATATTTTCCACCTAATTAAATGACATAGAAATCAACGTTCAACCGTACCATTTCTTGTGACCATAAGAGCAAGATTGAGGACGCGAACAATTAAGATTTGTTGCTACAATTGGTAATAACTTACTTTGGGAGGAATTAACATGAATAAAATCCAACAATTTAAAGAGCTTCATCAATCCGATGAACTATTATTTTTAGGAAATGCTTGGGATCTTCTTTCAGCACTAACACTTGAAAAAGTTGGATTTAAAGCAATCGGTACAACGAGCTTTGGGATAGCAAATTCAATCGGCCTTACAGATGGCGAACATATTGATTTTAATAGACATTTAGCTATCATAAAATCAATAGTAGACAATGTAGCCATCCCAGTATCTGCAGATATTGAAGCAGGATACGGGAAAACAATTGAAATAATTGTAAATAACGTGTTAAGAACAGCAGATATTGGAGTAGCTGGAATTAATATTGAGGATTCTTTAAAATATGAAAAAGGACTTAGCCAAATTGTTCAACATAGTAAACTTTTAGAAAAAATGAGAACGGCCTTGGATCGACATGGTTTTAAAGACTTTTTTATTAATGCCAGAATAGATACTTTTTTTCAATTGGAAAATCCTTTAACAGAAACAATTGAAAGAGGTAAAGTTTATGTCGAGAGTGGAGCTAGTGGGATATTTGTTCCAGGTTTAATAAATGAAGAAGAAATACTAGAAGTTGCAACCACTATTCAATCACCACTGAATATTTTATCTTTACCTGGATTAACAAATTGTAATAAGCTTGAAAAATTAGGGGTAAAGCGTTTTAGTTTTGGAAATGCATTATCAGATAAGATTATTGCTTACCTAGAGTCAAATATAGAGCAAATATTTAGCACGATGGATACCTCTCATCTATATGTTAATCAGTAAGATTAGGAGTGAAATAATGTGCACTATCAATCTTTCATTTGAGGAAATGTGGGAGAAAATTATTGATTGTGATCGTAAATATGATGGCTTATTTTTTACGGCAGTGAAGACAACAAAAATTTATTGTCGGCCTTCCTGTCGATCAAGAAAACCGAAGAAAATAAATGTAGAGTTTTACTATGATTTGAATGAAGTAGAGAAGGCTGGATTTCGTGCTTGTAAACGATGCCAGCCAGAAATAGTTGAATCACCTAAAGTCGTACTTATTAAGAGTGTGATTACGTTTTTATTAAATCACTATAGACATAAGCTTGTACTAAACGATATTTCAAAACATATAGGTATGAGCCCTTTTTATCTTGAAAGAATATTTAAACAAGAAACTGGGGACACCCCTCGAATTTACTTAGAAAAAATTCGTATTGATAAGGCAGCACATCTACTTAAAAACACAAATCAAACAAACCTTGAAATCTGTTATGAGGTCGGATATCAGAGTACTTCAAATTTTTATAAGGTATTTCGACAAATTAAAAATTGTTCACCTACCGAATACCGAATTAAGTCACAATCCCTTTAAAACCGGCTATAATCTAGACTGCACCCCTTAATTTCTTGCCCAACAGAGGGTTTTTTCAATATCTACTTTAAGGGGTGCTGTCTAGGGTTTTTCTGGTTTTTTTCGTAAAGACTTAGAGTTAAATCAATAGCAAGAAAGAGTTCTTATTCAACATAATGGCATGTTAGTTGAACAAGGAGTAGTAATAGTAAAAATAGTCCTCTTTTTACATTTGGCATTATATTTGCTCAGCTGTGAATGTAGATTTTGCTACTTTATCTGGCTTTGTTAAGAAAATAACTGCAATGACGATACATATACCACCTAGTAATTGGTATACTCCGAAAGATTCCTTTAGCCACGTAATAGAAACAATAGTTGCTACAAGTGGTTCTATACTAGATAAAATACTAGTCTCTGTTGCTGATAAATATTTTAGACTACCGATGTAGAGAAGAAAAGAAAGTGTACCAATTATTATAATTAAAATCAGCATCGAGAATGTTGACCATGTAAAGGTTTGTGAATATTGCTTCCATTCAAAAGAGTGATTGTAAATAAATAATGCTATACCTCCGATTAACATACCCCAGCCAATAATAAGAGTCGTCCCCCATTGTTGTATAAGGGAAGTAGGGTGAAGTGTGTAGAAGGTAAAACCAATAGCTGTTAACAGTCCGAATAAGATAGTTTCCTTAGACATGACAATATTGTGGGCAGATCCATTTGTAATAATAAAGTATGTGCCGATCAGTGCAGAGACAATTGCTAGTGCTTGCAAAGTAGAAGGCAGTTTTTTATTTTGTATTGCGACATAAATAGTAATTAGAACTGGCCCTAAAAATTGGAATAGTGTAGCTGTGACAGCGTTGCTAATATGCACCGTTTCAATAAAAGCATATTGTGCGCCAAGCATTCCAAGAATAGAGAAAATGATCAGTTGAAATAGATGACGTGGTTGTTGCCAAATACGAAAAATATTTTGTTTTTTTGTAAGTAAGAAACATAAAATAAAACCCCCTGCAAGTAAGAGGCGAATGACTAAATAGTCGATAGATGAGAGTGCCGTGCGTTGAAAAAACCACTGAATTAATGGACCCGATACTCCCCATAAAGTAGCTCCTGTAAGAATCATAAATAGTCCAAGACGTCTGCTGTTTTGCATGATCATGATGCTCCTTTCAAAGATTGATTTTATTCAATTTACATGATAAAAATTATTATATATAACACCTGGTACTGCTAGAAGTGTCAGAAATGTATTTTTTAAAGGGGTCAGATTTTAATGTTAGAGTTAACACCAAATTTGAATATTGAGTCAAAAATCCCGTTGTATGTACAGTTATATGGGTATATAAAAGAAGAAATAAGAAGCGGAAAAATCCCTCCTATGACGAAGCTTCCTGCAAAAAGAAAGTTAGCAGTGCATTTAGAAGTGAGTAAAAATACAGTCGAATCAGCATATGACCAACTTTTGGCAGAAGGGTATATTGAATCAGTTTCACGAAAGGGTTATTTTGTATGTGAAATTGAGCAAATGTTGCTTACAGAGAAAAAAAGAGAATCCGTTAAGGAAGTATTAGTCAGAGAACAGTTATATAAATATGATTTTACACAAACGGGTGTAGATCCAAAGACATTTCCATTCGCTGTCTATCGGAAAATTTCAAATGAAGTATGGCAACTAGAAAATAAGGACCTGCTATTTCTTGGTCATCCTCAAGGTGAGTACAACTTGCGTGAAGAAATTGCGAACTATTTATATGAATCAAGAGGTGTTAGCTGTTCTGCGAGTCAAATTGTAATTGGTGCCGGAACACAATTTTTAATAAAAATCCTGTTTCAGTTACTAAAGGGAAAGCATTTTGCAGTTGAAAATCCAGGATATCATCGAAAGTTGGTTGTTTTTGAAAAGGGTGAAGAAAATGTTCAAATGATCCCACTTGATGAGGATGGGATCAGTATTGCAGCTTTAGAAGCTAGCAATGCGAATGTTATGTTCGTTACCCCGTCTCATCAATTTCCATGTGGAATGATTTTGCCAATTAAAAAGAGAATACAACTATTACAATGGGCACAAGAGGGGTATGGACGTTATATTATTGAAGATGATTACGACAGTGAATTTCGTTACTCTGGAAAACCGATTCCAGCATTGCAGGGACTTGATACAGAAGGAAAAGTAATTTACATGGGAACATTTTCAAAAGCTTTACTCCCGTCATTACGAATGAGTTATATGGTGTTGCCAAAACAACTAATTAAATTGTATCATTCACAATATTTATTCCTCACACAAACTGTTTCGAGAATTGACCAAGAAATCATTAGAAGATTTTTAAACGAAGGACATTGGGAAAAACATATTCATAAAATGCGAGTTGTTTACAGAAAAAAGAGAGATGTTCTTGTTTCGGCGATCGAAAGATACTTTTCTAATAAAGTGGAAGTGATCGGAGAAGATTCTGGCTTACATATTTTATTAAAAGTTCACAATGGAATGTTAGAAGAAGAGCTAATAAAAAGAGCGGCTGAAAATAGTATTAAAGTATATCCAGTCTCAATGTATTATAGCGAAGGGAATAATCCCAAAAATACAGTTTTACTTGGATTTGCTATTTTATCAGAGGATGAGATTGAAGAGGCTATTCGATTGTTATATAATTCATGGTTCAAAATATAGATTCGAAAATATAACCGGAAGATCCCGGAGAGGGTTTTTCTGGTTCATTTTATTTAAAGGCAAAGAATTATAAGAGCTTAATTAAAAATTCTCTTGAACGAAAGCTTTTGAAAGTGGATAAAATCTTCTTTTTACGCATAGACGGTTAGCGATGAATTGTTAATTTAGAAACGACACAAAATGTTCAATAATAATGTGAAATAATTCACAAGGTATATTGTACAATAAATCCGTAAACATCACACACAAGATTCATTAAAACAACTGGAGGGATATAAATGTTTATTAATTTCTTACGTAACAATAAAATCGCTGCTGGTGTCTTAACTATTCTTCGTATATACGTCGGATACGAGTTTATCAGTGCGGGTTGGCAAAAATTATCAAGTGGTGGATTCGATGCGTCAGGTTTCCTTGCTTTTGCTGTAAAAAGTGCAACAGGCGATCATCCAGCCGTTCAAAGTTGGTGGGCAGACTTTTTAACAAACTTCGCCATCCCACATGTGGACTTATTTAATTTCTTAGTACCTATTGGTGAATTTGCTATTGGTCTTGGTTTAATTATTGGTTGTTTTACAAAAACAGCAACATTTTTTGCACTTATGATGAACTTCTCATTTATGTTTAGTGGTACAACAAGCATTAACCCACAATTAGTTTTACTAAGTATTTTCATTATTGTTGCTGGATCAAATGCTGGTCGCTTTGGTTTAGATTATTTTATTAAAAAATTTGTTCCAAAAATGAGCGAAATAAAGGAAAAAGGTCACGTTGAAAAAAGAGTAGCTTAAGTTTTAAAAGAGAAAGAATTTTGGTTAATAGATAAGTAAAGTAAATAAAATAATATGTAAATTTATATAAATATTAGGATAGAAATGTAGAAGTGAAATCTACTATTTCTATCCTTTTTTTGTACTAAGAACCTATTTATAAAAATCCTGCTAATAAACGTATGAATTAAACAGTAAGTAAATTTAGGCATCATTGTCGCAAATGAATTTATTGAAATTATCCAAATATAACCTCTTAAGAATCTTTATGATATTTAGTTTATTTGAAAATAAATATGTTACAATATTGTGTACAAAATTGTAAAAATAAAACTTTTAAATATATTTTTTTAAAATACATAAAAACAGAAAAAAGGTGAGGGACAGATGAGATATCATTTTGTGATGTTACAAATAACAGTTGCTGCAGGTGTATTAACTACTTTATTAAACAAGCTAGAAGAATATAATCTAATGATCATGACTGCATTTGTGTACGTTTCAGTCGTAATCATTAGTTTATGGATGAACGAAAATAAAAAGAAATTAAAGCATTTAGATGAAAGTGAAAATCAAAACAGATAATTTAAGTGATAGAAGAGTCTATCACTTTTTTTTATTTTATAGTTACATATGAAATCGGGTAATTGTGTAGTGGAGCGGTGAACTAAAATAAAAGAGATCAGAAAAAGAGAAGGGAGTAGGGTTTCTACGACTTTCTCTTTTTGATCTTACTCTTGTACATGCTCTTGGAGAAATTCAATCATCTGTTTCAATGCATTTTGAACGATTGGGAGATGGAAATCCTTTTCGAATACATGTTCGCCGTTTGGAATTGTAATGAATTTTGTTTTCACATCTTTTTTTAAAAGGGCGGCTCTCATGAATACAGATTGTTCATATGGAACATCTGTGTCTTTCGTTCCGTGTAAAAATAAAGTGGGCGGATAATCTTTTGTAATGTGATGAATCGGACACAATGTAAGAAGCTGATCTTTATTTTTTATTGGATCAAGAGCAGTTAATTTTTGAACCCATACTCCATGCTGTCTGGCGTGTAAATATATTAAAAAACGCTGTTCAATGGTTCCCTCTGTAATAACTTGATTAGACTGAAGCATTTCAGCAATTTCATTTGGAACCATATCCTTTTGCAAATAATAAGGGCTTGGATTTGTAGCCCAACTCGCACTAATATCGCCATAGCCGTAGAAGGAGACGATTGCACGTGGCTTATGTTTAAATGTTCCAGAACATAGAGCAAGAAAACCGCCAGCAGAACCTCCTACTATCACAATTTTATTTGGATCTATCGAAAAATATTTGGGTCCTTCAGCTTCAATCCAACGAAGTGCATCTTGAACATCTTCAAGGATGTCTGGTAGTTTAGACTCGGGAGCCAGCCTATAATCGATCGAAAACAACGAAAATCCGTTGCTAGTGTAAAACTCAATCATATCTTTCGTAATATCTTCTCTTGTTCCCCAAATGAGACCACCTCCATGGATATAAATAATCACAGGAGCATGTTCACGATTTGTTTCATAAAAGTCTGCTTGAAGAGAAAAGCGATCATTTTTTTTGTAAATAACTGTTTGTTTCATTCGTTCACGTCCAATAGTAGAGATAAAATTAGTTAAATTTCATTGTTGATGTGTGGAAGATTTTTTTGTAAAAGTCGGAAAATCTTTAATGCTATCTGGATTTGTAGTAAATCCTCTGCATTCTTTAAATCTGTATTTAATATTTCTTTGATTTTTTCAATTCGATAGATGAGAGTGTTTCTGTGTAAAAACATTGCTTTTGCTGTTTCACTTAAATTTTGGTTGTGATTGAAATAGTTCTCTAGTGTTTGTATATAGCCTGTTTGGTGAAGTTGATCATGTTCATATACTTTTCCGAGAGATTTCATGAAAAAGTTTTCTAACTGCATATCTTTAATATTTGAATCTAGAAGATGATAGACCGCATAATCTTCAAAATGAGATATCCCTTCTTTTTTATCAAATTTCTGCATTAGTCTAATGGCTTCATGGGCTTCAGAAAAACTTTTATGAATTGAACTAATCGTTTTAAACTGGCGGCCTATTCCGATAAAAAAAGTCGTTTTATTAATGTTTTTAGTAAGAACTTCGAGAATTGTATTAGCATTTAGTTTTGCTTCATTTAAGGATATAGAAGCTTTGTTATCACTTTGTCCGATCAAAATAATGAGTCGGTTGTTTCTATGCAAGCATGTAATTTCTCCATCTATTTGATTCGCACACTCATAAACTATGTCTACACATTTTCTTGCTTTATTTTCTAGTTTATATCTCCAATCAACCATGTCTTCAATGTTTGTAAGTTCATCTGATTCGATATTAATAACCATACAGTAGTACATATAATTTGGATTCAGGCCATGTAAGTCACAAAGCGTTTTAATCGATTCTTTAGATGTTATTTTTCCATTTAATAAATCATCAAAGAAATCATTTCTAATTTTTTGTTTCACACTTTCTATTTCCCTCTGCTTTATCATCTCAAGCGCTATGATCGTAGAGGCCTGTTCTAGTGCAATATAATCAAATTCCGATAATTCATTTACGGTTTGCCAAACAACGATATATCCAAAAATATCGTTTGCAACCCCAATGGGCAGGATTCTACACTTAACTTCTAAATCTTCCAAATAATAGATCCGTTTTATTAGCTTTTTCATTTGGGTAATGCTGTGCGGAATCGAATCGATAAATTCTTTATGGAACACTTGTCTACCTTTTACGAGATTAAGACAATAGGCTAAATAGGTTGGATTATCTTTATGTTCTGAGAAGTGAATCAAATCCCAATGATCGTCTACAATCAGAATTGGATTATTAACGGTTTCAGATACCGTAGAAGATATTCGTTCAATTCCTCCTCCTTCTAATGCAATTCTAAAGAGCGTATTATGCATGTCCAACGTTTTTCTATTCAGCAAATCATATCTTCCAGAAGCCTTTTCATTAATAATCGATATGACATTTGATAACGTGTATTCGAATGGTAGTTCTAAAAGAGGTAAACCATATTTATTTGCTTGATCAATCATATTTTGAGGAATTTGATCAAAGTATCGTTTCATTTTAATAATGAGACCGGAACAATTTATTTCTGAAAGCTCTTTAATAATTTTATTTTGTAAATCTACCTGACCTTTAAATATATAACCAGTTGATAGAAGTAATTCATTTGACGACAACCAGTCAAACGCATCGGGGTTTTCCATGATATTAACAAGAGAAATAACGTTATTAATCCCCTTTTCTCCTCCAACAAGTTTAATTCCATCAATCGCTTTTATTTCTAATAAATCCTTAATTGTTAACAAATTTTCTCAACTCCTTTGACATAATTTAATCACATATATTTGTGCAATATGCCTAAATGACATCCTTAATTTTTGGTTTTTGTAAACGATGACGATAGAAGGTATTCATTCTAAAATAATTACGTAAGGTTAGCTAATCGTCAATTATTTTGTAGGAAATCTTCGTTTTTACTACAAAGAAAAGTAGGTTTTAGACTGAAAAATATTTTTATAATAGCTTATTTTGTAACAATCTAACAAATTTTATCATAGGCAAGCTGCATATGAGTTTTCAGGAAATTAAGAGTGGGTGTACTGGGTAGAAAATTGCATTTCTTCCAGATTGATGAGGTGACTCGAATGATATTTGCAAAATCTGGTGATGTTGATTTTATCCAAAAAATAAAAAATTCGAATTTGAGTGGTTTTGTTCACAGTATATTTCATAGGACATTCAATTTTCAATGTTTAGAAGATGGTGAACTGTACACAGTCGCCTGCAATGAAATTGATAACGCGCCGAATACACTTGTGATCGATGTCGATTGTTTTGACAGGATGGATCTAAAAATAAAAGACACGATTTATGTAGAAAATCAAATTCTACACATAGCGAATAAATTATCCATTCATATTGTGAATGTTGAACAATGGGAAAGCAAACTTCCTTTATTACCTAATAATATCGAACGTTTGAAAGATCATCTCGCATTCATGAAGAACTACATCGACCTTCATGGAAAAAGCGGTGGAATAAAGAAAGCCCCTATATTTCATACCTCTTTTGAAAAGGAAATGTCGAAACTACTTCAAGAAAGAACGGGTTTGCTATTGAATGATTTAGCAAACAACCGGATGACTAGTGCCTTACAGCATGCAGAATCACTAATAGGTCTTGGTTCTGGATTAACTCCATCTGGTGATGATTTTCTAGTTGGAATATTAACTATTTTAAACACGAATTCAGGATTTACCAATAAATCGTTTTGTGAAGAAGTGGTTAAGAAAGCGAAAAGCTTAACAAATGAAATAAGCTATATGGCGATAAAAAAGGCATCAATTGGCAAAGTGAGAGAGTCACTTATTCAATTAATTCATTCCTTAATAAATGGGACAGAAGAGGACTTGATTCTCTCCTTAAACAAAGTATTAAACATCGGGTCTTCATCCGGAACAGATATAGCCTTAGGACTTGTCTGTGGGTTGGAGGCGAAAATTAAAGCTGGAGGTAGATTATGACTGTACAAGTTGTGGTAAAGCCAAATACATTTTTTGATTCAGTTTCTTTAATGTCTTTATCAACGAAAGCGAACCAAATTGAAGGCATAGAACAAGCGATCATTGCAATGGGTACTGAAATGAATAAAGGAGTAATTAAAAATGTAGGTTTGAACACTCCTGAGATTGAAGAAGCAAAAAACAGTGATTTGATTATTGCTGTTAAAGCAGAAACTGATGAACTTATTGAAAACGCTTTCTTAGAAATTGATGAATTATTAACTAAAAAGAATACTTCCAAAGGGAAAAGCGAGATTATTTATTCAACGATTTCTTCAGCTGCTACGAGTATACCTGAAGCAAATCTAGCAGTTATTTCGGTTAATGGTGCCTTTGCTGCAAGAGAAGCAAGAAAAGCACTTGAAAATGATCTTCATGTCATGCTATTTAGCGATAATGTAAGCGTTGAAGAAGAAGTCGAATTGAAAAAGCTTGCTCATGAAAAAGGATTATTAATGATGGGTCCAGATTGTGGAACAGCGATTATTAGTAACGTGGGGTTAGCATTTGCTAATGGAGTAAGAAAAGGAAACATCGGTATCGTCGGTGCATCTGGAACTGGTAGTCAAGAGGTTAGTGTTCGTATCCATGATTTCGGTGGTGGAATAACTCAGTTAATCGGAACTGGTGGCCGTGATTTAAGTGAAGAAGTTGGCGGAATTATGATGTTAGATGCGATTAAAGCGTTAGATGATGATGAGGCTACTAAGGTAATTGTTCTTGTTTCTAAGCCACCTGCACCAAGTGTAGAAGAGAAAGTGTTAGCGCAAATTAAACAATGCAAAAAACCAGTTGTCGTTTGGTTCATTGGTGGAGATGAAGAGAAGGTAGTTCAGGCTGGAGGACATTTTGCAAAAATGTCAAAAGAAGCTGCGCTTAAGGCAGTTTTATTAGCAGGAGCTGATGAAAGCAAAATTAACAAACGTGCTTTAAATATTCCTCTAATCGAAGAGGTTCGTGCCAAATTAACACCGGAACAAAAATATATTCGTGGACTATTTTGTGGCGGTACATTATGTGACGAAGCGATGTATGCAGCACTTGATAAGTTTGACAATGTTTATAGTAACATCCAGAAAAATCCTGATTACCTTTTAAAAGACATTAATGTTAGTCAAGAGCATACTTTCATTGACTTAGGTGATGATGACTTTACACAAGGAAAACCTCACCCAATGATTGATCCATCTACTCGAATCGCTAGATTTTTACAAGAAGCGAAGGATCCATCAGTTGGTGTGATCGTTATGGACTTTGTTTTAGGCTATGGTTCACACGAAGATCCAGTTGGCGTAATGCTTCCAGCTATTATCGAAGCGAAGGAATTGGCTGAAAAAGAAGGACGTCACTTAGAGATTATTGGATACGTTCTTGGAACAGATTTAGACCCTCAAAACTTTGATGATCAAGTGAACAAATTATTAGCTGTAGGTGTTACACATGCTAGCAGTAGTACGAACGCAGGACTATTAGCTAGAGAATTCGTAGTGAAAGGAGAATAGTCATGAATAAAATTAACGAACTTTTTAATAGTAAAATTTCTGCTATTAACGTGGGGATTGAATTTTTTAAAGATGATATTTTAAAACAAAATGCAAGTGCAACTCATTTAGAATGGACACCACCAGGTGGAGGAAATCCTGAATTAATTGCAGCTCTAGATAAGTTAGAAGATCCAAGCGTAATGGAAAAAATTGAAGCAGCAAATAAATTAGCTGTAGAACGAATTATTAATTCTCAACCAGTACTAATTGGCTTCGACCAAGCAATCAATTGCGTGCCAGGTATGACTAAGCATACGATTCTTCACTCAGGCCCACCGATTACTTGGGAAAAAATGAGCGGCCCAATGAAAGGTGCAGTTACAGGAGCAATTGTGTATGAAGGCTTAGCAAATAGTTTAGAGGAAGCTTACGAGGTTGCGGCTTCTGGATCGATTACTTTCTCACCATGTCATGAACACAATTGTGTAGGCTCTATGGCTGGGGTAACATCAGCTTCTATGTTCATGCACATTGTTGAGAATAAAACTTACGGTAATATTGCTTATACAAACTTAAGTGAACAGATGGCAAAAATTCTTAGAATGGGTGCAAATGATCAAAGTGTTGTAGATCGTTTAATCTGGATGCGCGATGTATTTGGTCCTATTTTAAGAGATGCGATGAAATTAAATAAGAATGGAATTGATTTACGTTTAATGCTTGCACAAGCTCTTCACATGGGTGATGAGTGTCACAATCGAAACAATGCAGGTACAGCGCTGTTAATTCAAGCATTAACTCCATATATTTTGGAAACAGATTTTACAACTGAACAAAAGCGCGAAGTATTTGATTTCGTAGCTAGCAGTGATTATTTTTCTGGTCCAACATGGATGGCACTTTGTAAATGTGCTCTTGATGCTGCTCATGGTATTGAAAATAGCACGATTGTCACAACGATGGCACGTAATGGTGTAGAATTCGGTATTCGTGTAAGTGGTATGGCAGGAAACACTTGGTTTACTGGACCAGCACAAAAGGTTGTAGGACCAATGTTTGCTGGATACAAACCAGAAGATTCAGGATTGGATATTGGAGATAGTGCGATTACTGAAACATACGGTATCGGTGGATTTGCAATGGCAACAGCTCCAGCGATTGTTGCACTTGTAGGTGGAACGGTTGATGAGGCAATTGGCTTTTCGACAAAAATGAAAGAAATCACAACTGATGAAAATCCGAATGTCACGATTCCTTTATTAGATTTCATGGGTATTTCAACTGGTATTGATGTAAGAAAAGTAATTCAAACAGGTATCATGCCAGTTATCAATACAGCTATTGCCCATAAAGAAGCGGGTATTGGCATGATTGGTGCGGGTATCACTTATCCACCAGTTGAAGCGTTTGAAAAGGCTTTATTAACTTTAAGTGAAAACATCTTATAGTTACACTAGATTCGGATAATTCAGGAGTAAGGGCTTTGAATTATTCGAATCTAGTACTCTAAACCACTTTTAAACTGTTGACATCTCATGGGATTCCCCCCCATATAGATTGTCACACTTAATCATCCTAAAAATTTTAAATTATTGCTTGGGGTCTGAATCGAAAGTAAGTGTCAGACCCCACAATTCATTCTTAGATACACATGGATTTAACTACGCTTTTTTGAGGAAGGAAACCCAGGATTATTTAAATAAAGTGGCCATCCATTTCGTATAAGAAAACAACTGAAGGAGAGAAATGCTATGGAAAATCAATCCTTAAATTCAGAATTAATTCTCGCAAGTGAAAGAGGAGATTTACCGACAGTAGAACTGCTTTTATCAAAAGGAGCAAGTGTTGAATATAAAGATGCTGATGGTCGTACAGCTTTAATGGCGGCTACTCAAAAAAATCAAATTGCAATTGTAAAAAGTTTATTGGAAGCTGGCAGTGATGTTAACTCAAGGGACATTACCCAATTAACTCCGTTTATCTGTTCGGGAGCAAATGGATTTCATGAAATATTAAGCATGATGTTAAAGTATGGGGCTGATATAAATAGCGTGAATCGATTTGGTGGAACAGCTTTATTACCATCTAGTGAAAAAGGCTATTTAAAGACTGTACAAATTTGTTTAGAGGCAGGAGTTCCTGTTAACCATGCCAATAAGTTAGGCTGGTCGGCTTTACTTGAGGCAGTTATTTTGGGAAATGGAGGCCGGTTATACTCTGATGTAATTGAACTACTTGTTGATGCGGGTGCGGATGAAAACTTGGCAGACCGTGATGGAAAATCCTCTTTGCAACATGCAATTGAACTGAATCACCATAAGGTTGTAAAAATACTTAATAAAGAGTATGTGGAACAAAATGAGTCGATTAAAAAAGCAAAAGTACTTGCTAATGAAAATCGATACGAGGAAGCCATTTCAGAGATAAATAGCGCTCTTGAATTAGACAGTAAAAACTTAGATTTAATCTACTACAAAGGGCATTTTTTACAAGAATTAAAAAGATATGAAGAAGCTCTTGAGCAATACAATCATGCTCTAGCTGTTGATCCTACAGATCTTGATTTTTATTTTTACACTGCCAATTGCTTAAGATTAATGAATAGACCAGATGAAGCACTAGGTGAATATGATAAAGCTGTCTTACTTGATCCTAACGAAACTTTCTATCTATACCATAAATCAAATTATTTAAGAGAACTTGGAAGACATAAGGAAGCTGTACATGCCATGGGAAATCTTCTAGCTCTTCAGCCAAAAAGATATGATTTTTCGTTTCATAAAGCGAATAGTCTTAGATCGCTAGAAAGACATGAAGAAGCTGTAGAAGCAATTGAAAATGCTATTGAAAATGATCCAACTAATTCGTTATATCAGATGCATAAAGAGCAATCTCTAAATTTGTTAAGTATTAACGAGTTTAGACAACTAGGAGGTAAATAATGGGGAAATTAGTGATCGTTGCGATCGGAGGCAATGCTCTAGTTAGAGAAAACGGCCGCAACACAACTCAAGACCAATATGAAGCCGTACAAGAAACGGTTGTAAATATCGTAGACATGGTTCAAGAAGGATATGAAATTGTCGTAACTCATGGTAATGGTCCACAAGTTGGATTTGCATTACAAAGATCTGAGATTGCTAATGAAGTAGCAGGTATGCCGACAGTCCCTCTTGTTAACAACGTGGCAGATACACAAGGTGGTATTGGTTATCAAATACAACAAGCTTTAACAAACGAGTTTGCAAGAAGAGGGATAAACAAGAAAGTAGCGACTGTTATAACACAAGTTGAAGTTAGCGCAGATGATCCTAATTTCAAAAACCCTACGAAACCTGTTGGCTCATTCTTTTCACTAGAACAGTCTGAAGAAATGAAAAAAGATCACCCAAGTTGGGTTTTTGTTGAAGACTCTGGCCGTGGGTATCGACGAGTTGTTCCATCTCCAAGACCTACTGATATTGTTGAAAAAGAGGTAATCAATTCTTTAATTGAGGATGGTTACGTAGTAATTGCTGTAGGTGGCGGTGGAATTCCTGTCGTGAAAAAGGATGATAAAACGTATGAAGGAATTGACGCAGTGATCGATAAAGATTTTGCTACAAGTCTTTTAGCAGAACAAATTCAAGCGGAGACATTAATTGTCACAACTGGTGTTCCAAGGGTATGTATCAATTTTGGTAAACCAAATCAAAAAGCACTTGAAAAAATTACTGTAGAAGAGACAAAACAGTATGTCTTAGAAAATCATTTTCCTCCAGGAAGTATGCTACCAAAAATTGAGGCTAGTTTAAGTTTCTTACAAAATAACGGAAAACGAGTAATTATAACGAATCCTGAAAGCTTGAAGGAAGCAATCAACGAGCAAGCAGGTACTCATATTGTAAATGCATAATATAAAGGCGGCCCTGTATTAAATTACAAACTAGTAAGAAAATCAATTTTTAAATGAGTAAGGGGTGTTAATGATGGAAGAAGCTAAATTAGCAGCCAGTGACCATGAGATCTATCAATCTTATGGGTACTCGGAAGAACTGTTACCTAAAACGCCTAATCAAAGAGATTGGGGTATGTCCAACTATGTTACCGTTTGGATGGGTGCGGTTCATAATATCATGTCTTATATGACAGTAGCAGGTTTTTTTGTCCTCGGTTTAAACACGAAGCAAGTTATTTTAGCTGTTATGCTTTCAGCTAGTATTGTCGCAGTGTTTTATTGCCTTAATGGTTATGCCGCTTCTAAATATGGCTTGCCATTTGCGATGTTACTCCGTGATACGTTTGGAGTAAAAGGAGCTATTATCCCAGCGTTATGTCGTGGTCTAATTGCTGGCTTAGTATTCTTTGGTACCACAACCGTGGTCGGAGCGGAATCTTTAAATGTCATTTTTGCAAGATTTTTTCCAAATTTTATGACGCTAGGTGGTGACTTTAATCTACTCGGATTAACAGTCCCAACGATGATTTCATACGCAATACTTTGGACAGTAACTGTTTTACTTTTCTTAGGTGGAATGAATGTTCTTAACAAATTTGGTAGCTGGTCTTCACCGATTGTTTACATCTTTATCATTGGTGCAGCTGTTTGGGCGATTAATATGGCTGGAGGTTTTGGGCCAATTTTTGATTATGTTCCAAAGAACCCAACAAGTAGCCCACTAGTGTTTATTGCCTGTGTGAGTGCTTTAGTATCTAACTGGGCAGGTCCAATCGTAAATATTTCCGATTTTACGAATCGAGCTAAACGTCCAAAGGATGCCATAATTGGATTACCTTTAGGGTTTATCTTATCTTATATCCTTTTTGCCATTACTTGTGTTGCATTAATTGCAGGTACTGAAATAGCTTTCGGTGAACCAATCTTTAATATTGTTCATGCGATTGATAAAATCGAAAATACATTCTCAGTTCTTGTTTTAATACTTGCATTAAACGTTGGTGCTACAGCGTTTTGTGTGTTTGCTAACTTATTACCATCAGGATTACAAATGACTGCTCTTTTCCCAAAAGTGTTTACAGTAAAATCAGCGGGGATTTTAACAGCAATTATTGGAACATTAATTCTACCATGGAAGCTTGTAGAAAGCCCAACGACATTATTTTATTTCTATAGCTTTATTGGTTCAATTTTCGGACCAATCGCAGGTATTATGCTTTCAAGCTTTTATATTCACCGCAAAAGACAGATAAATCTAGATCATATTTATGTTCCAGAGGGCAGTAATGGAGAATATAAGAGCGGATATAATCCAATTGCTATGATTGTTTTGGTCATCAGCTTTATTTTTCCGATGTCAGGTGCTTTCCTTAAAAGTGTGCCGTTTTTAGTGAAAATGAATGAATTTGCCTTCTTTAGTGGATTAATCGTTTCGCTTATTTTATACACCATTTTCGGAAGAATAAGCAAAGCGAAGTAGTAAGATTCATAGGACGACTGGGTAACATATAGACACCTATATAGTCATTATATAATAGGAGGATTTAATAATGGATTACATGAAAATGGCAGCAGAAGAAACGATCAAAGGAATGAATAATAAAGTTGGGGGACCATTTGGTGCTACAATCGTTAGAGGCGATGAAATTATCGCAGTTGTAGGCAACACGATGATGAGAGATACTGACCCATCTGCACACGCAGAAATGGTTGCAATCAGAGAAGCTTGCAAGAAGTTAGAAACAATGGATTTATCTGATTGTGAAATTTATGCAACTTGTGAGCCATGTCCAATGTGTGTAGCTGCAATTATTTGGGCTGGGATTAAGAAAGTTTACTATTGCAATACTTCAGAAGACGCTGATGTTCACGGGTTCTCTGATCTACATCTTCGAAAATATTTAACAGGAGAAGATAAAAGCGTTCTTAATCTGATTAAAGTGGACAAAAGGGAAGACTGCGATAACTTATTTGAGCATTTTCACAAACTAAATAAATAATCTTTTTCTACACCATATATTTAAGTGAAGCCAATATCATCAGAGCTTTACTACTAGATCGTTTACGAAAATAACACTGTCCGGCTCTCTTGTCATTGGAGTCGGATTTTACCATTTTATAAATAAACTTTTCATGAGGAACATGATGTAAAGTGTTTTCTCTTACCTTCAATAAAATGAAATCTCTATTAGTGGAGGGTTACTTCCCGTTAAGTGTAGGGAAAAAGATAAATAACAGGACAGGAGATATCTCATGGATCGTAAAGAAAGATACTTAACACTTTTTAATAAAATTAGTCAATATAACACTGGGGAAAAAGGAATTACAAGACTAGCGTATTCGAATATGGAACAAACTTGTACACATGCTTTTATCCGTATGTGTAAAGCAGAAAAATTAGATATCCAAATGGATCAGTGTGGAAATGTGATAGCAAGAAGAGAAGGCAGAGTAAAAGGGCTCCCTCCTGTTGTAATGGGATCTCATTTGGATTCAGTGTACGAGGGTGGGAAATATGATGGAGTAGTTGGCGTAATTGCGGCACTCGAAGTTATTGCGCGTTTAAATGAAAAGAATATTGTGACTGACCACCCAATCGAAATTATCTCGTTTGCCTGTGAAGAATCTTCTCGCTTTGGGGTATCAACTGTTGGGAGTAAAGCGATGGCGGGGATCATTGAAAAAGAGAAGTACCGTCATTTAGAAGATCGTAATGGCATTACGATGGAGAAAGCATTTGCTCACTGTGCACTTGATTTCAATAGTATTGATGAAGCTAGTAGAGCAGATGAAGAATTTAAAGCGTTTTTTGAGCTTCATGTTGAGCAAGGTCCAATATTGAAAAATAATCATAAAAAAATTGGAATTGTTACTGGAATTGCAGCACCTATTAGACTTCTAGTTAACATAAACGGAAAAGCGTCTCATTCTGGAACCACTCCAATGAATATGAGAAAAGATGCACTTCTTGGAGCTTCTGAGATCGCTTTAGAGCTTGAAAAAGTTGCAATACATGAACAAGAACATGGCACTGTTGCGACAGTTGGTGTATTGGATATCCATTCTAGTGCGATGAACGTAGTTCCAGGAGAAGTGCTGATGAAAATCGACATTCGATCATCTTCAGTACAATCAAGAAAGTTTGTTTTGGATTATTTATTAAAAACGATCGAAAAGGTTGAAAAAAATAGAAAGCTAGAAATAGAAAGTAAAATCATCAGTACAGAAGAACCTGTATTGCTTTCACCTAAACTGATTGATGGGTTACAAGCTATTTGCGTTGAAAAAGAACTTCCTTTTGAAGTGATGCAAAGCGGTGCAGGACATGATGCAATGAATATGACAAAGCTTGCTCCTGTAGGTCTCATTTTTGTTCCATCTGAGGATGGTCTTAGCCATCATCCAGATGAATTCACGGATATTGATGATATTTTAATTGGAGTAGATGTTTTAGAAGAAGCTGTTCTACACTATTCAAAAGCAGATAGTTTTGTATCAAATTAATTAAGGTATTCCAAATGAAAAATATATTTTTTGAGCAATACGAGTAAAAGAGGGAAAAATCCATGTTACGAAAAACTGCGTTACCGTTTTTACTGATTTATACGTTTCTTGCAATGCTTGGAATTGGACTTGTTATTCCAATTCTTCCAGAGCTTTTAATAGATTTTGGAGCAGGTGGAAAAGCAGCGGGATATTTAGTATCCGCATTCGGCTTAACACAATTTTTGTTCTCGCCAATAGCTGGTAATATCTCAGACAAATACGGACGGAAGCCGATGATTGTTGTTGGACTGTGCCTATTCGTTTTATCTAACCTATTGGCTGCTACTGCAGATCATTTTTCGCTTTTTCTTGTCTCACGATTAGTTGGTGGGATGGGGGCAGCAGCCTTGATTCCTTCTATTATGGCTTATGTTGTTGATATTACAACAGAAGAACAAAGGCCAAGAGCAATGTCATTTCTAGGCGCATCAATGTCATCTGGTTTTATTGTTGGACCAGGTATAGGAGGACTACTTGCTGAGTTTGGAACGAGAACTCCTTTCTTTGCGTCTGCAAGTATTGGATTTTTGGCAGTACTTAGTTGCATACCATTACTAAAGGAAGCCAAAACTGCAGAGGAACGTCTAGTGCTTCTGAAATCAAAACCAAAGAAGGATAATATTTTTCGCCAACTTGCACAATCGGTTAAATCTCGCTATTTTATCTTATTGTTATTGATATTCGCACTTAGTTTCGGACTTACTCACTTTGAAGCAATATACCCACTGTTCGTTACTCAGAGCTATGGATTTACGACTAGAGAAATATCCATCCTGTTTATGGTCTGTTCATTTATCGGTACATTCAACCAATTGGTACTGACGAACAGGCTTACACAAAGATTTGGGGAAAAGCCAATTATTAGCAGTATGCTCTTGTTGTCTGGCATTTCACTTGTGTTCTTGCTATTTTCAGGAAATTTCTTTTATGTAATGGTCATTACAATGTTGTACTTTACATTTAATAACATACTACGTCCAACGATAAATACATTACTTTCGAGGGAAGCAGGTAATGAACAAGGTTTTGTAGCAGGACTGAACAATGCATATATGAGTCTCGGGCAAATTTTTGGACCAGTACTTGCGGGCTTTTTATTCGATATTCATATCAATCTACCTTATCTATTCGGAGCATTTGTATTACTTGTTAGTAGCTTCGTGTCTGTTAGATGGATTGGGAATAAGAGAGGAATAATCGCTAAAGAAAATAGGGGAGTAGAGGATCGGGCATTATAATATCTTATTAGGTTATATAACTTTGTTTTTATATCGATGTATTCCTAGCAAGGATGAATGCATTATGAGGTAGCTGAAAATGAACTTCCACCACCAGAAGGATTGAACACTATATAAATAATTTTAGCTATCTAAAAAAACTATGAACAATTTTAAATGGGATAAATCGACTATTTAGTCGATTTTTTTCATGTTGTTGAAATAAAACCTAGTCAATATTGAAAAATAAATCATTCATACTCATGAAAGATTTACGTGATCATAAAATACCGAGAATATGAAAATTGCTTACACGAGTATGGTTCATGAGTTAAAAAATGAGAGGGAATACGAAATTAATTAACTCATAAAGGGTTCATGAGTTAAAAAAAGAGAAGAAATACGGAAATTATTAACTCATAAAGGGTTCATGAGTTAAAAAAAAAGAGGAAATACGGAAATTATTAACTCATAAAGGGTTCATGAGTTAAAAAAAAAGAGGAAATACGAAATATCTTAACTCATAAAGGGTTCATGAGTTAAAAAAAGAGAGGAAATACGAAATAAATTAACTCATAAGGGATTCATGAGTTAAAAAAAGAGAGGAAAGAAGCAAATTATTAACTCATAAGAGGTTCATGAGACTATTTAGTCGATTTTTTTATGACTAAATAGTATTTAACTGCATAAAAGCCCATAACTCAGTTGAATATTAAACATTAAAACAGGAGATTTCGAATGAAAAAAGCATTTATTATTTTTTGTTTACTGTTCTTATTTAATTCAACTGTTCTAGTACATGGAGAAATAGAAAATCATATTTTTCAAAGCAAGACAGTTAGTTTTAAAGGTGTGGACAATAATTGGGAAGTTTCACACAAAATGACCTTGGTAGGTACTGATATCCTATTTGAAACAACAATAAAATATAAAGGGACGTATGATAAAGATTTAGCTAAGTCACCCTCGCGCTATTTGATTAAGTATAGTCATGGGATAATTGGAAGTGAGGCTTTTTTGTTAAATAAATCTAATGAATTCCATAGTAAAAAAAGAGAGTGCGGTGGATGTGAGTTTCTTGATAAGGAAAATGAAGTATTTTATGAAATTTACTGGAAAGATAAAATAAGTACCGTTATTTTAAAAAGAGTGGATCAATAAAATAATTACACTTTGTTATCAGAATAAATGAATAGAAAAAGCCCCGTACCTTGTTTTTTATTAGTACGGGGGCGAGCTATTATTCCAACATTATTATTTAATAGAAGCTTCGTATATGCTATTTATAGATTTAGAAAGCATCGAATTGAATTCTTCGTCAGTTTGCCCAGCAGTTAGACCTTGCGATAAGGCGCGTGAGAAGCTGGCAATCAATCCGTGATTCAGAGCTAGTTTTTCATTAGCTTCTGCTTGCGTGTACCCACCAGATAAAGCCACAACTCTTACTACATGAGGAGCATCTATTAGATCAGTGTAGAAATTGTTTTCCGTAGGGATGGAAAGTTTTAACATGACCTTAGCATCTTTATCAAGGGTAGATAATTGAGCAAGGATTTCATTCTTAAGTAGTTTTTCAGAGGCTTCCTTATCCACACTGGTAATATCAACTTCCGGTTCGATAATCGGTACTAGTCCCATATCTACTATCTGGTTAGCGATATCAAACTGTTGCTTAACAACTTTTTTAATTCCGGCAGCGTTTGCTTCCTTAATAAGTGAACGCATTTTAGTCCCAAAAATGTTACGATTATTCGCCCGATTAAGCAAGTCGGTTAAGCCAGGAATGGGTTTCATGAGCTGAACTCCATCTTCAAGATTATCAAGCCCACTATCTATTTTTAGAAAAGGTACGATGCCTTTTTTCTCCCAGAGATAATCAGCTGTATATTGCCCATCAATATAACGATCCATCGTATTTTCAAATAAGATTGCACCTAAGATAAACTCCGAATCAAACGCTGGACTTGTTATAATACGCGTTCTCATCTCGTGCACCAATTCATACATCTCTTTTTCATTGGAATAGCTATCTTCTTTAATGCCATATTGTAGAAGGGCTTTAGGCGTACTTCCGCCACTTTGGTCTAAAGCTGCTATAAAACCCTTTCCAGTACTGATTCGTTCTAATTGCTTGTTATTCATGGATCTTACTCCTTTCTTTTTTAGAATCTCCATGTAGCAAGATAATATAAGTATTTGCAGCGGTACTTAGAACCGAAAATAGTAAATGAAAATAAATAAAATAGTTTATTACTCGTACTAGCTTTGAGTTCGCGATAATTAATATGTTGCGCAGGTCTGGTTTGGGGATAGTTCCTATAGAACTGAGAATACATTTTTAATTTAAGTAATTGGAAAGGGGTTACCACTGAAATAAGACTAGTGTTCCCTTGAGGAATTTAGTTAAATGTTCGCAGGTATTTTGTCACCTTCCTTCATTAAAAGTGAAATATTACAAAAGACAATATAGGTAATGGGTTCTAATATTTAGAGTTGAAAATTTAATTACTCTGTCCTGTTTTAATAGTTAAACATACTTGGAATTGATGGATGATTATCGGCTCCTATTTACTATATTTCCATAAATCTTCTAAATGTACTTCGATTACTTTCTTTCGATTTTCTTTTTCAGCCAAAATGGGCTGTATAGAATGTAAAAGCTTACAATCATAACTAATTCCAACGAGAGAATATACCAGGGCCATGGACCAAGATAATCTAATAGGGATGCGCTTGCGGGCTTTTTCATAATGTAAAGAAAGTTTGTTTTCAGTGACTTATTAATGAAAAATACGCAGGCTGCATAAAGGTTAACGATAAGAGCCGTTACCCACAGGGAAGATATGGTCGGGCGGTATTTACAGACCGCAACCATAAATAAACAAGCGAGTACAACTCCTCCGTGCGAAACAAAAAATTCAAAATATCGAATATGCGGAAATGAAAACCTGTCTAGATCGGGTGTTACGATTGCTTGAATCGAACTACCTAATCCAGCAAAATACATGAATTGAAACAATCTGTAGCTATTTGTCAGTAGCATAACAATTGCCAAAATGACTGCAATATCACTAAGTTGAAGTGGCAAAGCTGTTTTTAATGACCAAGCATTCTCATATAAAAGCCATAGTTGATAAAAAACTTCAGAAGCAAACAAGAGTAACGCTAAAGAATAACGGATAAATCGTTCGTTTACTTGCTCTTGAAGCTTCTTTCTAAAGATAAAAAGAAGAATACAAAGAGCCAAAATAATACCAATTGTTAATAGGTGTTCCACTGAAAAAAGGTGAAACTTATCCATTTTTGAATGGAACTGAAAATATTTGTGCAACACGATACCCCATTACTTAGTTTAATTTTATGCGCGAGTACCCTAGTTTGGGGCAAATTCTGCCTGTTCTATACAGGTGTTACGATTTAGGTGTTATTGTGGGTGTCTTAAAAATAGAACCCTCAGAGGGTATAACCGTTTATCAATAAAAATCAATGCTATATCAACAAATTTTTGTGCTTTATCAACAAAAATCATAACTATATCAATAAAGTTCACAACTTTATCAACAAAAGCCATAATTTGTTCGTATTTCTACGTAGAAGATGAGCGCGACACCAACATACAAAATTTCTTTGAATCAAAAATTGCTTGCCAATCAACAATAAAACTAAAGCGAAACTACTGAGTATCGATCTAGATTAGAAAAACAGTCTAATCTTAATTATTATAATTTATTGAATTTGATAAAAATGTGAGGTAAGATTGTTTGGTCGTAAAAAGAGACGAAAATAAAAATTAGTGAATGAGTAGATAGCTGTTTAGTAGTATAAGTTGTGAAACTTTATACAAATTCAATTAATTAATCGGAGTTGTTGTTTAATGTCATCAAGAGTACCTAATTCATTTATAATCATACTTGGTTTTATGCTATTTGCGTTGTTTTTCGGAGCTGGAAATCTAATTTTTCCACCTATTCTTGGACAGTTAGCCGGAAAAAATTTATGGATAGCTAATGCAGGGTTTTTAGTTACTGGTGTTGGATTACCACTACTGGGCGTAACTGCATTTGTTTTTTCAGGTGAAAAAAACTTACAATCTTTAGCTAGACGGGTACATCCGTTGTTTGGTATTGTATTTACTACGGTCCTTTATCTAGCAATTGGTCCTTTTTTCGCTATCCCTAGATCAGGGAATGTATCGTATGAAATTGGCGTTAAACCTTTTTTATCAAATGATGCAAGTCCTGTTCCATTAATCATATTTTCAATTTTATTTTTCACAGTTACTTGCTTGTTATCACTTAATCCTACAAAGATTATTGATATAGTTGGAAGGTTTCTGACGCCTATTAAATTAACATTTATCGGATTGCTAGTTGTTGTAGCTATTGTTCGTCCAATTGGAAAATTTCAAGAGCCTTTTAAAGGGTACACATCACATGTGTTTTTTAAAGGATTTCAAGAAGGATATTTAACGATGGATGCTCTTGTAGCTTTTGTTTTTGGAATTATTATTGTAAATGCAATTAAAGGAAAAGGCGTTACTTCTAAAAAACAGCTTATGATTGTTTGTGGAAAATCAACAGCGATCGCTGCTTCACTTTTAGCAATTATCTATTCTGCTCTTACTTATATGGGTGCATCGAGTGTTGAAAAACTTGGTCGATTAGATAATGGTGCTGAAGTATTAGCGAAGGTTTCAGACTATTATTTTGGTTCTTATGGGGCAATCTTACTTGGGTTAATGATTACCGTAGCTTGCTTAACGACGAGTGTAGGTCTAATAACTGCTTGTTCTTCTTTTTTTAATGAATTGTTTCCAGCCATTTCTTATAGAAAAATTGCAATCATAATGTCTGTATTTAGTACGCTTATCGCAAATATTGGTTTAACACAATTAATTAAAGTTTCAGTGCCTGTATTAATGACACTGTATCCAATTGCCATATCTTTAATTTTCTTAACATTCTTACACTATAAATTTAATGGCAGACCGGAAGTGTATCAGGGCAGTTTGATTTTAACGTTTATTGTGAGTCTATTTGATGGTTTAAACTCAGCTGGAATACGTATTGAAGTAATTCATCATTTTTTCACAAAATTTCTCCCAATGTATAGTTTAGGTTTAGGTTGGGTGGTTCCATCGATCATAGGTGGTATATGTGGTTATTATGTTAGTGTTTTACGGAAGAAAGATGTTTCTAACCCAATTCGAAAAGTAGGGTAGGTAATCAGTATCTAATAATCTAAGGGAAATGAAGAAGCGTAACTGTAAGATATGTTGTATAACAATGATTTTGGGGATCAGTTTTTAAGAAAGATAATAAAAGTGACACTTGCTTCATCATTTCAAAACAAAATAGAGATTATAGTATCTTATCTTTGGGGAGGAAATAGCATGGCACAAAAGGAATTGAAGAGAGGCCTCGGAGCGCGTCACATACAGATGATTGCTTTGGGCGGTACAATCGGTGTAGGTTTATTTATGGGTTCAACGAGTACAATTCATTGGACAGGCCCATCAGTAATGCTTGCTTATGCAATTTCAGGCATTTTTATTTTCTTTATTATGCGTGCAATGGGCGAAATGTTGTTTTTAGAGCCTAGTACAGGTTCGTTTGCTACATTTGGCCATAAATACATACATCCGTTAGCGGGGTATATGACTGCATGGAGTAACTGGTTCCAGTGGGTTATTGTTGGAATGTCAGAAATTATAGCAGTTGGGGCATATATGAAATACTGGTTTCCAGACCTACCTGCCTGGATACCAGGCCTTATTGCAATTGTGATTCTTGGTGCAGCAAACTTAATTTCTGTTAAATCATTTGGTGAATTTGAATTTTGGTTTGCGATGATTAAAATCGTTACAATTTTATTGATGATTGTTGCTGGATTTGGCCTAATTTTCTTCGGTCTTGGTAACGGTGGACATGCGATTGGATTATCAAATTTATGGAAACATGGAGGCTTCTTCACAGGTGGTTGGTCAGGTTTCTTCTTTGCACTTTCACTAGTTGTTGGAGCTTATCAAGGTGTTGAATTAATTGGTATTACAGCTGGGGAAGCAGAAAATCCGAAAAAAACATTAAGAGATGCGATTCAAAGTACGATCTGGCGTATTCTAATCTTCTATATTGGTGCGATTTTTGTAATTGTAACTGTTTACCCATGGAATGAACTAAATTCGATTGGAAGCCCATTTGTTGTAACTTTTGCAAAGGTTGGTATTACGGCTGCTGCTGGTATCATTAACTTTGTAGTAATCACTGCTGCGATGTCTGGCTGTAACAGTGGTATTTATAGTGCAGGACGTATGCTTTATACATTAGGAGTTAACGGACAAGCACCGAAGTATTTTGCTAAAGTCTCAAATAACGGAGTGCCTTTATTCGGTACGGTTGGTGTGCTTGTTGGTTTAGTTGTTGGTGTAATTTTAAACTTTATTGCACCAAAAAATTTATTCGTGTATGTATACAGTGCAAGTGTACTACCAGGTATGATTCCGTGGTTTGTTATTCTAATTAGTCATTTGCGATTCAGAAAAGTAAAGGGAGCAGAAATTGATAATCATCCATTTAAAATGCCCTTTGCGCCTTTTACGAACTATATAACGTTAGCTTATTTAGTTTTAGTTTTAATCGGAATGTGGTTTAATGACGACACACGTATCTCGCTTATTGTAGGAATTATTTTCTTGGCGATTGTTACGATTAGTTTTTATGCTTTCGGAATAGGAAAACGTGTACCGATAGATGAACAAATAGATGATGAAATTAAAATCATCAACTAACTACTAAATCACTTAGTTGATGATTAACTACTTTAAAAATAGAAAAAGAAATAGGATGCCGTAAGCATCCTATTTTTATTTTTACATTAAGAAAGCGTTTATCAATAAAAATTACAACTTTACCAACAAAATTGAAATGTTTATCAATAAAGTACACAAAATCTATAGATATAGGAACAAAGCTGTGACATTGTAGGAGAAATCTAATGAAATAGGTAGAAAACTGTGACATGGAGGGCAAAATCTAATGATACACGTGAAAGCCAGGGGCTTTATGCACGAAACCAACTGATTTACGCACAAGCCCACCGATTGCAGAGCATGCCAATTATCATATCAACAAAAAATCCGATATATCAACAAAAACCAGTACTATATCAACAAAACCAACGCTTTATCAACAAAGTTCACAGCTTTATCAATAAAGTACACAAAGTGTTCGCTTTTTCCAAATAACAACTGAGCCATTAGAAGATCATCTAATGTCTTTTTTGAAAGATAGTAAGTATAAATTTTGAGGTGTACCGCGGTTCTAAAAACTGTAGTATTTATGCGGCTGTACTCTAAGCAAAGAAAAACCGGGCGTTTTTGCCCGGTTTTTCTTATCATATAAAATTAAAAATCAGCGTTTCCTGGTGTACGTGGGAATGGGATAACATCACGGATGTTCTTCATACCAGTTAAATACATAACAAGTCGTTCGAAACCAATTCCGTAGCCAGAATGCTTTGTACCACCGTATTTTCTAAGCTCTAGATACCACCAGTAATCTTCAGCATCCATACCAAGCTCTTTAATACGATCAGTAAGGACGTCTTCTCTTTCTTCACGTTGGCTTCCACCAATTAATTCCCCAATACCAGGAACTAATAAGTCAGTCGCAGCAACTGTTTTGCCATCGTCATTAGCTCTCATATAGAATGCTTTAATTTCTTTCGGATAGTCAGTTACGTATACAGGACGCTTGTAAACTTCTTCACTTAAGTAACGTTCATGTTCCGTTTGTAAATCTGTTCCCCATTCAACAGGGTACTCAAATTTCTTATCAGCTTTTTGTAATAATTCAACAGCTTCAGTATAAGTCACTCTACCAAAATCAGATTCTAATGCATTCTTCAATCTTTCGATAAGTGTTTTATCAATAAAGCTATTAAAGAATTCCATTTCTTCAGGTGCTTGTTCAAAAACATAATTAATAACATACTTAACCATGTCTTCTCCAAGGTCCATAATATCAGATAGTTCTGCGAAGGCAACTTCTGGCTCAATCATCCAGAATTCTGCAGCATGTCTTGCAGTGTTAGAATTCTCTGCTCTAAAAGTCGGACCGAAAGTATACACATTACGGAAAGCAAGAGCAAATGATTCTGCGTTTAATTGACCACTAACAGTTAAGTTAGTTTCTTTACCGAAGAAGTCTGCACTGTCATCTACTTTTCCGTCTTTAGTTTTAGAAATTTGGTTCAAATCCATTGACGTCACGCGGAACATTTCTCCTGCGCCTTCTGTATCGCTTCCAGTAATAATCGGAGTATGTACATTGACAAATCCTTTTTCTTGGAAGAACTTATGAATAGCAAAAGTTGCAAGAGATCTAATTCTGAAAACGGCAGAGAAACTGTTAGCTCTCGGACGTAAATGAGCGATTGTTCTTAAATACTCAAGTGAATGTCTCTTTTTTTGTAAAGGATAATCTGTGTCTGATAATCCTTCAACAGTAATTTTTGTCGCTTTAATTTCAAAAGGTTGTTTCATTTCAGGAGTTGGAACAAATTCACCTTCTATTAAAACTGATGAGCTAATAGGTAACTTTGTGATTTCTTTGAAGTTTTCAAGGCCATCTTCAAAAACTACTTGTACACTCTTAAAAAATGTTCCATCGTTTAACTCTATAAAACCAATCGTTTTAGAATCACGAAGAGTACGAATCCATCCTGAAATCTGAACTGTTTTGTTGCTGAAATTTTCTTGATTTCTGTATAAATCTTTAATTACGGTCTTTATCATAATTTGCCTCCTAATGTTAATTTTCCATAAAAAAAAGCCTTCTATCCCCCAAAAAAGGGACGAAAGACTACTTCCGCGGTACCACCCAAATTGTCATAAATATGACCAACTTTAAAGCTAATATTGCTTACCCCAGTTAATAACGTTCTGGATACGTCTAAGCCTACTTAAGAGATCCCTTTCGGTTAGAACTCAAAGGTGTTCTTCATTCATGCCTCATCACCAGGCTTTCACCGTCCCTGGCTCGCTATCGACTATAGCAAAAACTACTTTCCTTTTCATCGTTTTAAAAATATTTAGTTATTAAACAGATTTTTCTTGTAATAATTTATCACAAAACATAATCCTTTGTCTAGTTGCCGTCAATGATTATTCAATGAAATCTATATTTGTGAAAAACTTTAACTTAAATAAATGAAAAAATGTTGTTTTTTTAATCACTTTTTTCCATTTTCTTCTATTGTATTTATTTAAGCGAATTTGTGAGAAATGTAATTGGCCTTTTATTCTAATTCATCAAAGGAGGTAAGTCACTGTTAGTCAATTTATTTGAATAACGAACAGTTTTTACATTATTTCCTAACAAGGAACAAAATAGTATACAAAGCCGAAAATTCTGAGGTTTTTCTAGTTTTTTGCATTTTTTTGTAAAAAAATTGTAAAAAAAGTTCGAATTGAATGAATTTTGCAAAATATCAATCTCGCCAACTCTCAATATAATGAATCTATCTTGAGAAAAGAAAGTAGGTTAGTAGATGAAAAAGAATATGTTTCGAAATGTTACAACACTAGCATTAACAACAGGACTTATAAGCACTACGTTAACACCGAATTCACTTTCACATCAGGTTCATGCACAAGCAACGACAAAGATTGATCAAGTACTAGCAAGTCTTACGCCTCAGCAGCGCGAGGCAATTAAACAATTGAAGCTAAGTGATAAAGCTGGTCTTCAATTATCTCCTGAAGTCGATCAAACAAGTGACAAGGATACATCTATCATTGTCGAGTTTAAGGACAAGCCTCAGAAGACTGCTGTTTTAGAGGCAGAAGCAGATGGTGATTCGCTATCAGCAAAAGATGCTCAAGCAAATGTGGACGCTTCACATGAGACGTTTCAAAAAGATTTAAAAACAATTTTTAGTAGCGAATTAAAAGCAAAGAAAAATCCATATTTAATTAAACGTTCATATAAAAAAGCATTTAATGGGGTTTCAATGACACTCCCAGCAAATAAAATTAAATCGCTTCTTAAATCAAATTCAGTAAAAGCTGTCTATAGCGATTTACAAGTTCAAGTAGAACCACCATCGATTAGTGAAACAGCAACAACAGGGAAGCAAGCTGCAACTCATACGATGGTTACATTCCCAGGAGTTGAAAAACTACACGAAGAAGGATATACAGGAAAAGGCGTAAAAGTCGGGATTCTTGATACGGGAATTGACTATAATCACCCGGATTTAAAAGATGCTTTTAAAGGCGGCTACGATTTTGTCGACAATGACAATGACCCTATGGAAACAACATACGCTGATTGGAAGAAGTCTGGGCAAGCTGAATTAGCTACAAACGGCGAAGCATACTATACCGAGCATGGAACACATGTAGCTGGGATTATTGCGGGACAAGGGAAAAACGATGGAGACCTTTCGGTAACTGGCGTTGCACCAGGTGCTGATATTTATTCTTATCGTGTATTAGGGCCATATGGTTCTGGCTATACATCAGCTATTCTTGCAGGACTTGATAAAGCAGTTTCAGATGGTATGGACGTTATAAATATGTCTCTTGGTGCAAATTACAATGATCCTTTATATCCGACAACTATTGCTGTTAATAATGTTGTTCTTGCAGGTGTAACTGCGATTGTTGCAGCAGGAAATTCAGGAAGTAATATGTATTCGCTTGGCGCTCCTGGTAATTCACCTTTGGCGATTACAGTAGGGGCAAGTGATACATCTGTGACGATTCCGACCTATACAGGAACATTAAAATCGTCAACAGGTGACGTATCAGCAGATTTAAAGCTCGGGGCTCTAGGATTAGGAGATAACGTTGCAGATTTTGATGGAAAAACACTACAAATGGTCAATGTAGCCTATGGTACAGAGGGTTCGTACTGGACAGGAAATGTAGGTACATCTCCACAAATAGATGTAAAGGGAAAAGTTATCCTGGCGCAACGAGGTAGCATCGGTTTAACTCAAATTATAGCAAATGCTAAAGCGCGTGGAGCAATAGGTGCAGTATTGTATGACGCGCCGGTTCCTAACGGTGATGTATATCTTGGAGAAGGATATGGTTATATTCCGACGTTTTTAATTAGTAATGCACAAGGAAAAGCCTTGGCTGCTAAATTACCATCAGATGGAAAAACATCTTTAGATTTTAACTTCAGTAATATGAAACAATTAGTGACAACAGGTGATAAATTAGCACCATTTAGTTCTCGTGGTCCATCTCGTGTGTTATACGATATTAAACCTGAAGTAACCGCACCTGGTGTGTCTGTTTTCTCTACTGTACCATCCTATATGCACGGGGCAGATCAGATTGGGAACTACAATTATGCTTATGATCGTTTATCAGGAACATCGATGGCAACTCCAAACGTTGTAGGTGTAGCAGCTCTAATTAAGCAAGCACATCCTGATATGACTCCTTCTGATGTTAAAGCGACACTTATGAATACAGCAGATCCATTATCTGATAAGTACAGTGTATATGAAGTTGGGGCTGGACATGTAAACCCTTACAAAGCTGTTCATGCACAGACAGAAATTCAGGTGAAAGACAAAACATCAACAGTAAAAGATGGTGTAAGTTACGCTGAAGCATCAACGTTAGCAAGTAAGGGCATTAAACAAATTAATAACATTACTGGTGCATTAAGTTTTGGCGAACAAGCTGTTGATGGGAAAGATTTATCAGATCAACGCTCAATTAGCTTATTTAATAAATCTTCTGTAGATAAAACTTATGACGTAAAGGTTCAGTTCCAGACGCTAGATGCTCGTTTTACAGACGATTCTAGAGCTGACCAAGACGCTTCCGCAAATGGTGTTACCTTAGATGTGAAATCATCTGTAAAAGTAAAAAAATACAGCAGTGCAAAAATGGATGCTACGATCAATGTTCCAAAATCTGCAAAACTAGGAACTTATGAAGGGTATGTAGTCTATACAAACCAAAAAGATCCGAACGAAACATATAAAATCCCTTTTGCAATTCACACAGTAAAAGAAGGGATTGACTTTGTGGAAGCTAGTCCAACTTCAGCTTATACAATAGCGTATGAAGCAGGAAGTAATTACACAAGATGGTCACTAGGAGTAAACTTTAAATTAAATTCTCATATGCGTTATTTTGACTTCTTCCTTGTCGATCCAAAAACAGATAAAGAAATCGGATTTTTGGGTTCAGCTGATGGAATGGGAGCAGACGAGAATACGGAATATTATTTCCGAGGGGTATTAAATGAAGGCAGATATTATCCGTTAACTGGTAATCCGGACAATCCAATCATGTATGATTCAAAACAGACAGATCCAGGATTATATAAAATTCGAATGGTTGGAACAAATGATAAAGGGGAAACGTTCACGTCAGATGCTCCTGTTTACTATGGAGAGAGAGAGCCAAAGGTAACGATGGACAACATGATGGCTGGTGGAATCTATGAAACTGCTAATCCAACTGACACGAAAGTCAAAGTATCAGGTTCTGTGTTTGATAAAGATATAGACGAGATGAAGGCAGGGGGCATAGAGGCTTCTCAGGGGGATAATACTTTTACATATTCTAACCCTAATAGTTCATCAGAAACAAGCATACCAGTAGACTCGCAAGGAAAGTTTAATGCTGAAATACCATTAGCTACATCTGGTCCAATTGTAAATCCGATTACAGAATATGATTTTACTGATTATAGTAAATCAAGTGTAAGAAATTATGATAGTGTAATAGATGCATACTTTGTTAGAAAAGGAACGGCATATACAACTGCAATCGCAAATAAGCAGCGTATAAACATGGGTGATACAAATACGGTTACTTTCTCAACAAAAAATGTAAAGGCAAACGTGAAGAAAGCGGAGTTCAGTTTCACTTATCCAAGTGCATTCCTTGATGTAGTAAACGTACAACCAAGCGATGCATATAAAGGGAAACTAGATGTTCAATATACAACTACTGCTATAGAAGGCGGAAGCAGTAAAATGACGATCACTGCAACAGCGACTGGAGATTTAGCGAACACTGGAATAGTTGGAGATGCTTCACTGGTTGACTTAACATTTAAGGCAAAAGATCAATACTACAAAGGTCCAATGGAATTCAAAAGTGGAACAGGTTCAAGATTCTTTAATGCTGTTTACACAAATGTAGATAATACAACTGTAACAACACAAGGTATTCAACCATATTTCTTCGTTACTCCGAACTATTCACTTATGAGATCAAGTGTCGAAGCAGAAGGTTTAATGAAGTTTGGTGGTTTAGAGCCTGAAATGAAACAACTGGACTATAGTAAAATAGGTGCAAAAGTTAGTGTAAAAGATACAAATGGTAAGGAATATGGTGTAACTGATCAATTCGGTTATTCTAATACAAGTCCATGGTTATTTAGAACAAGATTACCGATAACAGACAAGAATTTTAACTTGAAAATTGATGTACCAGGTCACTTTACTTTATCGAAAGATTTTACAGTAGGAATTAAAGATGATGGAAAAGTTAAAGCTGGATCGAAACCAGTTCAATATGATTATATCCCTGGTGGAGATGTCAATAAAGACAATGTAATTGATATAAACGATGCGATCTACATTCAAACATATTGGGGCACAAATAAGCGTGATGCCGACATTAACTTTGACGGTGTTGTAGATGAAAAAGATATGCAATATGTAATTAATAACTACATGATGCAAAATCCATGGAATGAAAATTCTCCAAAACCAGTTAAAAAAGCTAAAGGCAAAACATTGGATGATGTTTTACAAGCATTAGGGTTAGAGTAATTTAAGAATTGACTAGAAAGAGGATGTCCAAAGTATGGGCATCCTCATTTTTTATATTTTAGGAAGTATTTACAAAGTTTGTATTAGATAAAGTTGAAGTTCAAATAAAACTGTGCAAAGTGCAAATAAGAAATACGAATCTGCAAATAAATGCTGAATTGCAAATAAAAATAGAGATTCTGCAAATAAAATCGCGAAAACTGCAATTAAAATTTTCCAAATAGCAATTAAAATCAGTAAAACTGCAATTAAATTCCCTAGAGTACCAAATTGATAGGATATTACCCGTACCGGTTAGGGTATTCTGGCTGAATTATTGGTCAAAAGTAGATTCACAAAATTGAAAGATTAATAAACTTGCTTCAATTCTTTCTAAAACGATTAAAAAGATGAGGAAATCTACTAAGTATCTATAAATCAAGACCATAAAATTAACTCCAACTGAAATTTCCCACTAATATACCCCTATTTTTGCTTCAAGACAGACTTAGCTCTACGATTTTCTTTAAATTAAATTAGGGGCCTTCTTTTTAATTGCTGTAGATTTATTAAAAACAGATATCCCAATCAATTAAACTGGGCTATTTAATTTTGGTCACAAAAAGACATATTGTACAAAAAACGAAATAATATTCTAAATATTTACAGGTATATCCATTTTTAGACAAAATTATTAATTTAAGGTAAATAATTAGTAGATTTTTGTAAAAAAATTTTGAATTGAAAGAATTTTTCAAAATAAAAAATAAATCAACTCTCCATATAATGAAGCTATCAAATAGAGAAAGAAGGATAGTAGATGAAAAAGAAAATGGTTAGAAATGTTACTACTCTAGCATTAACTACAGGACTTATTAGCACAGCATTGTCGCCGGTTTCATTTTCACAGAATGTACATGCGCAGTCGACAACAAAGATTGATCAAGTACTTTCAAATTTAACGCCTCAGCAGCGTGAGGCAATTAAACAATTGAAACTAAGTGATAAATCAGGGCTTCAAGTTTCTCCTGATGTTGATCAAACAAGCGACAAGGTTACGTCAGTCATTGTTGAGTTTAAAGACAAGCCTCAGCAGACGGCTGTTTTAGAAGCAGAGTCAAATGGCGAAACACTATCAGCGGAAGACGCACAAGCAAAAGTGGATGCTTCACATGATACGTTCCAAAAAGATTTAAAAACGATTTTTAGCAGTGAATTAAAAGAGAAGAAAAATCCATATTCAATTAAGCGATCATATAAAAAAGCATTTAACGGGGTTTCAATGACCCTTCCAGCAAACAAAATCAAATCTCTTCTTAAATCAGATTCTGTAAAAGCTGTTTACAGTGATTTGCAAGTTCAAGTAGAGCCACCGTCTATCAGTGAATCGGCAACAACAGGGAAGCAAGCTGCAACTCACACGATGGTTACATTTCCTGGAGTTGAAAAACTTCACGAAGAAGGATATACAGGAAAAGGTGTAAAAGTTGGTATCCTTGATACAGGTATTGATTATAATCATCCGGATTTAAAAGGTGCTTTTAAAGGTGGATACGATTTCGTTGACAATGACAATGACCCGATGGAAACGACGTATGCAGATTGGCAGAAGTCTGGGAAGGCTGAATTAAGTACAAGCGGTGAAGCGTACTATACTGAGCACGGAACACATGTAGCTGGTATTATTGCTGGACAAGGAAAAAATGACGGCGACCTTGCAGTAACAGGTGTTGCACCAGGCGCAGATATTTATTCATATCGAGTTCTAGGCCCATATGGATCTGGAGCTACATCGGCTATTCTAGCGGGACTTGATAAAGCAGTTTCAGATGGTATGGATATTATTAATATGTCTCTTGGAGCAGATTACAATGATCCATTATATCCTACTACGATTGCCGTAAATAATGTCGTTCTTGCAGGCGTAACAGCGATTGTTGCTGCAGGAAACTCGGGAAGTGGTATGTATTCACTTGGTGCTCCAGGTAACTCGCCTTTAGCAATTACAGTTGGAGCAAGTGACACATCAGTTTCAATTCCGACTTATACGGGAACTGCTCAAACATCTACAGGCGATTTACCTGCTGATTTAAAACTAGCAGCCACAGGGTTAACTGATGACGTAACGCAATTTGATGGTCAAACTCTCCAAATGGTCAATGTCGAATATGGTGGTGAAGTTAGTTATTGGATGGGAGCCGTTGGTACATCTCAGCCAAAAGATGTAAAGGGAAAGGTTGTCCTTGCGCAACGTGGAAGCTATGGAATTACTCAAATTATTGCGACTGCTAAATCACATGGAGCAATAGCTGTTGTATTATATGACGCACCGACTCCATTAGGTGATGTATATCTTGGAGAAGGTTATAGCTATATTCCAACCTTTACAATGAGTAATGCTCAAGGAAAAGCCTTAGCGACTAAATTGCCTACAGTTGATTCTAAAGGAAATACAATCTACTCAACGATGGACTTTACTTTTAGTAATATGAAACAATTAGTGACAACTGGTGATAAATTAGCACCGTTTAGTTCACGTGGCCCATCTCGTGTATTATATGATATTAAACCAGAAGTAACAGCTCCTGGAGTATCTGTTTTCTCAACTGTTCCATCTTATATGCATGGTGCAGATCAAATTGGTAATTATGATTATGCTTATGAGAGATTATCAGGAACATCAATGGCAACTCCAAACGTTGTTGGTGTAGCAGCTTTAATAAAGCAAGCTCATCCAGACATGGATACTGCAGATATTAAAGCAACACTTATGAATACAGCAGACCCATTATCTGATAAATACAGTGTATATGAAGTTGGAGCAGGGCGTGTAAACCCATATAAAGCTGTTCATGCGGCGACAGAAATTCAAGTAAAAGACACAACTTCAACTGTTAAAGATAATTCTACTAATTATGGTAACACTACGTTAGCTAGTAAAGGAATTAAACAAATTAAAAATATTACTGGTGCATTAAGCTTTGGTGAACAAGCTGTTGCTGATAAGGATTTATCAGATAAACGTTCAATTACCTTATTTAATAAATCTTCTGTAGATAAAACATATGACGTAAAGGTTCAATTCCAAACAATGGACGCGCGCGCTGAAGGCGATTCTAGAGCTGACCAAGATGCTGATGCTAATGGAGTTACGTTAGATGTGAAATCATCTGTAAAAGTAAAAAAATACAGTAGTGCTAATATGGATGCTACGATTAATGTTCCAAAATCTGCAAAAGTTGGAACATATGAAGGTTATGTTGTTTATACAAACCAAAAAGATCCTAATGAAACATATAAAATCCCATTTGCTATTCATACTGTAAAAGAAGGAATTGACTATGTGGAAGCTACTCCAACAGCTTATACAATTCCTTATGAAGCAGGAAGTAATGCGACAAGATGGTCACTTGGTGTGAATTTTAAACTGAACTCACATATGCGTTATTTCGATTTCTTCCTAGTAGATCCAAAAACAGACAAAGAAATCGGATTCTTAGGTTCAGCTGATGGAATCGCGGCAGATGAAAATAAAGAGTATTATTACCGTGGAGTACTTAATGAAGGTAAATATTATCCATTAACTGGCAACCCAGACAACCCAATTGCGTATGATTTTAAAAATACAGATCCAGGATTATATAAAATTAGAATGGTTGGTACAAACGATAAAGGGGAAAAATTCACTTCAGATACAGCGGTATACTATGGAGAGAGAGAACCAAAGGTAACGATGAACAATATGAAAGCTGGAGGCATATACGAAACTGCAAATCCAACTGACACAAAGGTTACTGTATCTGGTAATGTATTTGATAAGGATATAGACGAGATGAAGGCAGGAGGCATAGATGCTTCACAGGGAGATAATAGGTTTACGTATTATAACCCTAACAATTCTGCGGAAGTCAGCATTCCATTAGACACACAAGGTAATTTCAATTCAGAAATTCCTTTAGCTACATCAGGTCCAATTGTAAATCCTATTACAGAATACGATTTTACTGATTATAGTAAATCAACTGTAAGAAATTATGATAGTGTAATTGATGCATACTTTGTTAGAAAAGGTACAGCATATACAACTGCAATCCCGAGTAAGCAACGCATTAATGCTGGGGATACAAATACAGTGACTTTCTCAACAAAAAATGTGCAATCAAACGTGAAGAAAGCTGAATTTAGTTTCAGTTATCCAAGTGCATACCTTGATGTAGTAAATGTACAACCAACTTCTGCATTTAAAGGGAAATTAGATGTACAATATACGACTACTGATACAGGGAGCGGAAGCAGTAAAATGACGATCACTGCAACAGCGACTGGAGATTTAGCAAATACAGGAATAGCTGGGGATGCATCGTTGGTAGACTTAACTGTAAAATCAAAAGACGTTTACACTAAAGCTCCAATTATGTTCAAAAGTACTACAGGTTCAAGATTCTTTAGTGCTGTTTATACAAATGTTGATAATTCAACTGTTACGACACAAGGAATACAACCATATTTTTATCTGACACCTACATATTCACTTATGAGAGGATCAGTCCAAGCTGAAGGTTTAATGAAGTTTAGTGGTTTAGAGCCTGAAATGAAACAACTTGACTATAGTAAAATAGGTGCAAAAGTTAGCGTGAAAGATGAAAATGGTAAAGAATATGGTGTAACTGATCAAATCGGTTATTATGACACAGCTCCTTGGGCATTTAGAACAAGATTACCAATTACAGATGAGACTTTTACACAAAAAATTGATGTACCAGGTCACTTTACGTTTACGAAAGATTTTACAGTAGGCATAAAAGATGATGGGAAAGTTAAAGCAGGATCGAAACCAGTGGATTATGACTATATTCCAGGTGGCGATGTTAATAAAGATAATGTTATTGACATAAATGATGCGATCTACATTCAAACATACTGGGGTACAAATAAACGCGATGCTGACATTAACTATGATGGCGTAGTTGACGAAAAAGATATGCAATATGTAATTAATAACTACATGATGCAAAATCCATGGAATGAAAATTCTCCGAAAGCAGTTAAGAAATACAAAGGCAAAACATTAGATGATGTTTTACAAGCACTTGGCTTAGAGTAATTTAAAACTTTAGTAGAAAATCGGTAATCTCTAAGGAGGTTACCGATTTTTATTTCACTGCTCTATATCAATAGGCGAATCAATCTTATCGTTATACAAATCAAAATACAGCTGTCCATTTGTTCCACGAACACAATATGAAACATCAGCTAAAATCAAACCTCGCTGCTTTAATTCAGTCATGATCCAATCTTTTGTTAAATGATTTTGTGTGATGTTTTTATGGATAATTTGACCACTCATTATAATTTCAATAGGGAATTGAGAATTGGAAGAACTAAAAATTCCTAAATCTTGCCTCGTTACAAAGCGATATGGAGGCTTCTTTAAGATCGATAAATGTCCGTCAGGTTCAAAAATAGCATATTCAACTTCATCAATATCAAATATATCTCTTCTTCTTAGTCCTTGATTTAAGGAATCCATTGTAATTCTTAATTTTAATAAGTTTTTTTCGAGTATTTTTCCATCTTCTATGACAACAGTAGGTTCACCATTAAATAATGCTCTAGCTTTTCTACTTTTTAATGAAACTAAAGTAGCAAGGAATAAAAACGCGCAAAGAATGATTAGTGCAGTTACATAGTTACTGAATTTTATAGAAGTATTAAACGCTAAATTACCTGCAATAGAGCCTATTGTAATAGAAGTAATATAGTCATGATAAGTCATTTTTGAAATTGTTTGTTTTCCAAGCACATGAGTAATGCAAATAAGTAAAACAAATGCTGAAAGAGTTCGAATTATAACATCAAGTGTTCCAAACATTTTCCTCAACCTTTAACTTTTATTCTTACCTTATTTTTACATAAAAGAACTAGAAAATACGTAAAGGTAAATTCTTTTGTAAAGTGACAGAGTAAATAGTTTCTCATACAAATTTAGACTTTATCAGGTAGAATTAAAAATTAACCCCAAAATATAACTTATCCAGAATTAATAATCTATTAAAATACAACATTTTAAATTAAGATAATTGTTAAAAAATAGTAATATTTGTTAATTTATGTCGATAAATATAGATAAAATGACAGAATTTTTAGAAATTTATATACAATCAACTTTCCATATAATCAATTTAGGATGGGAAGTTACTATTGGGAGGGAGAAATTTAAAAAAGTCTTTAACTTAAGAGAGATGAAAGATGGTGAATTCCATTTAATAGTGTGTTTTAAAGGATAAAATTTTACAGTACATAGAAAGTTCTGCCCTAGAACCACTTGGATTATTACTGAATGGAGCGAGAATATGCAGTAATAGAGAGTTAAAAGATGTACTTAGAATATGAATACTTGAACACTTACATAGTACTAAATCAGTTTCAACAGCTGATTTAGTGAGGATAAATTTCATCTTCTATTAGTTAAAGTACCCATTCGTTTTCTAAATTTACTAATTAAGCGATCAGGGGGAAAGTTATGAAAATGAGTAAAATGAAACATGTTCTAACTGGCACTTTAATTACTAGTTTGTTATTTTCTGCAAATGGACAATTTAAGGCTAATGCTGAAACCAAAAGTCAGAATAATCAGAGTAGTGTAGAGAAAATGCTATCGAGTTTAACTGATGAGGAAAGAATGGCACTGAATCAACTTGATGTGTCACCAGGGTTCGTTATATCACCGGATATTAACCAAAGAAGCCCGGAATTAGTGAATGTAATTGTTGAATTTAATGAAGCACCTGCAAAGGTAGAAGTTTTAAAGCAGGCGTTGAAAGGAAAGAAACTTTCACTTACTTCTGCAAAAACTCAACTTGATAATGATCATGCTACATTTAAAAAAGAGTGGGGTAAAGTAAAGAGTCAGAATGAGCGAAAAGCAGCTAAGATGAATGCCGCTAAAATTACTAGAGAATACCATGATGCTTTCAATGGTGTGGCGATGACTTTGCCAGGAACGGCAGTGCAACAGCTACTGAGCACTGGGGTTGTTAAACGAATTTGGTCGGATAAAAGTGTAGCACTTGATCTTCCAAAAGAGGCGGATGAATTGAAAACATCTACTCCAACAAAAGTGGATGATAGTCTTCCGCAAATCGGAGCAGACAAACTTCACGAAGAGAATATTACTGGTAAAGGCGTAAAAGTAGGGGTTATTGATACAGGTATCGACTATAACCATCCTGATTTAAAAGGGATTTATAAAGGTGGCTACGATTTCGTAGATAATGATTCCGATCCGATGGAGACAACGTATAAAGATTGGAAAGCTTCTGGGCAGGCAGAAACTGATTCAAATGGTTCAACTTACTATACAGAGCATGGAACACATGTATCAGGATCAATTGGTGCACAAAAGAAAAATGACTCATCATCAGCTGTAATGGGGGTAGCTCCTGACGTTGATTTATATGTGTACCGTGTATTGGGACCATACGGAAGCGGGTCAAACGACGCGGTTATGGCTGGTATCGATAGAGCTGTAAAAGATGGAATGGATGTTATCAACTTATCCTTAGGATCTAGCGAAAACGATCCGCTTGAACCGACATCGATTGCGATTAACAATGCAATGCTTTCAGGTACTGTTGCAGTAGTCGCGGCAGGGAATGCAGGCCCAGATGAAAAAACGTTAGGATCTCCAGGAGCAGCTGCCTTAGCGGTAACAGTTGGAGCAAGTGACGTGTCGCTAACAATTCCAACAATGACTGCAAGTGCAGGGGATCAAACTTTTACAAATATGCAACTAATAGCAGAGAATTATACAGATAAATTAGAAGACCTTCAAGGTAAGACTTTGCCGTTAGTTGATGTAGGTTTAGGAACTAAAGCCGATTATACAAATAAAGATGTAACTGGTAAAGTAGCGTTGATTCAACGCGGTACCTATACTTTCGATGAAAAAATCCAAAACGCAAAAGCAGCTGGTGCAAAAGCCGTCATTATTTACAATAATGTTGATGGAAATATCGATGCTTATCTTGGCGAAGGGACAAATTATGTTCCATCTTTCCGCATTTCAAAAGCGGACGGAGAACGTTTGAAAGGCCAAAAAGATATTACGTTCGTATCAGCTGGAAGTATTAAGACTGAAGGAGATCACTTAGCTGATTTTAGTTCAAGAGGACCAGCTGAAGGTAATGATGATATTAAACCAGATGTCGTAGGACCTGGTGTAGCAATATTCTCTACGCTTCCTAAATATATAAATGACAAGAATGATGATGCGAATTACGATATGGCATATGGTCGTCTTTCTGGGACATCAATGGCTACACCTCATGTAACTGGATCTGCAGCGTTAATTTTGCAAGCACATCCTGATTATACTCCTTTTGAAGTAAAAGAAGCTTTAATGAATACTGCTGACAAAATGAACGGTGATTACTCAGTTAATGCAGTTGGGGCAGGTAGAATCAATGTGTATGAGGCAGTTCATTCCGATACTTTACTGAAGGTTATGGACACAACAAAGAATGAACAAGATGGTAATTTAGTCGATATTGATGAAGAAACAGGCTCTATTTCTTACGGTACTCACTATTTAGGCGATGCTAAGCAAATTCAAGACAGCCGAAAAGTTGTCATTGAAAATCATAATACGCAAGACATGAAAAAGTTCGATATAAGTGTTAAGTTATTACCTGCGATGGGTGAAGTGCTAGATGGTGAAAAAAATGGCGTGACAGTAGATGTACCAAGTACTATATCGGTTGATGCGGGGAAAAGTGCACAAATTAATCCAACGATTTCGGTACCAAAACAAGCGCAGACAGGAAGATATGAAGGATACATTTATTTTGTCAATTCAAAGAATAAAGACGAAAACTATCAAATCCCATTTTCAATCAACGTAAGAAATAGTAAAGGGTTTGATTATATGCGCATAAGTAGACCGATGATGTCGGATAATCCGGAAAATATCCATCCATATTCGACACTGTATGTAAACGGGTACTTCAGATTATCAAGTCCGTCAACTATGATCGATGTGTTAGTCAAAGATGGTAAAACAGGGGAGCCAGTTGGACTTGTAGGTTCTACTGGCGCAAGTAATTTATTAACTGGTAAAGATTATTTCTTACAGAGTATATTTACTGGTGTGGTCTATCCATTTACAAATGATAAGAAACGACCTATTTCCGACCAAAAAGTAAGACTGCCAGAAGGCGACTATATAGTTGAAATGATTACACATGATGAAAACGGAAAATCGTATAGTATGGAAGATAAAGTTACAATTGACAATACGCCACCAAAAGTAGAAGTAGACATGAAGCCTGGTGTATATGAAGTGAATGATTCAATGTATACAACAGAACCTGGATATAATGGACCAGCAATTTGGATTCATGGAAATGTATTTGATGCAGGTGTTGAAGCACTTAAACAGAAAGGTTTAAATGTTGATCAATCTATTAACGGTGCACTTTACTATGAGTATAGCGTATATAATAATATGCTACTTGCAGTTGATAAGGACGGAAACTTTAGATTCCCTGTAACTAAGTTTGAGGTTGACCAAGTAGGTTATGTAGATTCAAATTTATTCGTTTTTGATAATGGTACAGCAGCAGAATCATATCCAAAAGGGATTAAAAATTACAAATTTATAAAAGAAGGAACTGAATACGGGGTTCCAACTTATAACAAAGAAAATGTCCGACTTGGTGATGAAATTACAATGACATTGAATTTAAACAATATAAAACAACTCGCTTCTGGAGAGTTTACTGTGCCTTTTGGTAAGGATTTCTACTCATTCCAAAGTGTGAAGGTCAACGATGCATTTAAAAAATATGCCGAGGAAAAAGGAGCAAAAGTAAATTTAACGACACCAGTTTTGAGTACAGGCTCTGTTAAGGTGGGAGCTTCTATTGATCAAGGAGATTTAAAAATTGATAAAGACTTACCTTTCTTAGATGTTACGTTAAAAGTGACAAATGATAAGCTATATTTACAAGAGGGATATGCATTTGATGTATCATCTTTTAAATATAAGAAAACAGCTGATGCAACTACTACTAACTTAATTCGTGTTTATAAAGACAAACCATTTTATGTATTACCTAAACAATCGACGGTGAGTGGACTTATTTCGCCTGAAGCGTTCATGAAAAATGGACAGATAGATCCTAAGGTGGACTACTCTAAGCTTGGAGCAATAGTATATGCACAAGATGCAAATGGCAAAACTTATAATGTAACTAACATCTCAAAAAGTTCTTACTTTACAATTGATAACTTACCTTTTTCAAATAAAGACTATGACATCTATGTGAAAATACCTGGCCATTTTGCAACGAAAGTAACATCAAACTTAACAAGAGACATCAATGGTAATCTTGCTGGGGCTTCAAAGTTAGTAGAAATGGACAAAAACCATGCAGGCGATGTAAATGGCGATAATGTTATTGATGTAATGGATGCGATTTACTTACAAGTTTATTGGGGAACGAATAAACGTGCTGCTGATATTAACAATGATGGTATCGTTGATGAAAAGGATTTGGCATTTGTAGAGAAAAACTACTTAATGCAAAATACTTCAATAGACAGTACAGTAAAACCTAAAAAGACATACAAAAAACAAACTTTAGAAAGTGTTAAGAAAGACTTAGGGATTAACTAAAACAAAAGACTAGAAACTTAACATAATTTTTGTTTTAATTGGCTCCGGTATAATACCGGAGTCTTTCTATAGATTGGAGGATATATAGTGCATTTATTTGTTTATCCTTTGTTGCTATTATTGTTGTTTTTGACCTCTATTTTTTTAATTATTATAATCGTAAAATAATATATAAAAGATTTTACAATTTGTTTTTATTCAGTAACCTTGCTATAAAGAGCGAAATAAACGTGCCCATAAACCTTACCGCTTCACTATACATTTTTTGTTTTATTCTTCCATTAGATACAGTTATAATGGAAATAAAGAATAGAAACTACGGTTCTAATATAGAGACATTAGAGGTGTGCCAACATGCTAAAAACATTAGACAATTCTTTAGAGCTTTTGAAATGTTTTACAAAGCAAAATCCTTCATGGGGTGTTCGAGAGTTATCTAAGGAAATAAATATGAACCATTCAGTCGTTTATAGAATTCTAGCTACTTTTGAGAGTCATGGATTTTTAGCTCAAAACCCGGAAACAAAGAAATACGAACTTGGTATTCGATTTTTAGAATATGGTCATATCGTTCAAGAGAAAATGAATCTTTCTAATTATATTTATCCAATTATGAAAGAGCTTTCAGAGGAAACAGAGGAATCAACTTTTTTAACTTGGCTTGATGGATCAGAAGCTGTTACAGTTGAAATTGCTGAAACTGATAGAAGAATCAAATTTGCAGTTTCTAAAGGAGCGAGAACGATACTATATGCAGGGGCATCTAGTAAAGTTATGATGGCCTATCTTCCGGAAGAAAAAATAGCAGAAATTATAGATAAGGGATTACAGGCGTTTACTAGTAAGACAATACTAGAGCCTGAAAAGTTGTTAATAGATTTAGAAGAGATTCGTGCAAAAGGTTGGTGTTATTCAATCGGTGAATATTCGGAATCAATCTTCGCATTAGCTGTTCCTCTTTTTAACAGAAAGCAGGAAATCATTGCTTCATTGACAATTGGAGGTCCAGAATATCGTATGCCTGAATCGATTGTTCCAGAAGTATTACCGAAACTTCAGAGGACGGCAGAGAAAATCCAGGGGTATCTATCTCAGTACGATCTGGAAAATCAAAATCATTACATACCAAGATAAATCTTTTTTCTTAGCTTCAAGTACAACAAATTACATTCGAATTTAATATGATACATAAATAAGACCATTTTTGGACTGCACTCTCAATTGCTAGGGCAACTAGCGATTGAGGTGCAGTTTTTTTATTTCTATATTTTGTTTACATACTAATAGCAAGAAAACCTCATTACCAATCCTTGGAAGAATATTAATATTGAAAATTTTTAGATTATTATTTATAATTGGTTTATATTTTAAGAAACAGTGTTTCTAATATAGAAACAGTATAAATTGATAAAAATAAAAAGGAGGAATAAACAAAGTAATAACCAAAGAAGACTGAAATTAGAGAATTTTTACAGAAAGAAAAAGTAAATTTATAGCTGGGAATTTAAATGGGGGAATTATCTATGAAAGACAAAAAAAAGCATCCAAGTATTTTTGAGCCTTTTGCACTGATCTTCAATATCATAACGAGCGTTATTGGAGCAATCATTGGAATGCAAATCATTACGACGCTTGGCGTTACGCCTAGTACATCAATTGTTGGTGCACTTGTTGCGATGCTAGTAGCTAGAATTCCAGGAGCAATGTTCAAAAAGTATAAATCGATTCATCGACAAAATCTTGTTCAAACGTCAATCTCTTCAGCGACGTTTGGTGCAGCTAATAGCTTGTTAATACCAATTGGAATTCCATTCGTCATGGGGAACTCAAAATTAATTGTCCCAATGTTGATTGGTGCTGCGTTAGCAATGTTTGTCGACGCTGCTATTCTTTACAAAATTTTTGATTCTAGACTTTTCCCAGCATCTGAAACTTGGGCACCCGGCGTTGCTACAGCTCAATCAATTCTTGCAGGAGATAAGGGTGGAAAACGTGCAGCACTTTTAGGGATTGGTACTGGAATTGGATTAATAGGTTCTTATTTTAATATTTCAATGTCAGCATTTGGTACAGCATTTATCGGGAATATTTGGGCCCTTTCAATGTTTGGAATTGGACTTATGATTCACCAGTATTCGATTCCTTGGTTCAATTTTGATATAAATCAACATTACATCGCTCATGGATTTATGATTGGAGCGGAATTGTAGCTTTAGTTCAAGTCTCGTTCCTGATTTTTGGTAAACAAAAGAAAAGTAATGAAAAACAAAAGAATACTGCAGCTAAGTTAGATGAGAGTAGATTAACTAGACCGATTAAAGAAGCAAGACGTGCATTGGGGTATGGATTTATTGCATATCTGATAATAGCCCTATTAATTGCTATTACTGGAGGTATTATTACAAAAATGTCTCCTGGGATGTTCATAGGATTCTTATTATTTGCCGCTTTTGCAGCATTTGTACATGAATTGATTGTAGGGATTGCTGCTATGCATTCTGGTTGGTTCCCAGCATTTGCCGTTGCATTCATTACACTTTTATTTGGAATGTTGATCGGATTTCCACCTGTAGCACTAGCTTTATTAGCAGGATTCAGTGCTGCAACAGGTCCAGCTTTTGCTGATATGGGATATGATCTAAAAACTGGTTACATTCTTCGCGGAAACGGCGAAGACAAAGAGTATGAATTACAAGGAAGAAAACAACAGTACATTACAGGGATGATTTCTTTTGGGGTCGCTCTTTTGACAGTTCTTATCACATATAAAGGTTTTTTCGCACAAGGCTTAGTACCACCAATTGATGCGGTATATGTTTCAACAATTAAAGCAGGTGCATCCCCAGAAGTAGCAAAACAGCTTTTACTTTGGGCGATACCAGGCGCGATTCTTCAATTAATTGGTGGCCCTGGTCGACAATTAGGTGTTTTATTTGCTACCGGATTACTTATTTTAAGTCCAAATGCGTGTTGGGCTGTACTTTTAGGGATTTTAATTCGAGTTATTGTATTGAAAGTAAAAGGGAAAGAAGCTGAAGCTCCAATGAGTATTTTAGCCGCAGGATTTATTGCGGGTGACGCATTGTTCAACTTCTTTAATTCAATGTTCAAAATGAAAAAGTGAGGCGATTAAAATGACAGTTATAAAATTAGATGAAAAAACAGTGGAATATGTAGTTTATGGAGGCGCAGTCTTAGGTGGCGGCGGCGGTGGCTGGATTGAAGAAGGTCTTAAAATTGGTAAGTTAGCGCTTGAAGTTGGTCAACCGCAACTTCTTACAGTGGACGAGCTTGAAGATGAGGATCTACTTGTAACAGTTTCATTAGTTGGAGCACCAGCGGCAAAGGATCAGTTTGTGAAACCCGTCCATTATGCTCAAGCATTAGAGCTTCTTTCAAAGAAAATTGATAAACCAATTAAAGGAATTATGACAAATGAGAACGGAGCAGGGACCTCTGTAAATGGATGGTTTCAAAGTGCTGTGACAAATATTCCAGTTATCGATATCCCGTGTAATGGACGAGCGCATCCAACTGGATCGATGGGTTCTCTAAATTTATCCGAGCTTCCCGATTATGTATCACATCAAGCTGCTATTGGTGGAAAAGATGAAAACTATGTTGAGGTGAGCATTTCTGGTTCACTTGATAAGACATCAAACATGGTTCGAAAAGCATCAATTGAAGCTGGTGGAGTTGTTGCAGTTGCTAGAAACCCAGTAACTGTCGCATACGCAAAGCAAAACGGAGCACCAGGAGCAATTATGCAGGCGATGGAAGTTGGGGAAGCATTATTAACTCATCAAGGTGAAGCTGCAATCGATGCGGTTGTCAAAAAGCTAGGTGGGAAAATTATTACAACAGGAACTGTTACCGATTTTCAACTTGAAACCGCGGGCGGATTTGATGTGGGAACCGTTTGGATCAATGATTCTTATGAATTAACATTTTGGAATGAATATATGACGTTAGAAAAAGATGGTGAGCGTTTCGGCACCTTCCCGGATTTAATTATGACTTTTGACGCAAAAACAGCGAAACCAATTGTATCGGCAGCAATTGAAAAAGGGCAGCATCTTTCAGTAATTGCAGTGCCGAAAGAAAATTTAATTTTAAGCACAACAATGAGCAATGAAAATCTTTTGAGACAAATTGAAGGCATTATTAAAAAATCAGTTCTTTAATACAAATCGTATGAATGAGGGGAGGACTTTAAAATGACACTTAAACAAACACTTACTGTAATTGATGCTTTAGATAACGCGTATGTAAATGGTGAAAAGGTAAAAGAGTTATTTAATTTATATCCCGACGTTAAAGTGGAAGTAAATACGGTAACAGGGCAGCAAGGTAGCACGGATTTTATCAAGATTTTAATTCCAGGGAACGAGGGTAAAACTGCTGGCGGTGTTGCTCCTACTTTCGGAATTGTAGGTAGACTTGGTGGAATTGGCGCACGACCTAGCAGAATCGGTCTAGTTTCTGATGCAGATGGAGCTGTAGCAGCTATTGCTTCTGCGTTAAAATTAGCGGATATGCAAGTAAAAGGAGATGCTTTGAAAGGCGATGTGTATGTAACAACTCATATTTGTCCGGATGCTCCTACTCTTCCACATGAGCCTGTAGATTTTATGGATTCGCCTGTTGATATTTTAACAATGAATGAATATGAAGTATTACCTGAAATGGACTTCGTTTTATCGATTGATACGACAAAAGGTAATCGTGTTATTAACCATAAAGGGGTTGCAATTTCCCCAACCGTGAAAGAAGGTTACATTCTTCGTGTTAGCGAGGATCTACTAAGAATTATGGAGATGACGACAGGACAGCTTCCAGTTACCTATCCAATTACAATGCAGGATATAACACCTTATGGAAATGATATCTATCATATTAATTCAATCCTTCAGCCGTCTGTCGCTACTGACTCACCTGTTATAGGCTTAGCAATTACAGCTCAATCTGCTGTTCCAGGCTGTGGTACAGGAGCTAGTCATGAAACAGATATTGCTTTAGCTGCTCGGTTTGCAATTGAAGTTGCCAAAGAAACTACAAACGGTACATGCCAATTTTATGATAAAGATGAGTTTGAGAAAATTATTGGACTCTATGGTTCTATGAAAATCTTACAAACAATGGGGAAAGAAGCTATTCATTGATCATCAAAGATCTTTACATTTGCCTTTTAAATAGGAGTGAAACAAATGACAAAGCTAGGAATGATTACAATAGGTCAAGCACCAAGACATGATATGGCATCAGTTATTGAAAAACACTTAAATGGTCATTCTGAAATAGTTCAAGTTGGAGTTTTGGATGGCTTTACGAAAGAATTGATTGAAGAACAGTTGTCACCAGACTTTGGCGATTATATATTAACTACTCGATTAATCAATGGTGATTCTGTTGTGATGTCGAGGAAGAAAATGCAATCCATTATGCAAGACAAAATTAATCTACTGGAGACAATGGGGATAAAGCAAATTTTGCTACTTTGTACGGGCGAATTTCCAGGATTACAAACAAATATATCCTATTTAATTGAACCAGATCAAATTATTCCTTCGGCTGTCAAAGCAATACTGGGACAACGTCGATTAGGCGTTATTATCCCTTTAGCTGAACAAGTAGATAGTATTAAGAATAAGTTTTCTCAGTTTGGAATGAATCCATATATTACGATTGCTTCTCCTTATAAAAATGATTTGAAAAACTTTGAAAAAGCAGCAAAAGAACTGAAGGGTAAAGTAGATCTTATATTACTAGATTGTATGGCATACCAAGAACAATCAAGAGGAATAGTGTCCCAATTAACTGATCTCCCAGTTATAGTTTCAAATGTAATCATGGCAAAGTTAGTTTCAGAAATGATTTAATAGATTTTAGATTTTAATAAAGAAAAAAACGCTATTCTTTCTCATTTTTTAAGAAGGAATAGCGTTTTTTTTTTATAACAACTACTTTACTTAAATACACCGCCATTAGCTTACTAAACTTTTAATTAAGCTTTAAATAATTGTTAATTTGATAGACTAAATCAAAAATAGGAATTACGAGAATTCGTCAACTTATTAGTGAAAATGAAAAAAATGTAAAAATTTACCGTATTTTATTTAGCTGAATTTTATTAAAAATTTACTAGAACGTTCTCAAAAAGTTAATAGATTAATAATATCAATCGTAAACAATTGCATTAAAAACCTATAGAAAACGCCAATCTGCCAACAGAATAAAGATTGGCGTTTTTTATTTGAATGAAGTCTGTTTATATTAATTAACCTTACATTCTTATACAAATCCTATTGTTGAATATTATCGATTAATATTTGGTATGTTGAATCTTTTTGTAAAAATATCAAATAAATCAATTTTCATTATAATGTGATTATAATTTTAAGAAAATTCATAATAGACTAACTTTTTGTGTTAGCGAAGGGAGACACACGACTCAATGAAACAAAAGAGAAATACCAAAAGAAAAAATGCTTTTAGCTTAGTAATGAGCGTAGGAGTAATTTTAGGAACAATTACTCCAATCAGTTATCATTCTGTTGTAAAAGCGGAGACAAATACAAAAGCTGAAGACGTTTTATCTCATCTGACGGATGAGCAACGTTCTGCTTTGAGAGATTTACAGTTAAATGATAGTACAGGTCTTAAACTTGACCCGAATGTAGATCTCAATAGCGAAAAAGAAGTTTCAGTTATAGTTGAATTTAAGCAAAAGCCTGAAAAAGTTGCGCAATTAGAAGCAGAGATTAATGGGAAAAGTTTATCAGCTAGTAAAGCTAGAAGTTTAAGAGATGGTGATCAAGCAACATTTCAGCAAGATTTAAAATCGATTTTTAAAAAGGATATTCAAAAAAAGAAATCCTCATTTAAGATCAAACGAATTTATAAGAATGCCTTTAATGGTGTGGCTATGACGTTACCCGCAAATAAGGTTAAAAGCTTATTGTCCTCTGATGCTGTTAAATCTATTTGGAGCGATAAGGTAGTACAACTTGATCTGCCAAAAGAAGAAAACACAACAAAAGAAGCATCATCATCTATAAACATCCCAGGCGGAAACTCGTACCTTGGTGTAGATAAATTACATGATGAGGATTATACAGGGAAAGGAATAAAAGTTGGGGTCATTGATACGGGAATTGACTATAATCATCCTGATTTAAAGGGCGCCTACAAAGGTGGCTATGACTTTGTAGATAATGATACAGATCCAATGGAAACGACCTATTCGGATTGGAAGAATTCCAAAAAAGCCGAAACTTCAAATGGATCCACTTATTATACAGAGCATGGAACTCATGTATCTGGCATTATTGCTGGACGCGGCAAAAACAATAGCGAGTTTGCGACGACAGGAGTTGCACCAGATGCTGACCTTTATGTGTACCGTGTTCTTGGTCCGTATGGTTCAGGATCAAGTGATGCGATTTTATCAGGAATTGATAAGGCTGTAGCAGATGGGATGGACGTCATCAACTTATCACTAGGCGCTGCTGTTAATGATCCTCTATTTCCAACGAGTATGGCGGTCAATTATGCCGTTTTAAGTGGTGTAACGGCGGTTGTAGCAGCAGGGAATTCTGGTAGTGATTTATATACGTTAGGTTCACCAGGTGCTGCTGCATTACCTTTGTCAGTAGGAGCAAGTGATGTGCCAATCGAGATGGAAACATTCACGATCTCGATGCAAAGCGAAAGTGCTGAGCAAGCTCATGTACGTTTAATGGCAAAAGCATATTCAGATGATATACCGGGATTAATTGGGAAAACATTCCCGATTGTAGATGTTGGAGTCGGTAGCTCAAGCAACTATGTAGGAAAGGATGTAAAAGGAAAATTTGTACTTGTTGCACGTGGTTCAATTACTTTACAAGATAAAGTGAAGTATGCACAGCTAAAGGGAGCAGCTGGCATTTTAATGTACAATGACAATCCAGATGAAGGTCTTATCCCTTATTATCTTGGAGAAGGTACAACAAATATTCCTACGTTCACGTTATCGAATACAGAAGGATTAGAGTTATTAAAAAATGTACAAGCAGGTAATGCATCTTTTACATTTACTGAAATAGGTAAAGGAACATTAGAAGGCGACACATTAGCAGATTTCAGTTCTCGTGGACCATCTCGTATTAATTATGATATTAAGCCTGAGATTGTGGCACCTGGTGTTTCAATCATGTCTACCGTACCTTCTTATATAAATAGTAAAGATAATCAAAGTAATTACGAATATGCTTATCAAAGATTATCTGGAACTTCAATGGCATCACCTTATACTGCAGGAGTTGCAGCCGTAATGTTACAAGCAAATCCAAATTTACAGCCTGAGGATATAAAGTCGATCATAATGAATACGGCAGATGAGTTGAAGAAACCATATAGCGTATTTGAAGTAGGTGCTGGTCGAATTGATCCATATAAAGCAGTTCATACTGGTATGGAAATTCAAGTTTTGGATAAAACACCAATCATTAGCAATGGAGAGGAAACAACTATTCAAGAAAAAACAGGTGGGATTAGTTTCGGATCTTTTGGAGCATCAGGTAATGATATTTTAGATAGCCGTAAAGTAGTCCTTTCAAATTTGGAAAGTGAGAACAAAACTTTTAAAGTTGATGTACAATTCCAAACTGGAGTAAGAGATTCAAAAGATGCCGAAAAAAACGATGTACATGTTATCACTGATTCGGAGATTAAAGTAAAAGGAAACAATCAAAAGCAGACTAAGGTATCAATTTTTGTTCCGAAAACTGCTGAAAATGGTACATATGAAGGATATGTAGTTTATACAAATAAAGCGAATCCTAATGAAACTTATAAGGTTCCATTTGTAATTCGAGTTGTTGAAGAGGGGATGGGAAACTTATCACTCGCTAATCCTTCTATGTCGACAATGCCAAATGGAGCAAGTCAAATTTACAAAACGAATTTACAGTTTGAATTTAGCGTAAAGTCGCATATGAAAGTGATTGACGCAGTATTAGTAGATGGTAAATCTGGAAAAGACCTTGGGTACATTGGTCAACTTGATGGAATGTCAGTCAATGAAAATATAGACTATGGCTGGCTAGATTACGATGGGTCATATAGACCATTTACTGGAAGTAAAAATCAGCCGATCTCAGATAAAGTAGTCTATGCTAAGCAAGGTCAATACAAGTTTAAATTGATTGGTACAAATGACCATGGAAAAACATTTTCAATTGAGAAAGATTTCTTCGTAGATAACACAAATCCAGACTTTCAAACTAATGTAGATGATAAAAGGGTAATTGAATACCCTGCAAATCAAACATCTTATCCGATTAAGGCAACAGTTATTGATCACGAAGTAGCAGAAATGCAGGACCTTGGTTTTAATATTGATCAATCTAATAACAAGGTAGGATTTACGTATTCAGGGTTTACTGGTTTCCCGGACATTGTAAAGCAAGTAGATAAAAATGGCCAATTGGAATATAACCTACCACTTGATAATCGTAAAGATATCATTACTACATTTATAGATGGGCTTGATGCAGCAAATAATCGAAAAAGTCGTACGACGGTTTACTTCTTGAAGGAAGGTACGCCATATGTAACAGGTGATTTGGACAAAAAAGTAGTTAGAGCAGGCGATACAGTGAAATATTCATTAACTGTCCAAAACTTGAAGGATTTAAAGGAAGCAAAATTTACAATGAAAATTGATCCTAAGCAAGTAGAAATCGTAAATGTACAAGCGCGTCCTGAGATTTCAAAATATAGTTCAATTAATATAAAGCATGTAACAAATCCAATAAATGGTGGAACTTATATGGATGAAGTGTATACGTTGACGATGGATGGAACTCACGAGGTGAGCGGTGATATTCCAATGATTGATGTGTATTTGAAAGTAAAAGATGGAAGTCAGTTAGATCAAACTGGGTTTTTGACCTTTAATACGCTTCTAACAGATCAATCTGGAAAATGGGTATTTGCTCAACCATTCTTTGATTACAATAATATTCAAGTAGCTCAAAAACAATCGATTGTGTCAGGAAAAGTTATTTCCCAAGGATTACTCGCTGAAAACAATGTATGGAATTCAGCTTTAGATTATTCAAAAATAGGCGGGAAGATCAGTTTGCTAGATTCACAAGGAACTACACTTGAACAAAATTTAAATGCTAACAGTTCATTCAACTTTGGTAATGTACCATTGAATGATAAAGGATACACTGTGGCAGTTGATATACCTGGACATTTCACGTATTACGATACCGTTGAAACTACAACTAAAAAAGGAGATATGCAAGCTGGTTTAATTGCATTAGTTAGTGATGCGTATGTTATAGCAGGTGATGTAAACAAAGATAATGTTATTGATGTGTTAGATGCTGAGTATATCAGAACCTATTGGGGAACAAACAAACGTGCGGCAGATATCAATTTCGATGGCATTGTAGATGAAAAAGATATGAAACTCGTGCAATTAAACTATTTAAAGCAAAATTCAACTTTAGAATACTTACATCCTGGTTCATCACCTGAAGCGAAGAAAAAATATAAAGGTGACACGCTTGAGTCAATTATGAGTGAACTTGGCATTCAATAAATTAGTTAGAACGTAGTGAATCAATTAAGCTGGTTCAATGCAACGAATTATTGGCATACTGAACCAGCCTATTTGATTACGTGTACTAACAGTTTTATTTTGTGATTGAAAAATAATTTAGTGTTTAAATTCTGAAAATTAAAATAACTGTACAAGCTTATTGATTTATAAATTTGGAGTTATACTTTCAAGTTGGAGTTTGTTGAAGGCTATAAATTTTTAACTTGAAGTTAACATATTTTAGTAATTTAAGAGATTACGAGGGGAGAGTTTAGAATTTATGAGTAATAGCAAGAAATTTCCATTCCGAGTTATTACAGCAACGACATTAGCAGCAATGTTTTTAACTACTCCAGGATATGCGCAAATTACAAAAGGGGATAAACCTACATATTCGACAGGAAATGAGAATATACAGGGGAGTTTAAAAAATTATTTAACGAATCTCAACAAAGAAGCAGCTAAAACATCAGACAGATCAGTCTATAAAAATATGAATGAAAATAGTTCAAAAGTTTATGGCGCAAATGAAAAAGTGCGTGTAATTGTTGAAGTTCAAGACCCAGAGGAAGCTTCACAAACGAAAACGAAGCAAAGTAAAACAACTTTAATGAAACAAAAACAAGATGATGTCGTCTCTAAAATGGCAAAAAAGAAATTGAATCCGAAAATTAGGCACCGTTTTTATGATGGGTTTAACGGTTTTAGTTTTGATACAGAATACAAAAATATTAAAGATTTAGAGGCAACTCCTGGTGTAACAAATGTACATATTGCAAGAACTTATGAGCAAACAATGAAAACGAGTAAAGAGTTAGTACAAGCACAAAGCGTATGGGAGAAATATGGTTATCAAGGTGAAGGGCTAGTTGTTGGTGTTGTCGATTCAGGTATAGACTACACTCATCAAGATATGACCTTAACGGAAAAGGGAAAACAAAAAGAGAAGTTGACTCAAAGTAATATTCAAAGTAAGTTTTCAGAAACTCCTGTTAATGAACAGTGGTATACTGACAAAGTTCCAACTGGCTATGATTGGGCCGATAATGATACAGACGTTATACCTCGTGGTGTAAACGGAAATCCTCATGGTACACATGTATCAGGTACAATTGGAGCAAATGGTGATGAAGAAAATGATGGTGTATTAGGAATCGCACCAGGTGTCCAATTGTTAGCTGAGAAAGTTTTCTCTGACAAAGGTGGAGGGGCGTTCGAAGACGATATTATTGCAGGAATCGACCATGCTGTTGCAATGGGAGCAGATGTTATTAATATGAGTCTCGGAACTGATGCAGGATTCGTTAGTGAAGATAAAGATCCAATTCAAAAAGCGATACGTGAAGCGACAGAACATGGAACACTAGTTGTAGTTGCAGGTGGAAACGCAGCATATAGTACGCAAAATAGTATCATGGCTGCTTCTGCCAAACCGTATGCAGAAAATCCTGATATCGGGACTGTAGGAGAGCCTGGTGTTAGTCCTTTTGCTTTGTCTGTAGCTTCCTATGAAAATACTAATTATGAATTAAATACATTGGCAGAAGACAATGGTTTAAAACTTCCATATCAAGACCAAACACAATATAATTTCAAACTTTCTAGAGTACTTTCTCCTAACGAAAGTTATGAGCTAGTTTATGTAGGCGAAGGGTTTAAAGATGAACATTATGCTGGAAAAGATGTAAATGGAAAAATAGTAGTTTTTAAACCGAATACATCTTATTCAACATACGCTTCAATGCAATCTCAAGCTAAAAAGCGAGGAGCAAAGGCTGTCATTTTAGTTCCAGCTTCTAATATGGCTGATTATCCATATGTAAATTTCGGAAGTAATCTTACTCCTGCAGCAACAACAAGTAAGGCAGCAGGGGATGCTCTAATTAATAAATTAACAAGTGGACAAGTTGTCAAAATGAAATTAACGAAAGCAACTTGGATCGATAACCCTGCACGAGATACGATGTCTTATTTCTCTTCATATGGTGCGCCAACGACTTTAGACTTTAAACCTGAAATCTCAGCACCAGGTGGGAAAATCTATTCAACTACTCCTGGAAACGAATATGAGGTAATGAGTGGTACTTCAATGGCGACACCACATGTTGCAGGTGGTGCTACGTTAATACTACAATCGTTGTATGAAAAAGGGCTCACTCACTCAGAAGATACAGCATTAAAAGCTAAAATTGCTTTAATGAATACGGCTAAAGTGGTCATGGATCCTAAAACGAATAACGAGGTTCCATATTCTCCTCGAATTCAAGGATCTGGATTAATGCAAATACAAAATGCAATTAAAACACCTGTCATTGTAACAAGAAAAAACACTCCACTTGAACAGGCAGGAGCAGTTGCTTTAAAAGAAATTAAAAATGACCGAGCAACCTTTAATTTAAATGTCGAATCACTTCAAACAGAGGCAGCAAAAAATGAATATGAATACACTGTCGATGTAGACTTATTAACAGATGGAATTGAAACGAAACAATTTGATTTTGATGGTGATGGAACTTTAGAATCAAAAGATTATTTATCACTAAAAAGTAAACGTATTGAAGGCGCATCGATTTATGTAAATGGAGAGGAACTTAAGGGAACTGAAGGTGCTACTTTAAAAATTAAAGCAGGACAAACGAAAAATCTAAAAGTTGAGATTCGCTTACCAAGAACAATGAGGAATAATGAATTTGTTGAAGGATTTGTACGCCTCATACCAACAGGGGAAAATAGCGATTCAGCTGTTCCTTTAACAGTTCCTTATATGGGCTTTAATGGTGAGTGGGATTCACTTAATAATATTGATCCTGCAGCTTGGGATCGAAAAGATGCGTTTTTAGGCTATACAGCACTATGGGATGATGAAGGTGCTTCTGTACCTATGGGATTTGATACAAAAACAGGAAAATTCAACATGAATGAAATCACTACATCTCCAAACTCGATACTTAAAGGTGTATTCCCTTCATTTACTGCATTTAGGAACTTAGCAAAAGCGGAAATGTATATTGAAAATGCTAAAGGAAAAATCATTAGATATTTAGGCGACTTTAGCGAGTATAATAATGGTATTCCTTTGCCAATAAGAAAGAATATTATTTCTGCAAGTAGAATGTACACTGGATATAACTGGGATTCGAAAGATGATAACGGGAATACAGTAAGTGATGGCATGTACAACTTTGTTATCAAAACGACTTTAGACTATCCAAACGCGAAACCACAAAAAGTTAAGCTACCTGTTAATGTTGATTCAGTTGGACCAAAAGTGTCAAATGTACAAGTTAAGCCAAAAGATGGGCAATACGAAATTTCATTTGACGCAGTAGATAATGAAAATGGATCAGGATTTTATGGGTCAATTATCTGGGTTAATGGTAAATCAATGTCTTTACCTGTTGGAGCAACTTCAACTTTAGTATCTGAAGAGCCAAAAAGTGTAGTTGTTATGGGAATTGACCATGCAATGAATATAAGCTATAAAGTATGGGGAGATCCTAGCTATATTACGAGTGGCATGCTAGTAAGTGCATTCAGTGTTTCACCAACGTCAAATCTAACTTCGAGTAAAATTGCTTCAATTAATGGATTTGCTAATACTCGTGTAAATTGGACGGTTAACGTGAAAGATGCGAGTGGTAAAGTAGTAGAAAGCATTGATGTGAAAAACGAACATGAAATGCATCTAAAATGGTCTCCAGATGCAAGCTTAGCTAGTGGGACGTATTATATTTCTGCTGATGCAGTTGATAAAGAAGGGTTTAAAGTAACGACTAAAACAGTAGCGGTTACTGTCGTTAAATAATTTAATTTAGAGGGTGTCCCAAAAGTGGGCATCCTCGTTTTTATATTTATAGGAAATTCTAAGAAGAATAGGAGTTGAAAAAGTCGAGGTGCTAATAGGAATGTTGACCGTACAAATTAGAAACTGCAAATAAAGGTCGTGGTGCAAATAAGAAAGTTGAACGCGCAAATAAAACTGTGAAAAGTGCAAATAAGTAATGAGAAACTGCAAATAAAGGTCAAAGTGCAAATAAAAAGAGCGAATCTGCAAATAAAATTAGCAAAACTGCAATTAAATTTCCTAGAATCAGAGATTAGATACGATATTACCTATACCGGTAAGGGTATCTGACCTTAATCATTATTCAAAAGCAGATACACAAATCAATAAATTGCCCTAATTCTTTCAAAACCGCCAAAAAAGCTGAAGAAATCTACTAAATATCCATTAACTTGAACAATAAAATCAAATCTAGCTAAAAAACATTACTAAGATACCCTCCTACTTTCCTTCTAGACAAACAAAGCACAACAATTTTTCTCGAATGGGGCTACTTATGTGGCATACTCCTACTAAAACTAGTATTATTTCATTCCAATTGTTGGAATTTATCGAATAATATTTGGTTGATTGAATGAATTCGTCAAAATATCAAACTTATCAATTGCTCTTATAATGTAATTAGATTTTTAAGAAAATTCTAAAATTTAGAAAGGGATTGATAAGATTGAAAAAGAAGTTCATGAATTTCCCTTCTGTAAAAAGGGCTGCAGCGGTTGTATTGAGTACTGGTCTCTTGCTAGGGCCAATTGCTAACTTAAATTACACGTCTGTTGTACACGCACAAACAAACACAACAAAGGCAGAAAGTATTTTAGCAAAATTAACCCCAGAACAGCGTGAGGCATTGCAAAAATTAGATAGTCATCAATTAAAAACAGGATTACAATTATCACCTGATGTTGATTTATCGAGTGATAAAGATGTAAATGTTATCGTTGAATTTAAGGATCTTCCAGCAAAAACAGCACAAATTGCTAAAGCGATTAAAGGGGAAAAGCTTTCTCTTACACAAGCAAATGAAAATGTAGAAAAATCTCATGCACAATTTAAAAAAGACTTGCAAACAAAACTTAAAAAGACTAAATCTGGTAAGGATGCCTATCATGTGAAATATACTTACAAAACTTCCATGAACGGTGTCGCATTAACATTACCAGCAAATCAAGTGAAATCATTGCTAGATTCTAAAGTAGTAAAGGCTATTTATAGTGATTACACTGTACATGTTGAACCGCCAGCTCAAACAGAAGAAGAAACGAAGGACCAAACAAAAGTGGATAGTATTCCATTTTTAAATCTTGATAAACTTCATGAAGAAGGGTACACAGGAAAAGGTGTAAAAGTTGGTGTAATTGATACAGGTGTCGATTATAATCATCCAGATTTAAAGCATGCATTTAAAGGTGGATATGACTTTGTAGATAATGATAGTGATCCAATGGAAACTACATATGCGGACTGGCAAAAGTCGAAAAAAGCAGAGTATTCAAATGGAGAAACATATTATACAGATCATGGTACACATGTGTCAGGAACAATTGCTGGCCGTGCTGAGAATAATTCTGATTATAAAGTTATTGGCGTAGCTCCAGAAGCTGATTTATATGTATATCGTGTATTAGGTCCTTACGGAAGCGGTACAACGGCAGCTATACTTGCTGGGGTTGATAAAGCAGTTAAGGATGGGATGGATGTTATCAATTTGTCTTTAGGTGCCGAACTCAATGATCCTTTATATGCCACAAGTATTGCGATCGATAATGCCGTGTTAAGTGGAGTTACTGCAGTCGTTTCAGCTGGGAACTCGGGTGATGCGTTGTATACTTTAGGCTCTCCTGGAGCAGCAGCACTAGCACTAACTGTTGGAGCGAGTTCTGTTTCGAGTAAAGTTACAACGTTTGATAGTCAATTTGCTTCGGGTAGTAATAATACTAGTGTGGCAATGCAGTTGATGACGAAAAAGTGGACAGATGACTTTAGCAGCATGTCTGGTAAATCATTTGATATCGTTAATGTAGGGCTTGGCGGTCCAAACGATTACAATGGAAAAGATGTAAATGGTAAAATTGCTTTTATTCAAAGAGGCACATATGCATTAATTGAGAAAATGCAGTATGCGAGAGATCATGGAGCAGCGGGTGTTATCATCTATAATTCGAATGCAGATGAAGGCCATATACCATTTTTCTTAGGGGAAAGTAACGATAATATCCCAACTTTTTCAATGACGAATAAAGATGGACTAGCTATTAATGACATGTTTGCAAATGGTGTTCCAAAAGTAACGTTTGGGACAAAAAGTGAAAAAGAACTTCCAGGTGATGAATTGGCAACATTTAGCTCTAGAGGACCATCTGGAACTTTATATGATATTAAACCAGAGGTAACGGCACCTGGTGTAGATATATTATCAACAGTTCCTTCCTATATAGCGAATAAAGCTGATACATCAGATTATTCTTCAGCTTACTTGCGAATGTCAGGAACATCTATGGCATCTCCACATGTGACAGGAGTTGCGGCATTATTATTACAAGCTCATCCAGAATATACCCCAGCTGATATAAAGACAGTATTGATGAATACCGCAGATCCACTAAAAAATCCATACAGTGTATTTGAAGTAGGCGCAGGAAGAATTGATCCAATGAAAGCAGTTCATTCCGATACAATTATTAGCGTACAAGATCAGACCCCTTATATTGAAAATGGCGTGGAAAAAATCATTCCAGAACAAACAGGTGGTCTAAGTTACGGATTCGTTCCAGTTTCAACTGAAAAGGACTATACAGATACTACTAAACTATCATTTAAGAATAATAGTGATAAAGACAAAAAGTATGAACTATCTGTGGAATACAATGTAGGGTTAAAAGGGTCATTAGACGCCAATAAAAATGGTGTATCAGTAAATGTGCCTGAGTCAATTACAGTAAAGCCAAACAGCACAAAGCAACTTTCTGCAACTCTAGACATTCCAAAAACGGCTGAAAAAGGTATTTATGAAGGATATATTAATATTAAAGAGAAAAACAATCCAGAAGAAAGCTATCGTATTCCGTTTGGAGTAAAGGCTGCTGATGAAGGATTGGCATACTTTGACGTGTATACGAAGAGTATTTCTACAAATAGAGTTATAAATTTATTCAGTCGAAAAGATTCTGATTTAGATTTTACCTTAAACTCATCAATGCAGACACTAGATTGGGTGTTAGTTGATCCGAAAACGAATAAAGATCTTGGGCTAATCACTTCTGTTAGTGGTTCAGGTGCAGCTGTTGACACTATGTACACTATGGACAGTGCATTCTATGGCAGATATTTTCCGTTTACAGGGGATGAAAAGAATCCAATCGGTTATGTTTCTGATCTAGCCCCAGATGGTGTCTATGACATTAAAATGATAGGAACAAATAAAGATGGCAAGCAGTTTACCAAAACGTCGAAAGTAAGCGTTGATAATAATGGACCAACGATTAAGTTTGATGATACAAATGCGATGCCAAAAGGCGATACTCAAATTGTAGAATTAGCAGACGGACAAGATACAGTTACTGTTTCGGGAACGATTTTGGATCCTGAAATAAGCAAAACACAAGCGGCAGGAATGCCTCTTACTCAGGCGAATAATAAATTGTTTTATGGTCCAGGTGCTTCAAATGCTTATTCAATTAGTACAGACGAAAATGGAAAGTTTAGTACAGATGTGAAAGTAGCTGGCTCAATTAATCCAATTCAATATGTTGGTGCTGACTTTGCAGGAAATGCAACATTACCTAAAATGGTCTATTACACGAAGAAAGGCGCATCTTATATTTATGCAAAACCAAATAAAGATGCTATCAATTATGGTGACAAAATTACTTATACGTTCTACGCACATAATTTGCGAAAAGCCAATAAGCTTAATTTCAGATTGGATTATGTAGCGAAATATTTTAATAGTGTTGAATTTAAAAAATCACAAAGTTTACCAGAAGGATCAGAACTGACTACAACTTCTATGGGTACAACTAGTATAGGGACAACAGTGACTATCAATGTACCAGGAGAAGGAATAGCAGGAGATGTGGCGTTATTTGATTTGGACGTCGATACGAATGCAAATGAGTTCCTTAACCCATTTGCTCAAGTCCTAAATTTTTCTACTATGCAAGTAAATAGCGAAAGTACGAATAGACTAACAATTATTTTGGGCACATTGCCAATGTATCCTATTTACTCCACAGCAACAGCTAAGCTAAATGGAGTTGGTTTATATACTGCTTCAGGCACATACAATAGCAGTATTGATTATACGAAGGTAGGAGCTACAATGAAGTTAAAAGGAACTGATGGAGCGACCTATGATGGAGTAATTGAAAAAAATGGAAATGTAACCTTCAAAGGAATCCCCGCTGCGGTTCATAAATATACAGTGGTTATGGATATTCCTGGGCATTTCACAACATATACTCCGTTGGAAATTGGCCGTACGGAAAGAGGAATTAATATTGGAGAGGCTGTTTCATATCCAACACTTGGAGCAAAGCCAGGTGATATTAATAAAGATAATGTCATTGATGTGATGGATGCGTTACTGATTCAGACATATTGGGGTACAAACAAGCGAAGCGCTGATATTAATTTTGACGGAGTTGTTGATGCAAAAGATTTAGCGCTTGTTGAGAAATACTACTTAACTCAAAATCCATTTGTGACAACAGCACCAAAGCCAGTTAAAAAGTTTAAGGGTAGCACTTTAGAATCGATTAAGAGTGACTTAGGATTGCAATAAAAAGACATAAATATAAAGTCAAATTGAAGTTTTAGGAAGATAATTATACACAGATCTCCACTTAGTAGACAGTCGAAACTTTCTTAAACTGTTTATTATGGTGGAGATTATTTTATGTTTAACAGAGAAAAAACCTACATATAGCATGCAGGTCCTTAAAACTTTATTTGATGTTTACATTGTATTTTAGGGAAGAGGACAGTAGAAAATTTCTACAAAAACGGTTCATTAGTAAAGTGGTTGTTGGCTATGACAAGGTGGAAATCCATTTATATCTTGAATCATATGGAAATCGTATTGTTTTAGAGAAAATTGTGATTGATACATATATTCAATAATTAGCAGCTTGGAACCAGAAACGCCACACAATACCCCAGATGTACCTTGCCCACTTGTTAAAGAAACTCCAACGGGTTGACCAATTAAATATCTAATTTTTTGAGTCCATTGCATTCTAATCACTTCCTTTCAAATAAGTATATTAGATTGGAAAAGTAATTGTGCTTGTGTAATTTAGTTAGATTAAAGCTAGAAATTGCAATGGGTTAAATAAATGAGAATTGATAGTTTTTTGTATAGCTCAAATATTATCAACTATTAATATAATGAAATGAATATTTCAATAGGCTACAGAGTTGATTTTATTATGATATTTCATGACTTGTAGAGTGGAATGGTAATTTATTTTAAGAAAGTGATTTAAGAAGGACTAAATGGATATACTTCAATAAAGTCATCTTAGTGAAGTTATTAGTAAAGTATAGATAGATGGTTTAAACTAGGTTGTAATAAATTTAAGGTGATTATGTTTCTCGGATTTATTAAAGATGTCATGAAGAAAATGAAGTCCATAGAATCAGCAAATTTAAGAACTGCGACTATGTACAAGTTTATAATTTAATGCATTTACATATCTTTTATTGTATTAGATGTATTCAATGAATTAAGAGGCTCTTAAGATAGAGGGCCTTTTTAGTTTTACATTATTTAAGTATTTAAATTGAAAATATTATTTGAAAAATTAATAATTTATAGTTTTTTTCAAAATTCAAATCAAATCAACCATACATATAATGAATATATCGACAGAAAGGGGTACAAATAAGATTTTGTTAGGAGGGATAAAACTTAATTTTTTATGGTTTTTACTTATAGCTTTATTAACAAACTTAGCTAAATGGCAACAAGTAAACAGACGAACATTTTATTAAGAAAACTTTATGGAACATTCATTAGAAGCCAAAAATGAACTAAAGAATCGTTTGGAAAAAGTTTAGTTGATTATTTAAACCTTTTGGCAGGGAGTATTAGGAGTTCAAACTTATACAAAATCATTTGAGTAGCGTTTAGTTTAAAAGACCAAATCACTCAATGATTTGGCCTTTTTATTTAATGCACATATGGTAAATTTTTCAATTCGTTATACTAGCTTGAATATATTTTATGAAAGTTTTTGAAGCTTTAGTTAGAGGTTTGTTTTTAAGATAAACTGACCAAAGTTCGTCGCTAATATAAGCAGGAGATATTAAAGGAATTGACTTAATTTTTCCAGTTAAAGTATCAGGATGATTTTTTAATGTTATATTACGGCCAATAGTAACACCTAAATCATTTTTTACAGCATCTCTAATGCTATCGGTATTATTCGAAATGAATTGTACATTCATATTGTTAACGATCTTACGGGAGTGTTCTACAAATGCATGACTATTATAAAGGATAAACTTTTCATCAGTTAAATCGTCGGGGGAAATCTCGTCTAAATGAAATAATGGAGATTGATCACCAACGAGAACGCAAAATTTTGTAGTTGTTAAATGTTCGTATAGCAAATCTTTGTTTTCTTTTATTGTATCTTCATTTGAAAATAAGAAAGCAATATCGGGTTGAAGAATTGTAAGGGTATTTAGGATCTGACCAGGATCACATTCATAAACCTGAACATCAACCATTGGGAACTCTTTTTTGAAATTAATGATTGCTTCATTAACCAAATAAACTAATCCAGGAACAGTTGCTATTTTTAGCTGAGTCTGAAAAGCATTCTTTTGAATTGCAACTTTTTCCTCTAAAATTTCAAATTCATATAAAACTTTTTGTGCTTGTTGAATGACTTCTTTTCCAGCTTCGGTAGGTACTGTTTTCATCTTTAGACGGATGAATAGTTTCAGTTCTAATTTCTTTTCTAATTCCTTAAGTGCCTGACTTACAGCCGAAGCAGATATGTGTAAGTTTTTAGCAGCTTTAGAAATTGATTCCTCTTTCGATATTTCAACAATATATTTTAAATGTTCGATATTCATTTTGTACCTCCTTTATGTAGTATCGAAAAATGAATTGATTATACTGTTTGTTTTTTAATATATTAAATTATTAGTCATTATTTTAAAACTGGGAATTTAATCCAAAATGGTGAAATAATATTTCACAATTGTTATTTTAATATACTTTAGGGTGAGTGTTTAATTAAGTAATACTTAATGGTTGATAAACAAAAACGCGTTTTACAGGATATAAGTAAATATCTAAAATATAGTGTATATAACATGAAATAAGGAACGGTTTTTATTTTCTGAAATTTTTGAATTGAATTAAATGGTTTAATTTTGTATATCGTACAGCAATTTGAATTAGATGTGCTTTTGATTTGTATTCTATAATAATTTTTCAACTTTATAAATTATATAAAAGGATGTAGTGAAATACCAATTTGGTTAATCAATATACTTTAGCTCTATTAATAATTTGGGAACTTAACTTGGAAAATTAGTCACTACTAAATCATGACCTCGTATAGTTAGACAGCATCTTAGTCTTCAATATATTTCATTCCAGTAAACAATAACTTAGATGCTGTAAGCCATAGATAGAATGGTTTATGGCATTTTTACTTTTCGTATAGAGAGATTAAAAATTCTTAATATTAGGTGGGGTGCAGCATGAATGATTTTCTACTTTATGAATTTAACAAGCTGATGAAGAAAAATAATTGGAATCTTAAACAGTTAGCAAGAAAAGCAGAGATCCATTATAGCGATATGAGTAGAATATTTAATAATAAAAAAGCACTATCTTTACATTATTTAGATGCAATAACAGAAGCATTTCAGCTACCTAAAGGATCATTTTATAAAGGATATGTGAAACTTTGCTTCAACGAAAGAAATCTATTAGATAAAAGAAGAAGCGACGCTTTTATTTATGAATGTGCAAAAGATGGCTTTGAATCTGAGTTATCGTTTATTTTATCAGTTATGATCGAAGAAAAATCAAAAGCAGTTCGGTCTAAGTACTTCCAAAATTTATTCTATGTTGCTGAGCAGCTTTTTATTGAAGGTAAACAGCAAGAAGCACTTCCTCTTTATGAATTAATTATTGAACATATGCCAAATTCAGCAACTGAAGAAGTAGCAATCAGTTATTTTCGAAAGTTTTATATGACTCGTTTAACAAGTGAGGGTAGCTTAGTTTTAGTTCGTATTATCGAGTATATTTCCTATATGCCACCTAAGTTTCAAGAGCTAACTATTTTATGGATTACAGCTACTTATTATATGTTAAAAGATTGGGACGAAGTTTTACATTATGCTAAACGATTAGAAAAAATGGCTAAAATAAAAGACCATGTAGGACGAGCATTAATGTATCAAGCATTTGCTTTAACAAGATTAGGTGGCAAATTGGAAGAGGTTTTAAATTTAATCGAAAAATATGAAAAAATTAATGCATATTATGCGGATATTGCTGTTGGAAATAGATTTGTAGCGCAATTAGATTTTGGGAATCTACATGTAGTTGACTCATATTTTGGCTGGCTTAGTAATCGTGAAGATTTTTATGTAGGAATTCCAAGAATCATAGAAAGCTATGTGAAATTAGGTAGATTAGAAGATGCTGAAAGATTTATTGAAAAATATGATGAGCAAATCCGTGAAATGGACAATTCAACTGATCTATTTAAACAGCATCTTTATTTAGACTATTGCTATGCACTAGGATTGTTAAAGTGTGAAAAAAATAAAGTAAATGAAGGTTTAGACGAAATATTAAATGTGGCTTTAAAGGTAAAAAATACTGAGATTCATGAGAGATTTCAAAAATGCTTATTAGCAATATGGCATTATCGGGATTCTTTAAGTAAGGAACTAGAAGAGAAATATATTCGTATTCTAAGTTGAAATAAAGAAAGAACTTTGTTGTAACACCTCGATTATTAGCGATAAATATAAAGGAATTGATCGATTTTAACAAAATCTTAATGTTATAAACTTTCCTTATAATCAAAATAGTAAGAAAATTTAATTATAAGGGAGAGATTAGTAGTTGAATCGTTTAATTAAAGGTACTGCAATTTTAACATTAAGTACTGGTGTATTATTCAATGCATTTCCAGTACAGCATCATCAGCCGACTGTAAAAGCGGCGACAGAATCATCAATTGAAGAAGTGCTTTCAAAACTTAGTCCTGAACAACGTCAAGCTTTACAAAAATTAGAGGTGACTACTCAGGAAGGGTTACAGTTACCTTCGACAGTAGATTTTAATAGTTCAAAAAATCTATCCGTCATCGTTGAGTTTAAAGACAAGCCCGCAAAAGTAGCTGTGATAGAAGAGGCTGCAAATGGAAACAACCTATCACTTGATGATGCAAAGCAAAAAGCAGACGAAGCGCAAGAAACATTTAAAAATGATTTACAAACAATATATAAAGATGATTTAAAACAAAATAAGGATCTTTATAAAATTAAAAGAACATATAAAAATACGTTAAATGGCGTAGCAATGGACCTACCTGCTAATAAAGTAAAGTCATTATTAAAATCAAAAGCTGTAAAGGCAGTTTGGCCAAATAATACGATTCAAGTGGAACCTCCAAAGGCAACTGAAGGAGCTTCTGATTCAACAAAGAAAATGGAAACAGAGGTGTTTCCTGGAGTTAGCAAATTACATGCAGAAGGTTTTACTGGAAAGGGCGTTAAAGTTGGGGTTATTGATACGGGAATTGATTATAACCACCCAGATTTAACGGGTGCTTACAAAGGATATCGTGCACAACCTGGAGTTGATCCAAAATCAATTAGTCCAACTTCTGTAAAAGGTTGGGATTTTGTTGATAATGACGCGGATCCAATGGAAACAACGTATGATGATTGGAAAAAATCCGGTTTAGCAGAATATGATTCTTTGACAGGTTCATATTTTTATACAGAGCATGGAACTCATGTATCAGGAATTATTGCTGGTCGCGGGAAAAATAATACGGATTATGCAGTAACAGGTGTTGCACCAGATGCTGATTTATACGTCTATCGTGTGTTAGGAAAATTTGGATCAGGTACAACTGCAAATGTTTTAGCTGGAATCGATAAGTCGGTTGCTGATGAAATGGATGTTATTAATTTATCGCTTGGAGCAAGCACAAATAATCCAGAAAATCTTGAAAGTCTTGCGGTAAATAATGCAGTTCTTTCAGGTGTAACGGCAGTAGTAGCAGCTGGTAATTCTGGTAACGGAATGTATTCGTTAGGTTCGCCTGGTGCAGCAGCATTGGCCATTACTGTTGGTGCAAATGATACAAAGACTGAGATTGCAACATCTAAAGGAACTTTGCATGGAACATCAGATGTATCCGGTGATTTGAAGTTATTAGGCAAAGGCTTTGGAGACAATGTAGAAAATTTAAAAGGTAAAAATTTACTGATTGTTAAGGTGCCGAATAATGGGGCTGATGCGGACTATAAATCAATTGATGTAAATGGAAAGATTGCATTAGTTAACCGAGGAACGGTTGCGCTTGTTGATAAAATTAAATTCGCTCAAAAGCACGGGGCAGTTGCAGTCATTCTAGTAAACAATGTACCTGGTGAAGGGTTTATACCATCATACTTAGGTGCAGGTTATGGGCTTATCCCAACGTTCTCAATGTCGTACGAACAAGGTGCTAATTTGTTGGTTAACCTTGGTAATACTCCAACATTCTCATTTGATGAAATTGGAAAAGTAACGGATGAAGGAAATAAATTAGCGTCATTCAGTTCACGCGGACCAGCTCGTATCACATATGATATTAAGCCTGAAGTAACAGCACCAGGTGTAGCTGTGTTCTCTACTGTTCCATCATATATGCATGGAGCAGATCAAATAGGTAGATATGAATACGCTTATGATAATTTATCTGGAACATCAATGGCTACTCCGAACGTAGCTGGTGTTGCAGCATTATTATTACAAGCAAATCCAAATTTAACACCAGCCGGGGTAAAAGAAACATTAATGAACACTGCCGATCCATTAAATGGCGATTATAGTGTGTTTGAATCAGGAGCTGGACAAGTTGATCCATATGAAGCCATTCATTCAAAAACAAGAATTGAAGTAGTGGATGAAACCAAAGGTGCATTAGATAAAAAAGGAAATCTTAAAACGGTTAAAGATTTAACTGGTGCACTTGCATTCGGTGTGTTCGCACCGGCAGGAAAGAATGTTAGCGATCAACGTACACTAAATATTTATAACAATAGCAATCTAGCGAAAAATTATGATGTAAAAGTTACTTACCAAACAGATCGAAGAGGTTCATTAGATGCTGACGATAATGGTGTAATGGTTGTAACAGATAAGTCAATTAAAGTTGGCGCAAACTCGAAAAAGAAATCAATGGTTGCAATTACAGTACCAAAATCTGCAAAATTAGGAATTTACGAAGGATTTGTAACGTATACAAATCACGATAATCCCGAAGATACATACCAAGTACCTTTTGCGATTAAAACGGTGGAAGAAGGTATGAATACAGTTACAATGACACCACAAGCATTCACCCAAGTATTTGATTCTGCATATGCTGGGCAATTAATATATACTAACGCGAATATGAGCATTAAATCACATATGCGTACAATTGATGTGATTCTTGAGGATGGAAATACAGGAAAAGAATTAGGTTATGTAGGAACAATTGATGGACTAGGAATGAATGAAAATATAGAATATTCGGTTAGCAAAGTATTTAATGGTCAATATTTTAAAGCGACAGGTGATGATGAACAACCATTTGCGTATGACTCAGAGTTAGCCAAACCTGGATACTATAAGTTGAAGTTTATTGGTACAAATGATGCAGGAAGAACGTTCTCACAAGAAGCACCAGTTTATTTCGATAATGCAGCACCAAAGTTAACAGTGGATAGTCCTGAAGTAGTTGAGTATGAAAACGGTCAAACTAGTGTAACGATTACTGGTTCGGTTTATGATAAAGAAACAGCAGAAATGCAAAAACTAGGCATGAATTATAATCAAGGAAGTACTACGGTTTATTACCAAGACTATTTAGGTGGAAGGGCAATTGCAGTGCCTGTAAATTCAGATGGTACATTTACTGTAGATGTTCCAACAAATCCTACAAGACCAATGGAGCTTGTATTTTATGCGCTCGATGCAGCTTCGAATAAAACATTTAAAGAAGGTAAAGAAATCTTTGTTACTCGTGATGACACGACGTATGGTTATATGCAATCTGAAAAACGTACGGGGAAAATGGGCGAAACAACACATGCCTCTTTATTGTTAAATAAAGCAAATAACGTAAAGCAAGTAGTATATACATTCAATTATTATACAAATGTAGCATCTATGAATATTACTCCAAATCCTAGTCTAGCAGATAAAATAAATGTTAAATTTGTAGATACTGTATTAAGTGCAAGTTCACATGTGAATAAGGCAACAATGACGATTACGACAAAAGATGGCGTTACTCCACTATCGGGCAATCTAAAACTTGCAGATATAGAGTTTAAAATGGGTGATGAATATTCTGCATATCCTGTAACATTCCCTACTTATATGAGTACCAATGTAACAGATAATACGAACACGACGACTGCTGTTGCGAGTGGAAATCCAGCGATCTATTATATTGAGCCCACATATTCTTTACTAAGAGGTTCGAAAAAAGCAGAAGCACTTTTAGGCCCTGGAGGGGACCCACTTGGATTACTTGACTATTCAAAGGCTGGAATAAAAATAAAAGCAACAAGTTCAAAAGGTACTGTATATGAAGCGCTAAACAGTTCTACCGCTGCTTTTAAAATTCCAAATTTACCATTAACAGATGACAAATATGAGCTTGAATTAAATATTCCAGGACATTTTACTGTACACAAAGACTTTACAATTGGTTTCCATGAAAATGGTAAAGTAACGTATCAAAATCTTTATTTACCATTAAAGGCAGCGATTGCAGGAGATGTAAATAAAGACAATGTGATCGATGTAATGGATGCACTTTATTTACAAACTTATTGGGGAACAAATAAACGTGATGCAGATATTAATTTTGATGGAGTAGTGGATGAAAAAGATATGGCATTTGTAGAGAAAAACTATTTAATGCAAAATCCTACAATTAATTATGCTCCAACAGCTAAGAAGAAATATAAATCTCAAACATTAGAAAGTGTTAAGGCTTCATTGGGTATAAAATAAACAGATAAATGAATGCAATAATCGTTAAAGGCTCCGTTAGTAATAAGGGGTCTTTTTTTTATGCTTTAGGATAAATATATTGCTACTAAATAAGTTTCATAGATAGGACTTCGAGAAATGTTAGATTTTATATAATAATTGCATTTTTTTACCAAAAACTAAATTATATCAACATTAATATCATTAAAATTTCATTATAACAAGGAAGGAAATGGTAGGGAAGCTATATTTTTTTGCACTAAACGACAATGCTTCTCTCGACTTATGGTAAAGATTCAAATGTTTGCTCATATGAATAAAGCGAGAGATATACAGCCGCATGGACAGTAGAGCGTTTTATAAAAAGAAGTTCTGATTACAAGAAATATGAAAAAACGAAGAAAAATGTCGTAAGTTGTCGTAATTTAACGATGAAAAAGTAAAGGTTGATGGATTTTGTCAAAATGTCGAAATTGTAAACTTTCCGTATAATCTAAATAGAAAGAAAATAAAGATAAATGGGGGAGAAAGTCAGCATGAAGCGTTTGATCAAAAGTACAGCAGTTGTAGCTTTGGGTACTGGTGTTTTATTCAATGCATTTCCAGTAACACATCACCAACCAATTGCGAAAGCTGCGACACAATCATCAATTGAAGAAATACTTGCAAAGCTTACGCCTGAACAACGTCAAGCTTTAAAACAATTAAAGGTTACTAACCAAGAAGGTTTACAATTACCTTCTTCAGTCGATTTACAAAGTTCTAAAAATCTTTCGGTTATTGTCGAGTTAAAAGACCAGCCAGCAAAAGTAGCTGTATTAGAAGAAGCTGCGGATGGAAACAGTTTGTCGCTTAATGATGCAAAAGAACAAGCTGATGATGCGCAAGCAACTTTTAAAAATGATTTGAAAACAATTTATAAAGATGATTTAAAGGAAAATAAAAATCTTTATAAAATTAAACGTACTTACAAAAATACGTTAAATGGTGTGGCAATTGACCTTCCAGCGAACAAAGTTAAATCATTATTAGAATCAAAGGCTGTTAAGGCTGTTTGGCCAAATAATATCATTCAAGTTGAACCAGAAAAAGCTACTGAGAGTACACAAGGCACTGGGGACACTACAAAGAAAATGGAAACTGAAGTATTCCCAGGAGTAAGTAAATTACACGCAGAAGGCTTTACTGGAAAGGGAATTAAAGTTGGGGTTATTGATACAGGGATTGATTATAATCACCCAGATTTAACAGATGCATATAAAGGGTATCGTGCACAAGCTGGTGTCGATCCAAAAACAATTGAACCAAACTCTGTAAAAGGTTGGGATTTTGTTGACAATGATGCAGATCCAATGGAAACAACTTATGCTGATTGGCAAAAATCAGGTTTAGCAGAAAAAGATCCAAATACAGGTGAAGCTTACTATACAGAGCATGGAACACACGTATCAGGAATCATTGCTGGTCGCGGTAAAAATAATACGGATTATGCCGTAACAGGTGTTGCTCCGGAAGCTGATTTATATGTTTATCGTGTATTAGGAAGATTTGGTTCTGGTACAACTGAAAATGTTTTAGCCGGTATTGATAAATCAATTTCAGATGGAATGGATGTTATCAATTTATCACTAGGTAGCAGTACGAATGATCCACAAGAAATTGAAAGTCTTGCATTAAATAATGCAGTATTATCTGGGGTAACAGCAGTTGTTGCAGCAGGTAATGCAGGCGACGGAATGTATACTTTAGGTGCACCTGGAGCAGCAGCGTTACCGATTACAGTTGGTGCAAATGATACCAAGACTGTAATTGCTACTTCAAAAGGCACATTACATGGAACTTCTGACTTTGCTGCTGATTTAAAATTATTAGGTAAAGGCTTCAGTGATAATGTAGAGACTTTATTAAAAGGTAAAAATCTACCAGTCGTTTTAGTACCAGATGTAGGTGCAGATTCTGATTATAAAAATATTGATGTAAATGGAAAAATTGCGATTGTAAACCGTGGTGTAACGCCACTTGCGGATAAAATCACAATTGCTCAAAAACATGGCGCAGCGGCGGTTATTATGGTTGATAATGTACCTGGCGAAGGCTTTATTCCATCTTACTTAGGTGGTAGCTATGGCTTCATCCCTACATTCTCAATGTCATATGAGCAAGGGCAAGATTTAATTTCGAAACTTGGAACAGATTCAACATTCTCATTTGATGAAATGGGACAAGTAACAGATGAAGGCGGCAAATTAGCTTCATTTAGTTCACGTGGGCCAGCTCGTATCACTTATGATATTAAACCAGAAGTAACGGCACCAGGTGTTTCTGTATTCTCAACAGTACCTTCTTACATGCACGGTGCAGATCAAATTGGTAAATATGAATATGCTTATGATAATTTATCAGGTACATCAATGGCTACACCGAACGTAGCAGGTGTTGCAGCGTTATTATTACAAGCAAATCCAAATTTAACTCCGGCTCAAGTAAAAGAAACATTAATGAACACTGCTGATCCTTTAAATGGAGATTATAGTGTATTTGAATCAGGAGCTGGACAAGTTGATCCTGATGAAGCGATTCATTCTCAAACTCGAATTGAAGTAGTAGATGAAACAAAAGGCACAACAGATAAAAAAGGAAATCTTAAAACAGTTAAAAATTTAACTGGTGCACTTGCATTCGGAGTGTTCGCTCCAGCAGGACAAAATATTAGCGATCAACGTACACTTAATATCTATAATAATAGTAATAAAGGAAAAACTTATGATGTAAAAGTTTCGTACCAAGCAAATCGTAGAGGATCATTAGATGCTGATGACAATGGCGTCATGGTTGTAACGGATAAGTCAATTAAAGTTGGCGCAAATTCGAAAAAGAAAACAACTGTTGCAATTACAGTACCAAAATCAGCAAAATTAGGTATTTATGAAGGCTTTGTAACGTATACAAATCATGATAATCCTGATGAAACATATCAAGTACTTTCGCAATTAAAACAGTGGAAGAAGGAATGAACCCAGTTTCATTTTCTCCGCAAGCATTTACACACGTTTTTGATGGAACTTTCCCTGGTCAGTTAGTCTATACAAATGCAACTATGAGTATCAAATCACATATGCGCTCATTCGATGTAGTCCTTGAAGATGGAAAAACAGGCAAAGAATTAGGCTTTGTTGGTTCATTTGATGGTCTAGCAATGGATGAAAATACTGAGTATTCAGTTACTGATATATTTGATGGTACTTATAATAAGGCTACGGGTGATGATGAAAGACCATTTGAGTACGATCCTACCTTAGCGAAGCCAGGATACTATAAGGTAAAAATCATTGGTACGAATGATGCAGGGAAAACATTCTCTCAAGAAGCACCAGTTTATTTTGATAATGCTGCTCCTAATTTAACAGTGAATGGTCCAGAAGTTGTTGAATATAAAAATGGACAATCTAGTGTAACAATCACGGGATCAGTTTATGATAAAGATACAGAAGAAATGCAAAAACTTGGTATGAACGTTAGTCAAGCAAGTTCAAAAGTTTATTATCAAGATTATATAAATGGTGGAAGACCAGTAGCAGTACCTGTAAATGCTGACGGTACATTTACAGCGACAGTTCCAACAAATGCAACAAACCCGAGGGAACTAAATTTCTATGCGGTTGACGCAGCAACAAATAGAACATATAAAGAAGGCAATGATATCTTTGTTACTCGTGATGATCTAACATATGGCTATATGAAACCAGAAAAACGTACAGCAAAAATGGGTGAAACAGCTAATGCCACTTTGATGTTAAATAAAACAAGTGATGTAAAACAAGTAGTTTATAAGTTTGATCATTATACAAATGTTTCAACAATGAATGTTACAGCAGATCCAAGTGTAGCAGATAAGGTAAATGTTACTGTGACGGATACGCCGGATTCACCAGGAGCTACTCTAAATCATGCGACAGTTACAATCACAACAAAAGATGGAGTTACTCCTTTATCAGGTGATTTGAAACTTGCAGATGTAGCATTTAAGATGACTGATATCTATGATGCTAATGCTTCCGTTTACTTAGCGAACTTAAATACTACTGTAACAAACAGTAATAACGTAACTAATGCGGTAGTAAGTGGAAATCCAAACATTTATTTTAAGGATTCAAATACTTCACTACTTCGTGGCGGTAATGGTGCAGAAGCATTTTTAGCTCCTGATGGCGGTCCGATCGGAGGACTTGATTATTCAGCATTAGGAATAAAAGTAACAGCAACAAGTTCAAACGGTACAGTGTATAATGGAATAATCAGTGGCTCAGTTACAACTACGTATAGAATTCCAAACTTACCATTAACGGATGATACTTTTGAGCTTAAACTAGATGTTCCTGGACATTTTACAGTACACAAAAACTTTACAATTGGATTCCATGATGAAAATGGAAATGTAACTCCTCAGAACGTTTTCTTAGCATTAAATCCAGCTTACGCAGGTGATGTAAACAAAGATGATGTCATCGATATAAATGATGTACTTTACTTACAAACTTATTGGGGAACTAATAAGCGTGCTGCAGATATTAACAATGACGGTGTAGTTGATGAAAAAGATTTAGCATACGTAGAGAAAAACTATTTAATGCAAAACCCTACAATTAACTATGCACCAACACCTAAAAAGAAATATAAAGGTGAAACTTTAGAAACTGTTAAGAGTGAATTAGGTATTAAGTAATAAAATCATAAAGTTTTAGAGTTAAGGACTCCGGTTATGAACCGGAGTCTTTTTCTATTTATAGAAAAGATGCTTTGTCGAAATTTATTAGAAAATTGATTAAAAATGTCAAAATCTAAATATTGCAAATTTTACTTATAATTAAAAAGTAATAAGGAACATATAAGAATAGGGGAGAAAAGAAAAATGAATCGTTTCATCAAAAGTACTGCAATTATGGTCTTAGGTACTGGTGTACTTTGTAATGCATTTCCAGTTACACATCACCAGTCAATTGCAAAGGCTGCGACACAATCTTCAATTGAAGAAGTACTATCTAAGCTTACGCCTGAGCAACGTCAAGCATTAAACAAGTTAGAGGTTACTAGTCAGGAAGGTTTACAATTACCATCTTCAGTAGACCTACAAAGTTCTAAAAGTCTATCAGTCATTGTTGAATTTAAAGATCAGCCTGCAAAGGTAGCAGTTTTAGAAGAAGCAGCGGATGGTAAAAGTTTATCGATTGATGATGCAAAAGAAAAAGCAGCCGATGCTCAAGAAACATTTAAAAATGATTTACAAACAATTTTTAAAGATGATCTAAAGCAAAATAAGAATCTGTATAAAATTAAACGTACATATAAAAATACGTTAAATGGAGTGGCGATTGACTTACCAGCAAATAAAGTTAAGTCATTATTAAAATCTAAGGCTGTTAAAGCGGTTTGGCCAAATAATGTGATTCAAGTTGAACCGCCAAATGTAACTGAAGGAGCATCAGATTCAACAAAGAAAATGGAAACTGAAGTGTTCCCTGGCGTTAGCAAATTACACGCAGAAGGATATACAGGAAAAGGAGTTAAAGTTGGAGTAATTGATACAGGTATAGATTACAATCACCCAGACTTAACTGATGCCTATAAAGGGTATCGTGCTCAAGCCGGTGTTGATCCTAAAACAATTAGCCCAAGCTCAGTAAAAGGTTGGGACTTTGTCGACAATGATGCAGACCCAATGGAAACAACATACGATGATTGGAAAAAATCAGGTTTAGGAGAAAAAGATCCACTTACTGGTGCAACTTTTTACACTGAGCACGGAACACATGTATCAGGTATCATCGCCGGTCGTGGTAAAAATAATACAGATTATGCAGTAACAGGTGTTGCACCTGATGCCGATTTATACGTCTATCGTGTACTAGGAAGATTTGGTTCTGGTACAACTGAAAATGTTTTAGGTGGTATAGATAAGGCGATTTCTGATGGAATGGATGTGATCAATCTATCACTAGGAGCTAGTACGAATAATCCTCTAAATGTGGAAAGTCTTGCAGTAAACAATGCAGTCCTTTCAGGTGTAACTGCAGTTGTATCAGCAGGTAACTCCGGGAATGGAATGTATACTTTAGGTGCACCAGGAGCAGCAGCGTTAGCAATTACAGTAGGTGCGAATGATACGAAAACAACGATTGCCACATCAAAAGGCACATTACATGGCACATCTGATGTGAGTGCAGATTTAAAATTATTAGGTAAAGGTTTGAATGATAATGTTGATAGTTTAAAAGGTAAAAACTTACCGATCGTTTTAGTACCAAATTACGGCGCAGATTCAGATTATAAAAATATCGATGTAAGTGGAAAGCTTGTACTCGTACAAAGAGGTGTAACTGCACTTGTTGACAAGATTAGCGTAGCTCAAAAACATGGTGCCGCAGCAGTTATTATGACTAATAATGTACCTGGTGAAGGATATATTCCATCATACTTAGGTGCAGGCTATGGATTAGTGCCTACATTCTCAATGTCGTACGAACAAGGGCAAGGTTTAATTTCGAAACTTGGTACAGGTACAGCAACTTTCTCCTTTGATGAAATGGGACAAATAACAGATGAAGGCAGTAAATTAGCTTCGTTCAGTTCACGTGGGCCAGCTCGAATCACGTATGATATTAAGCCTGAAGTAACAGCACCAGGTGTTGCTGTATTCTCAACTGTACCATCGTATATGCACGGCGCAGATCAAATTGGTAAATATGATTATGCATACGACAATTTATCAGGTACATCTATGGCTTCACCGAATGTAGCGGGTGTTGCTGCCCTATTATTACAAGCAAATCCAAACTTAACGCCAGCAGGGGTGAAGGAAACGTTAATGAATACTGCAGATCCATTAAATGGCGATTATAGTGTATTTGAAACAGGGGCTGGACAAGTTGATCCCTATGAGGCAATTCATTCAAAAACTAGAATTGAAGTAATGGATGAAACAAAAGGAACTTTAGATAAACAGGGAAACCTTAAAACAGTTAAAGACTTAACAGGTGCACTTGCATTTGGCGTGTTCGCTCCAGCGGGAAAGAATATTAGCGATCAACGTTCTCTAAACATCTATAACAATAGTACTCAATCAAAAACATATGATGTGAAAGTATCCTATCAAACAGATCGCCGTGGTTCGTTAAATGCTGACGATAACGGAGTCATGGTTGTGACGGACAAATCGATTAAAGTTGGTGCGAATTCGAAAAAGAAGACAACAGTCGCAATTACCGTGCCAAAATCTGCAAAATTAGGTATATATGAAGGATTTGTTACTTATACAAATCATGATAATCCAGATGAAACATTCCAAGTTCCTTTCGCAATTAAAACAGTGGAAGAAGGAATGAATCCAGTTACTATGACACCACAGGCTTTTACACAAGTATTTGACTATGCCTATGGAGGGCAACTGATTTATACAAACACGATTTTTAGTATCAAGTCTCATATGCGGACATTTGATGTCATTCTTGAAGATGGTAAAACAGGTAAAGAGCTAGGTTATGTTGGTACATTTGATGGTTTAGGAATGGATGAAAACATTCAATATCAAATTAGTCAAGTATTTAAAGGTCTATATTATAAACCTACAGGTGATAATGACAGACCATTTGCTTATAACCCAGATTTAGCGAAACCTGGATATTATAAGATTAAAATTATCGGCACGAATGATGCAGGTAAAACATTCTCACAAGAAGCACCTTTATATTTCGACAACACGGCTCCAAAAATAACAGTGAATGGTCCTGAAGTGATCGAATATAAAAATGGACAATCTAGTGTAACAATCACGGGATCAGTTTATGATAAAGAGACAGAAGAAATGCAAAAGCTTGGAATGAACTTTAGTCAAAGCAGTACAAAAGTATATTATCAAGATTATCTAGGTGGTAGAGCGGTAGAGATTCCTGTAAATGCTGACGGAACATTTACAGCTACAATTCCAACAAATTCGACAAGAGCGATGGAAATAGGTTTCTATGCGATAGATGCAGCATCAAATAAAACATATAAAGAAGGAAAAAATATATTTGTTACACGTGATGATGTAACGTATGGCTATATGAAACCTGAAAAACGCACAGCAAAAATGGGTGAAACAGTGCATGCCGCTTTAACGTTAAATAAAGCAAGTAATGTAAATCAAGTAGTTTATAATTTTTACCATTATTCAGATGTTGCTTCTATGAATATTACACCAGATCCAAGTGTAGCTGATAAAATAGATATGACTGTGACAGATAATCCAGCTATTCCAGGAGTTACACAATATCTTACTACTATTACGATTAAGACAAAGGACGGAGTAACTCCACTTTCAGGAGATTTAAAGCTTGCAGATCTTGCATTTAAAATGAGTAATGTCTATACTGCTTACCCTGTCATGTATGCGACGAATCTAAAAACTGTTACAGTAACGGATAGTAATAATAAGACACAAAATGTTGTAAATGGAAATCCAGATATGTTTTTTATGGATCCGACTACTTCATTATTACGTGGTGCCAAATCTGCTGAGGCATTCTTAGATCCAGCGGGTGCGCCACTTGGACGTGATTATTCAAAACTGGGCATAAAAATCAAAGCAACAAGTTCGAATGGAAAAGTATACGAAGGATTAAATAGTTCTAGTACAGTGTTCCAGGTGCCAAATCTACCATTAACAGATGACAGCTATGAACTTGAATTAAATTTCCCTGGCCATTTTACTGTCCACAAAGACTTTACAATCGGATTCCATGAAGATGGAAAAGTGACAAACCAAAACCTTTATTTATATAATTTAAATCCAGCCATCGCAGGTGATGTAAATAAAGATGATGTCATCGACGTAAAAGATGCGCTTTACTTACAAACTTACTGGGGAACAAATAAACGAGATGCTGATATTAACTTTGACGGTGTAGTTGATGAAAAAGATATGGCATATGTAGAGAAAAACTACTTAATGCAAAATCCTACGATTAACTATGCACCTGCACCAATAAAGAAATATAAAGGACAAACTTTAGAGACCGTTAAGAGTGCATTAGGTATTAAGTAATAGAATCATAAAGTTTTAGAGTTAAAGGCTCCGGTGATGAACCGGAGTCTTTTTTCTTGTGGAAACGAAAACCCTAGGCCTAGGATTCCAAAAAGCTTACAGCGTGGTATTAAAAAATTACACCGAGGTGCTAAACTATTTTTGGTTCGCCAACCAAAATAGCAGCATACGTAGGAATTTTTATGACAAAGACAGTAAAAGTCTAGAGCATACAGCACACCTTTATCAATGACGGACATATTTCCTAATATTTTTCATTGGATTGCCATTATAATTCAACGCGGAAAGGCCATTATGAACGAAAGTCCGTGGTTTATGAACGAAATCCACCGATTTATGCACAAAACTCACTGGTTTATGAACAAAAGACACCTATTTATGCACAAATAGTTGATGTAGTGGCGAAAACAGTTAAGCAACCGAATGAATATTGTCGAATTTTATCGGTAAAAAAACAAAAATTGATTTTATTTGTCAAAATTTAAATATTGCAAACTTTCCGTATAATCGTATACGTAACAGAAGATATATATGGATGGGGGAGAAAAGCAATATGAATCGCTTAATTAAAGGCACGGCAGTTGTGGCGTTAAGTACTGGTGTTTTATTCAATACATTTCCAGTAGCACATCATCAACCAATTGTTAAAGCGGCTGCACAATCATCAATTGAGGAAGTACTTGCCAAAATGACGCCTGAGCAACGTCAAGCATTAAAAAAAATAAAGGTTACTACTCAAGAAGGTTTACAATTACCTTCGTCAGTCGATTTACAAAGCTCTAAAAATCTATCTGTCATTGTTGAATTGAAAGAGCAACCAGCAAAAGTAGCTGTTTTAGAAGAGGCTACGGATGGAAATAGTTTATCTCTTGATGATGCAAAAGAACAAGCAGATGACGCTCAAGTAACATTTAAAAATGATTTACAAACAATCTTTAAAGATGATTTAAAGCAGAATAAAAATCTTTATAAAATTAAGCGTACTTATAAAAATACGTTAAATGGTGTGGCAATTGACTTACCAGCAAATAAAGTTAAGTCACTATTAGACTCAAAAGTTGTAAAAGCAGTTTGGCCAAATAATGAGATCAAAGTTGAGCCACCACAAGCAACTGTTGGTAGTGGGGATTCTCAAGATACAACAAAGAAAATGGAAACTGAAGTATTCCCTGGAGTAAGCAAATTACACGCTGAAGGATATACAGGTAAAGGTGTTAAAGTTGGGGTAATTGATACAGGTATTGACTATAATCACCCAGATTTAACTGATGCTTATAAAGGGTATCGTGCTCAACCAGGTGTTGATCCAAAAACAATTAGCCCTAGCTCAGTAAAAGGTTGGGACTTTGTTGACAATGATGCAGACCCAATGGAAACAACTTATGCTGATTGGAAAAAGTCTGGATTAGCAGAAAAGGATTCACTTACTGGTTCAACTTACTATACAGAACATGGTACGCACGTATCAGGAATTATTGCTGGACGTGGTAAAAATAATACTGATTATGCAGTAACAGGTGTTGCTCCGGAAGCTGATTTATATGTTTATCGTGTATTAGGAGCATTTGGTTCAGGGAGTACAGAGAATGTATTAGGTGGAATTGATAAAGCGATTTCTGACGGTATGGATGTTATCAATCTATCGCTTGGAGCTAGTTTAAATGATCCACAAAATATTGAAAGTCTTGCAGTAAACAATGCAGTCCTTTCTGGTGTAACGGCAGTAGTGTCAGCAGGTAACTCAGGTAGTAACATGTATACACTAGGTGCACCTGGAGCAGGAGCATTAGCAATCACAGTTGGGGCAAATGATACGAAGACTGTAATTGATACTTCAAAAGGTACATTACATGGAACTTCAGATGTAAGTGCTGATTTAAAATTATTAGGTAAAGGCCTAAATGATAATATAGCGAGTTTAAAAGGCCAAAATCTTCCTATCGTTTTAGTGCCAAATTACGGTGCAGATGCTGATTATAAAAATATTGATGTGAATGGTAAGATTGCATTAGTAAACAGGGGAACAGTTGCACTTCTTGATAAAATCACATATGCTCAAAAACACGGTGCAAAAGCAGTTATTATGATTGACAATGTACCGGGTGAAGGATTCATTCCATCATACTTAGGTGCAAGCTATGGATTAATCCCTACCTTCTCAATGTCGTATGAACAAGGAACTGCACTTTTAGCTAAACTTGGGACAACGCCAACTTTCTCATTTGACGAAGTAGGACAAGTAACGGATGAAGGCAGTAAATTAGCATCATTTAGCTCACGTGGACCAGCTCGTATTACGTATGATATTAAACCAGAGGTTACAGCACCAGGAGTTGCAGTATTCTCAACGGTACCTTCATACATGCACGGAGCAGATCAAATTGGTAAATATGAATATGCTTATGAGAATTTGTCTGGTACATCAATGGCATCTCCAAACGTGGCAGGAGTTGCAGCATTATTAAAACAAGCAAACCCTAACTTAACACCAGCACAAATTAAAGAAACATTAATGAATACCGCAGATCCACTAAATGGAGACTATAGTGTATTTGAATCAGGTTCAGGACAAGTAGATCCTTACGAAGCAATTCATTCTCAAACACGAATTGAAGTAGTGGATGAAACTGAAGGAGCAGTAGACAAAAAAGGAAATCTTAAATCGGTTACAAATTTAACAGGTGCACTTGCATTCGGTGTATTCGCTCCAGCTGGAAAGAATATTAGCGATCAACGTACACTTAATATCTATAATAATAGTAATAAAGCAAAAACATATGATGTAAAAGTATCATACCAAGCAGATCGTAGAGGATCATTAGATGCTGACGACAATGGTGTAATGGTGGTAACGGATAAGTCAATTAAAGTTGGCGCAAATTCGAAAAAGAAATCAACTGTTGCAATTACAGTGCCAAAATCAGCAAAATTAGGAATTTACGAAGGATTTGTAACGTATACAAATCACGATAATCGAGATGAAACATACCGAGTACCATTCGCGATCAAAACAGTAGAAGAAGGCATGAATCCAATTACGTTGACGCCACAAGCATTCACACAAGTATTTGATTATTCGCTTTCAGGACAATTAGTGTATACAAATGCGCTAATGAGCGTTAAGTCACATATGCGTACATTTGACCTAATTCTTGAAGATGGAAAAACAGGTGAAGAATTAGGTTACATCGGAACTGCAGATGGATTAGGTATGGATGAAAATATCACGTATGCATTAGGTAATGTATTTGATGGTCAATATTATAAACCAACAGGTAACGAGGACCACCCATTCGAATACACTTCAGATATGGCTAAACCAGGTTACTACAAAATCAAAGTAGTTGGTACAAATGATGCAGGAAGAACATTCTCTGAAGAAGCACCAGTTTATTTCGATAATGGGGCTCCTAATTTAACATTGAACTCACCAGATATAGTCGAGTATAAAAACGGTCAAACTAGTGTCACAATTACAGGTTCTGTTTATGATAAAGAAACAGCAGAAATGCAAAAGCTTGGCATGAACTATAATCAAGGAAGTACAAAAGTTTATTATAAAGATTATTTAGGTGGAAGAGATACGGCAGTACCAGTAAATGCTGACGGTACATTCACTGCAACGATTCCAACAAATGCATCAAGAGCGATGGAACTTGATTTCTATGCAATAGATGCAGCAACTAATAAAACCTTTAAAGAAGGTAGAGATATCTTTGTTACTCGTGATGATGTAACGTATGGTTTTATGCAACCTCAAGATCGTTCGGCAAAAATGGGTCAAACAACTCATGCATCTTTAACGTTAAATAAAGCAAAAGATGTAAAACAAGTAGTTTATAAGTTCCAACATTATGCAAATGTTGCATCATTGAACGTTTCACTAGACCCAAGTGTGGCGGATAAAGTAGACATGACTGTGGAAGATAATCCAGCTATTGCAGGATCAACTACTTATTTGACTACAGTTACTTTTAAGACAAAAGATGGTGTGGCACCACTTTCAGGTAATTTTAAACTTGCAGATGCAGCGTTTAAAATGAGTAATGAATATACAATGTATCCAGCTATGTTCCCAGCGGCACTTAACAACGTTACAGTTACAGATAGTAATAACACAACAGTGCTTGTACCAAGTGGTAATCCATACGTAGCATTAATGGATCCAACTTATTCATTACTACGTGGTGCAAAATATGCAGAAGCATTCCTAGCTCCGAATGGTGATCCAATTGGCATAGATTATTCAAAACTTGGAATAAAAATAAAAGCGACTGATGCAAATGGTAAAGTGTATGAAGCACCAAACACCTTTAACACAGTGTTCACAGTACCTAATTTACCATTAACAGATGATGCTTTCGATCTTGAAGTAAATATCCCTGGACATTTTACAGTGCATAAAAACTTTACAATCGGATTCCACGAAGATGGAAAAGTCACTCATCAGAATCTTTACCTATATGGATTACAACCAGCTATCGCAGGGGATGTAAACAAAGATGATGTCATCGACGTAATGGATGCACTATACATTCAAACTTATTGGGGAACTAATAAACGTGAAGCGGATATAAATAATGATGGTGTAGTAGATGAAAAAGATCTAGCATTTGTAGCGAAAAACTATTTAATGAAAAATCCTACAGTTAACTATGCACCAGCACCTAAGACGAAATATAAATCACAAACTTTAGAAACTGTTAAGAGTGCATTAGGAATAAAATAATAGAAGAAATGAGCCCCAAAATTTAAGTTCAAATTAGACATAAATCGACTCCGGTATTTTATCGGAGTCTTTTTATTTAATGCAGAGAATTATTTTTAAATAAATCTTACTCATAGAGTGTTCATGAGTTACTTCAACCTTAATAGTTAAAATAAAAATGTATACTACATCCTCAAGTGATAAAATGAATAATAAAATACTAATCTAGTTGAGGTGTAAATAATGAGTACAAGTGCAGATGTTTTAATCGTGATCGATTTGCAAAATGGCGTATGTTACAGTGGGGAGAACTTATTTGAATTAGAAAATTTACTGATTAAAGTAAATAAAAGAATTTCCTTGTATAGGAAATTGAATAAACCAATCATTTTTGTTCAACATTGTGATGAAGAACTAATACCGGGAGAAGAACTTTGGGCTATTGACGCTAATCTTGATGTTCAAGAGCAAGATTTTTTTATTCAGAAAGTACATGCAAATTCATTTTACAAAACGAACTTAAAAAATCTTTTAGATCAATTAAAAGTAAGTAGTATAGAATTTTGTGGTGCACAAACTGAATACTGTATGGATTCTACAATTAAATTCGCTCATGGATTAGGCTATGAAAACATGATGGTACATAAAGCAACTTCTACATTAAATAATCAGTTTATGTCTGCAAAAGAGACGATCGATTTTTATGAAAATATATGGAATAAGAGATTTTTAAAGCTCTTAGAGGATGAGGTATCTAGCTAATTGAATAACTCTATACACTTTGTGGCTAAGCTTAGTTTTATAGATTAATTGGAGGGATTAGCATGGACCAGAGCAATGAAACGAACAAATACACAACTCAAGTAGGTGAAAATGAGATTGTGATTACCCGAATATTTAATGCCCCACGTGGGGTCGTATTTGATGCTTGGATGAAAGAGGAGCACTTGTCAAAATGGTGGGGGCCAAATGGGTTTACCTCAACTTTTCAAAAGTTTGATATGAAGCCAGGTGGGGTATGGGAGTTTATTATGCACGGGCCTGATGGAGTGGATTTTCCGAATACTAACATCATTGTCGAGATCCTTCCACTCGAGAAAATCGTATTAAAACATGATGTTTTTCCTCATTTTGTTGCGACGGCAATCTTTGAGAACGAGGGTGTTAAGACGAAACTGACTTATAGTTCGTTTTTTGAAGAAGAACCTTCCATATTCGATAAGGTGAAAACATATGCTGTCCCAGGTGCAGAGCAGACAATGGATCGCCTTGAGATGCATCTAGCAAGTATGTTTTAATGAATGCAAGTTTTTAAAGCAAGCAATAGAAACTGAAAAAAACTAGATTAGCTCTTTAGAGGGTATTCTAGTTTTTTATTTCTTAGTTGGGTGATTTCATTAACAACTAGACTAAAATTGAAGAAGGAATTTACAAATTTCTACCGAACACCCAATTATAAACTTTATAAAGATTGGGTGGTAAATATAGTAGATCAAGCGGACATAATTAAAAATAATATCATCGAGAAACTCGAAAAAGCCGGTTGCATTTTTGCGAAAGAAGAGACAGAGTTACTTATTTCTGAAGCGCAAACCTTCGAAGAGTTGATAACAATGGTAGATGATCGGATAACAGGTTCACCATTAGAACAGGTTCTAGGTTGGGCGGAATTTTGTGGAATTAAGATTGAAGTATCACCAAGTGTCTTCGTCCCACGTCGTCGCACAGAGTTTCTTGTCCAAAAGGCTGTTGAATTTTCAGCTCCTGGTGTTAAAGTGATTGATCTATGTTGTGGTACTGGCGCGGTTGGTGTAGCGATAGCGAAATCTGTGGGGATAGTTGAATTGTATGCAGTCGATATTGATCCTAACGCAGTTCGGTGTGCAAAGTGCAATGTTTCTAAACAAGGTGGTGTTGTATATGAAGGCGATCTTTATAACCCATTACCTACAAAATTACTTGGAAATGTTGATATTATAGTAGCAAATGCACCATATGTTCCAACTGAAGCAATAAAATTTCTTCCTCAGGAAGCACGACTATATGAATCAAAAGTTGCTCTTGATGGTGGTATTGACGGTAATGATATTCATCGAAGAGTAGCAGAAAATGCATCTTTATGGTTAGCTTCAGGTGGACATTTATTAGTAGAGACAAGTAAAAGACAGGCTCCTAGAACAGTAGAAATATTTACTCAATATGGGTTAATGGCTCAATTAATATACAGTAAAGAGTTTGACGCTACAATCGTAATTGGTACTAAACCTACACTTCCTTTATAGGGTAACAGTGAGGGTGTTAAACTAGATAAACAATTGAGTAAAAAAGATAAACTAAAAGAACCAGCAAAGCCCGTATACAGGTTTCGCTGGTTCTTTTTAGTAGATTATTTTTTATTGGACTTTTTAGCTAAATTTTGAAGCTCACTTTGAGGCTCAGTTGAAAATTCAACGTCTTTTCCATAACCTTGTGGATTAGCACTTGGAGCTTTTTGTCCTCTTCCAGTTGATTTTTTACTCATCGTATCCTCACCTCCAAGGATAGTTTTACCTAACACCATTGAATTATGTGTTAAAGCAAGCTGTATACTTAGACGAGCACACTTTATATTGAAAGGTTATTCTCTTTATCACAGCTAGATGATGTACTAGGGCTAGTTAATAAACGATCTATAATTTTTTTTGTAATTGGCATAAAGTAATTAAGTATTAGCCCTCCAAAACACACTGTTAGTATAGTACCAACGCCGATTGGACCATTAAAAATCAATGCCATTATCAAGAATACGAGGTAAATGAATGTTTTTGATATAAATAAATTCGTTTTAGTTAATTCTTGTATGATTAATGTTAATCGGTCAACTGGGATCGGTGCGAAATTTGTGAGTAAATAGGTTGAAGTTCCTAGTCCTGAAACAATTAAACCAATTCCAAACCATATAACTTTGCTATACCATAACTCTGGGGTTAAAAAATTGTGCAATATAAAAAGCCACATATCAATACTAGCACCTGTTATAAATGCAGTTACCAGTCCTAAAAATTCTGGTCTTCGTCTTTTTAAAACTGAATTTAAACAGATTAATAGTAAGGCAATGATTATTTCCCAACTTCCCACAGTAAATCCCACATTTTTTGATAAGCCTACTAAAAGTGCATCAAATGGTCCGGTTCCAAGTTTAGATAGAATAGTGATCGAAACACCAAGTGCTAAGATTAAAATTCCTAATACAAAAAATACATATTTCATTAAACTGATTTGCTTTAACATTTAGTTGTTTGGTAATTCTTTTATCATTAGAATATGCGGGATTCCATCTTCCATAAAGATATCAGATGAAGTATGATATCCAAGTTTTTTATAGAAACCTTCTGCATGTGTTTGACCATGCAATTTAACTTTCGTAGCTTTACGTTCTTCCGCGATGTCTTCTAGCGCTTTAATAATGATTTTACCAAGACCATATTTACGGAAAGACTCAAGGATACAAATTCTTTCCAATTTACCGACCCCATCAACAAACCTAATTCTTCCTGTTCCAACTGGTTGTTCATTGTAATGAACTAGCATGTGTTCGCAAAGTCCATCTAAAGTATCAAACTGATCAAATTCATCTTTAAGTGGAACACCTTGCTCTTTCACAAATACATCTTTCCTTATAGAAAACGCGATCTTTAAATCCTCATCATTCATTACTTTTGTTGCGTTCATTTTAATCAGTCCTTTTAATTTAGAATGTTTTGTTGCAAATACAACAAAACTAGATTAAATTTAATATATAAAAAATTTATTGCATTTACAACAAAAATGATTTTAAGGAGTTAATTTATGAAAGAAATACTTCGTGAAATAGGAATGATTGCAAGGGCACTAGATTCAATCAGCAATATTGAATTTAAAGAATATGACCTTACAAAAGGACAGTATTTGTATCTCGTGCGAATAGTTGAAAATCCAGGAATCATCCAAGAAAAGTTAGCTGAGATGATAAAAGTTGATCGAACAACAGCTGCTCGGGCTATTAAGAAACTTGAAATTGCTGGCTTTATTGAAAAGAAAGAGGATAGCGAGAACAAAAAAATAAAAAAACTTTATGCAACTGAACAAGGTGAAAATGTTTACCCATTTATAAAAAGAGAAAATGATTATTCTAACCTCGTTGCATTAGAGGGATTTTCAGATCATGAAGTAGAGATTGTTTTTGATCTCCTTCAGAAAGTAAGAAAAAATGTAGAAAAAGATTGGGAATTTGTAAAAAAAGGAAACAAGAGAAATTATTGATGTAGGGGAGTGTCGTTTATGTCTATTCAAGTAAAAAAGTGTATCCTCGAGGATTCGCACTTACTACAAGAAATTGGTTATGAAACATTTAATGAGACGTTTAAGGATCAGAATACTGAAGAAAATATGATTGCTTATTTGGAGAACGCATTTAACTTAAAACAAGTAGAAAAAGAATTATCAAATTTATCATCAAAATTCTTTTTCGTTTATTTTCATAATGAAATAGCTGGATATTTAAAGGTAAATACTAGTGATGCTCAGTCTGAAGAAATGGATGAGGAATCACTTGAAATCGAGAGAATTTATATAAAGAAGAATTATCAAAAGCATGGACTAGGTAAATATTTATTTAATACAGCTATGGAAATTGCGCTAGCACTTAATAAAAAGAAAATTTGGCTAGGTGTCAGGGAAAAGAATGAAAATGCAATTTCTTTTTATAAAAAAATGGGTTTTGTACAGACTGGCTCGCATTCATTTTATATGGGCGACGAAGAACAAATCGACTATATCATGATGAAAACATTCGAATAACTTCATTTATTGGAACGTAGCAAAGGAGCAAAAATGGAAATAACGATTAAACAAGTAGATAAAGAAGAAGTATGGGAAATTAGGCATAAAGTTATGTGGCCGGATAAGCCCTTTGATTATATAAAATTAAATGATGATGATCTTGGGATGCATTTTGGCCTTTTTAAAGAATCCACTTTGATTTCGGTCATATCTCTTTTTATAAGCAATAACGAATGCCAGTTCCGTAAATTTGCAACTCTTAGTCAAGAACAAGGTAAAGGTTATGGAAGTACACTGTTAGACTACGTTTTAAAAGAAGTAAATAATAATGGCGTGAAGAAAATTTGGTGTAATGCGAGAATAAACAAAGCAAATTTTTATAAAAAGTTTGCTTTACAAGAGACCAATGCTAGCTTTATAAAAGATGGTAAACAATATGTAATTATGGAGAAATATATTTAAAAGTATATAAAAAGCATTGACAATGATATTGATAATCATTATCATTTAAATATGGCAACAGTTAATACAAACCACCCCGGTATTGATAAACGATGCCATAAAACCTTTAGGTAATGAAAATTCCCCAACCCCTATTTCATATGATTTAACCAGAAAAGCTTGATTAGTCACCAAGCTTTTTTGGTGTTTTTAAGAAAGTATATTTCTTATTAACTGGATATTTAATAAAAATATGAAAATAATAAATAAATCACAACCAAATTATAAATTAGAAAGGGAAGCACTTGAAAACTTTACTAGTCGTTACCATTATTATTTTCCCTATTATCATGTATGGATTAGCAAGAACCTATCCTATACTTAATACAATTTTTAATTTCATAGCAATTATTTCTTATATAGTTTTTGGGGGAATAGCATCAATATCAATTTATGACATTATAAAAAATAATGTTGTATTTATGACAAATATTCACGCCGTTTTTCTTAATATTTATTTTATTATGTCTGGTTCATACTTAGGACTATACGGCTTATATCAATTGATTAATGTGACGATGAAACAAAATCTATCAAAGTCAAAATAAAGACACCACGACGCATGTTCCATAAATGGAGTTGCGTTGTGGTGTTTTTATACTTTATTTTTCCATTTGAATTTCTTGATTTGTTTCATAATCCTTTTTCGAAAGTTCGCCTGGCCAATATGCAAATCTACCTAAAACTGTAGTGATTGCTGGAACTAAAAGTGGACGAACGATAAATGTATCAATTAGGACGCCAACGCAAGTAACGATACCAAATTGGACTAATACTTGAATTGGGAGTGTTGCTAAAACTAGGAATGTACCAGCTAAGATTAAACCAGCTGATGAAATAACAGCCCCAGTTTTTGCGACTCCATTTGAAACGGCATCGCGATGGGTTTGTTTCTTTTTATTTTTCCAAATTTCAGAGACCATGAATATATTGTAATCTTCACCTAGGGCTACTAAAAATACAAATGAATATAAAGGAATCGAACCTTGTATTGCACTAGCTCCAAGACCGTAGTGAAGAATTAGCCAACCAGCACCTAATGCTGAAAGATATGATAGTATGACTGTTACTATTAGGTAAATCATTGCTGTAACGGATCGTAAATAAGTTAACAACAATAATGCAATTAATCCAATCATGACCGGAATAATCACAGATTGATCTCGTTCAGTTGTATTTTTTGTATCTAAATTCGTTACTGTTTCCCCACCAATCCAATAATGCTTATTTACTTTTTGGATATCGTACTTGTTCAATAGATTTTTAATCTTCTTCTCAAGTTGAGGGATTCTCTCTAAACCTTTAATCGAATAAGGATTATCGACTAATGAAATTTCATATAATTGTAAGCTTTTATGATTTTTACCTGCAATCGGTGCAGAAACTTCTTTTACGAATGAAAGTGATTCTAATTCTTTTTTAACAGGAATATCTTTATTTTCTGTATCAATAATTACTTTAACAGGTGCCAATAAACCTGATGAATAATGGTCTGATATTAAATCAAAACCTTCCCTTGAAGGCATATCTTTAGGAAATGATTGAAGTAGGTCATATGTGTATTGTACTCGAGGCACAAATAGAGCTAGACCTCCTAAAAGAATGGTAGAGGCTAGAATTATTGTCCAAGGTTTATGAGTAACTAGTTTTCCTATTTTTTGATTAAATGTTATTTTGGTTTGCTCTTTTTTTATTGATTTTCCTTTTTTCTTAGCTCTTATTGCTTCCATTTCCTGTGTTCTAGGAATAAAAGGGAAAAATGAAACTCTACCAAATATAGAAAGTAAGGCAGGTAGGATTGTGATTGCAGCGATACCCATAATAAGAACTGCCAAACTAAATGGAACGGCGAAACGATGGAACGCACCATAATGAGCAAATAAGAGTGTACCTAACCCAATAACGACCGTTAAAGCACTCATCGAAATGGCCCCACTAGATTCTTTGATCGCGAGTTGCAGTGCCTTATATTTATTTTCTTCATATAGTAAACATTCACGATATCTAGATATTAAAAATAAACAATAATCAGTACCTGCACCGAATAATAATACTGTCATGATCGAAACGGCTTGTGAATCAACTGTAATAATACCTTTTTCACCTAAAACACCTAATAAAGGGTTTACGATTCCGTATGCGAAACCAACTACTATTAACGGCACAATTGCCATAATTGGTGAACGATATAAAAGGATTAAGAAAACTAATACAAGTGATACAGTAGATAATAAAAGTTTAACATCGGCTTGTGAAAATAAACTGACAGCGTCTGTTTGAATACCTACTGGACCGGAAAAGCGAACTTTTAGACCAGATTCTGATAATTTTCGTTTAACTGGGTCATCACCCGTATTATTTTTAATTAACTTTTCTATTTTGTTGATATTTTTTTGTAGTACTTGATCATCAGCTTTTTTATCAAAAAGAACAGCTGTAATGATTGTAGTACCATCCTCAGAAGAACTGCGTTTAATTGCCTCGGTAGGCATCAAATCATATGACGGTGATGTTAATTGTTTTTTCAATGGATTGTTTCGAAGCTCTTTATAAACATTTTGAATGGCATTGAAATCTTCTCCATTTAGACCGTCTTTACGATTCCAAACAATTAATAAAGGGTTTCCAGAATCAGTTGGAAACTCTTTCTTAATTAACTGCTCTGCTTTTTGGGACATGGATTGCTTAGATAAGTTATCTGCTGCATTATTTTCTACGTCATTTACAAATGGAAAAGTAAATGATAATACAACCGTTAATAAAACCCACACCAACAATGTTACCCATCTTGTACGTTTACTACCAACAAATTTGCCCCATGAATGAAAGGGGTGATGTTTCATATGGAATTCACCTCTCGTAAAATTGATTACCATAATTATATATACTGGTCAGTTAATTATTCAAGAACTTTTAATATGATATAATGAAAAGGAATTAAAAGGTTAGGAGAGAAGCATATTGGAACAAATGAAACGTCCCCTCGGTAGACCGCCACAGGATTCTAAAAAAAAGCCTACAAAAGCAATAATCGTTGAAAATGCAATCCAATTGTTTCTTCAAAACGGATATCAATTAGTTTCAATGGATGACGTAGCTAAGAAGTGTGGTGTGACCAAAGCAACGGTTTATTATTATTATCCAACAAAAGCAGATCTCTTTACGGATGCAATGGTTCAAATGATGCTTCGAATAAGCGACCGAATTGCTGAGATTTTATCAACGGAAAAGTCTTTAAAAGAAAATCTCCACGAAATGGTTAAAGTCCATTTAAGAGCAACCTTTGAAATTGATTTAAAAACTTTTACGAAGGAAGCGAAAGTTTCTTTATCAGATGAACAATTACAACAGATGAATAACGCTGAAGAAACGATGTATAATGTGATCGAAAAAGCAATGACAACTGCAATTGAGAACGGAGAAATACCTAAAGGGAATCCAAAGTTCTATACTCAATTGTTCTTTGCAATACTATCGATTGGAAATTACAAAGACACAGATCAAAAGTCAATCTTTTCGACAATAGATGAAATGGCCGAACAAATCATAGATTTCTTTTGGAATGGAATAATGGGTAAAAAATAAAAGTTAGAAAACCCGCTGGGAATTACGATTCCTGGCGGGTTTTTTTATTGGTTTGAAGATGATTTTAAGCGAAATTACTGAAGGGCGAATCAGTATTGAAGATTTACGAGCCAGTTGTAGTTAAATATTAACGAGTATTCGCATATTTCAACGAATTTCAGCAATATATCAACGTGTAATAGCAATATATCAACGGAGTTCAGCGATATATCAACGAGCATTAGCAATATATCAACGGGTTTCAGCGATATATCAACGAGTATCAGCAATATATCAACGGAGTTCACAACTTTATCAACAATGTTCAAAATTTGTTCGCATAATTCAATATTTTAATCTTTAGAATGTCCTTAAAGAAAAGCAGGAATTTAATTGAACAGGTTGAATTACATACTACAACTGGTAAATAATACAAAAAACAATTTAAAAATGTAGTTGCATTGTGCATTTATTAATCCGTCATTTCTACTAGGCTTTCACTTTGATCAACCAGCAAAAATGTTTAAAAGTTAGGCTTAGGGTCAATGATTTACATAAATTTGCTTTCCAGAAATTTGAACTTTGAGGTGTCAACATTGAAAGATATTTTACTAATTTTATTATTGCAATTGATTTATGTTCCTGTCTTAACTTTGAGAACTATTTTCCTTGTAAAAGGATTGAGTGTGTCTGCTGCGCTTTTTGGTTTTTTAGAAGCTATTATTTATGTATTTGGATTATCACTTGTGTTTTCTGGAGATCAAAGTACATTATCAATGATTGTTTATGCGGTTGGATTTGGAATAGGTATTCTAATTGGAAGTTATGTAGAAAATCGCTTAGCGATTGGTTATACAACATTAGTAGTCAATTTAACGAATAAAAATAAATTGCTTATTAACCGACTTCGCGAGGAAGGATTCGGAGTGACGGTTTTCCAAGGTGAAGGAAGAGACAGTGAGAGGTATCACTTAGATATATTGACAAAGCGAAATAGAGAACCTGAACTTATGGATCTTATTGAGCATTATGAACCGAGTGCCTTTATTATTTCATATGAAGCGAGAAGATTTAAAGGTGGATTTTTATTAAACGCAATGAAGAAAGCAAAACATAAGAAATCGAATGTATTATAGCCACTAGTTAAATAAAAAATCAGAGAAACTGCCGTAGAGTTTCTCTGATTTTTTTGATTTAAAGGGTAGTTGTTAAATAATAATATATGTTACAAATGATAGAAGAATTGATGTAATGATTATGGCGATCAGAGGGCGTAATGATTTTGTACGTAATTCTTTAAGGTTAATATTTAATCCTAAGCCAGTCATAGACATTGTTAAGATAAATGATGTAAAAGCAGCAATATCTGACATAGATTTATTTGATATTGGTACTTCCTTACCAAGAACATAACTCCCTACAAAACTCATGATGACAAATCCAATTAAAAACCATGGGAACTCCAGTTTTGCTTCTCCGTCTAATTTTCCTTTCTTTTTCATCCAGAATAAAAGGATAAAACAAACCGGAATTAATAGAAAAACACGTGCAAGTTTGGCAAGAAGTGCATGAGCAAGAGCATCTTGACCCGCAGGAGCAGCTGCTAAAGCAACATGAGCAATCTCGTGCAGACTGATTCCGGCCCAAGCACCATATTCAGTTGGGCTAATTGGTAATAATGGGTAGATTAAAGTATAGATGATTGAAAAAATTGTTCCAACTAATGCGATTATACCGACAGCCATCGCGGTGTCTTCATCTTTTGATTTAATGATTGGTGATATGGCAGCGACTGCAGCTGCACCACAAATTCCTGTACCAATACTTAATAATAAAGACAGATTAAGATCTGCTTTAAGCCATTTCGCAATAATCATAAGGACAACGATTGAAAATATGATTGTTCCGGCACCTCTTAGTAATAAAGGCAATCCATCATTAAAGATCACTACCATGTTCAACTTCAATCCGTACAGAATGATGGCAAATCTTAAAAGCCTTTTTGAAGAAAATTGAATACCAGCTCGTAATTTTTCAGGATATCCAAAAAATTGTCTATAAACTAGAGCAAGCAAAATGGCACATGCTAGTGGTCCTACATGATCGAATCCTGGTAACCTTGCCAATAGAAAACCTACAGAGGCTATGATGAATGTAAAAGTGATTCCGTATATCATAGAAACATTTAACTGTTTAGTAGGTTTTTTTTGTTGATTAGGTTTAGCAGCAATGAGTACTTTTTGCTCCATTGTGTTCATCTCCTTGTGGGGTTCTTTATATTTATACTATCGAATCATCTACGATAAGGAAAATAAATTATTATTATAGTTATGATAAGTAAAAACGATAGTAAGTAAGTTTATAAATGCGAAAAGCAAGGTATGTTTAGTTAGCCTATTGTTATTTTTATTGGTGTTTTATAAACGTTGAGTTGATACTCGCATTGATACATGATTTTCATATTAGTTAGATTTACATACAAATTAAAATCTTTAATTTTATTTCATTTTTATTTATGAGTATACTAAGCGTAGTAATATTTTTAATATTCAAAATAATTAATTTATAAAACGCTTTTATACGATTGAAAGGAGGGTAATTCACTTAATGCCTAATAACTTATATGAAAATCTAGAAGGTAGCGCTATTAATTTTCCAGAGCGTATCGCTTATCTGTATGGTGATCAGTATGCCACCTATAAGGAATTAAATGAGATGGTTAACAAATTAGCTGAAGGTTTGACTGCACAAGGAATAAGTAAGGGAGATGGAGTTGCTCTTTTATTAGGAAATACGCCAGAATTCCTCATTGCATACTATGGCATTTTACGAATAGGTGCATTTGTTGTACCAATTAATCCTTTGTTTACCCAAGATGAAATCAGCTACATATTAGAAAATAGTCAAGCTAAAGCCGTTATTGCACATGGCTCTGTAGAGGAGAAGTTATCAAAAGTAAAGAAACAGCTGAATAATCTTAAGCTAGTTGTTTACACCGAGGCTGAGAAACAAGATTGGACATGGAAGCAACTTATGGAAACGAGCACAAATGAAAGTGTAAGTCCGTCTGTTGATCAAGAAGACCTAGCAGTAATTTTGTACACATCTGGTACCACAGGCAAACCAAAGGGTGCGATGTTAACGCACCGAAATTTAGCATCAAATGCAGATTCCATTTCAAAATTGCTCGAACTTGATCATAGTGACAGGGTTGTAGCTGTTCTTCCAATGTTTCATGTTTTCTGTATGACAGTGTGCTTAAATGCACCAATTGCCTGCGGAGCAGCCATAGTCATTCAGCCAAAGTTTAGCCCAGGTGATGTGGTTAATACAATTCGAGAAAGAAAAGCAACGGTGTTTGCAGGAGTACCTACGATGTACAACTTTATGAATCAATTACCAAATGCTACGTCTGAGGATTTTATATCAATTCGAGTTTGTATTTCAGGTGGTGCCTCAATTCCTATTGAGCTGTTACATAATTTTGAAAACAAGTTTAAGGTTTCAATTTTAGAAGGATATGGACTTTCGGAAACAGCACCTCTTGTGTCGATTAATCCTTTAAAGGGAACTAGGAAACCAGGATCGATTGGCCTGAATATTCCTGCTGTAACAAGCAAGGTTGTCGATCAGTTTGGTGAAGAATTACCAAGAGGTGAAGTCGGAGAACTAATTGTTCAAGGACCAAATGTCATGAAGGGATATTTAGGAATGCCCGAAGCTACATCACTAGCTTTTAAAGATGGTTGGTTTTACACCGGTGATCTCGCAACAATGGATGAAGAAGGTTATATCTATATTGTTGATCGCAAGAAGGACATGATTATCGTTGGTGGATACAATATATACCCGCGTGAAGTGGAAGAAGTTCTATATCAACATCCCGCAGTTGTAGAGGCGGCTGTTGTTGGAATACCAAATGAAGAATACGGAGAAAGTGTAAAGGCTTTCGTTGTAATTAAGGATGAACAGTATACCGAAGCTGACATTATTCAATTTTGTAAAGTTAGGCTAGTAAAATACAAGATCCCAAGCTATGTAGAATTTTTTAAAGAGCTGCCAAAGAATTCAACAGGGAAGATTCTTCGCAGAGAGTTAAGGGAATTGACTGAAGTTAAGTAAGAAAATAATAGTTCACTAAGGGAGGATTACTTATGTCAACAATATTAAAAGAAAAGGTTAAAGGCTCAGTAGCATGGAAAGGAACAGACCTAGCAAAGGATGAATCATGGATTTATTATTTAACCGAAGAAACAATTGTTGAGCTTGAAAATGCGCTAGCACATGTAAAGAAAAAGGGGCTAAATGCGCCAAATTTTAACAAAGAGGACTTTCCAATTACGAATCTAATAGATGAAATCGATTATTTTGTTGAAGAACTTGAGAATGGAAGAGGATTTCTATTAATTCGCGGGTTACCAATTGAAAGGTATACAGATGAAGAAGCAAGCATCATTTACTGGGGTCTTGGTCTACACATGGGCACTCCAGTTTCGCAAAATGCTAATGGTGATCTTTTAGGAAATGTTAGGGATCAAGGTCTTAGTTTAGAAAATTCCAATGTACGTGGCTACCAAACGAAGCTACATCTTCCTTTTCATGCTGACGGCTCTGACGTTGTTGGTTTGTTAAGTCTTCGAAAAGGGAAATCCGGCGGATACAGTAGCATTATAAGCTCAATGGCAGTTTACAATGAAATTTTAGAGAAGAACCCTGAATATTTAGGAATTCTTTGTCGTCCATTTAACTTTGATCGTCGCGGAGAGGAAGCTCCAGGAGAATCACCAGTCTTTACATCACCAATCTTTAGTTTCTATGATGGGAAATTAAGTTGCCGTTACGTTCGTTTATTTATTGAATCAGCACAAGCAAAAACGGGTATCCAACTATCCAAAGTTGAAATTGAAGCATTAGATTTACTGGATTCTCTTCTACATGATGACAATCTACATTTTAATATGATGCTAGAGCGTGGTGATATGCAATTCGTAAATAATTATACGGTTCTTCACTCACGTACTCAATACGAAGATTACGAGGAACTAGATCAAAAACGTCATTTATTAAGACTATGGTTAACGATGCCGAATGGACGTGAAATCTCTCCAGACTTTGCGATGTTTATTGATGAAAACACAGGAAAATCAGGGCGTGGTGGTGTACCCGCTCGTAATAAAACAGCTGGTGGTATTGTTGAAACATTAAAGTAATTTTAGTGGTAATAATTGTGAACACCTTTTCTGTTATTGAAAGGGTGTTCCTTAAATAGGAAAAGTGAGGATCTATTTAATGTCAAAAACTCCAAAATACGCCTGGATTATCTTATTATTTCTAGTTCTTTCCGGCATGATCAACCAAGTTGATAAAATTATCATTGGATTGGTTTCCGTACCTATCATGAAAGAGTTGCATTTAAGTCCGACGCAATGGGGAGTAGTAGGAAGTTCATTCTTTTGGTTCTTCACTTTCTCTTCAATCATACTCGGAGGAATGGCAGACACGAAAAATACGAAAAAAATGTTAACGTGGTTGTCATTGGTTTGGTTAATTGTACAATTTGCTACGCCTTTTGCCTCTAGTTTGACGTTGCTATTGTTAACAAGGATATTTTTGGGGATAGGTGAAGGACCGGCACCAGCTCTTTCTACAGCTATTATGGGAAAATGGTTTCCTAAACATAGACATGGTATTGGCTTTGGAGCTGTTCTCTTAGGTACGACTGGAGGTTCGGCAATTGCTTCACCACTTTTAATATCTTTAATCGATAAACATGGTTGGAAATCAGCATTTCTAGCGATGGGTGTACTTGGACTGATTGTGCTAGTTTTCTGGTTAATTTTAGGTAAAGAAAATCCTGAATCAGCTGTCCATTCAGCAGAGATTCATTCAACTAGCCTACCAAAGGTTTCAATGCGTCAGTTTCTTCCACATCTTCTTTCTAAAAATTTTGTATTGACCGTTTTATGCGGAGGTTGTGCATATTGGTTATTGTCTGTTCAAGCAGTATGGTTTCCAGCTTATTTTACAAAAATCCAGCAATTTAACGGTCAGACATTAAAACTAGCTATATCACTACCATTTCTTTTTGCAGCCTTTTGCCAAATAGGATTCGCATTGCTATCAGATCAGCTTTACCGCAAAACAGGAAATATTCGAAAAGCCAGAACGAATCTTGCTGGTCTTATGATGGTGTTATCCGCTTTATGCTTATATTTAGCGATTACGGTGAAATCAGCTACTATGTCGATACTCTTCTTTACCCTTGCACCTGGCTTTGCGTATGTCATTTTATCACTTGCACCTGCTATATTAATGGAGTTTTTTTCTCCGCAAAACATTGGAAAGGCACAAGGAGCATTTATTGCTCTTTCCAGTACAACAAGTATTATTGCTCCTTTAGTCTTTGGCTACTTGATTCAACACGCAGTAACTCAGTCAATAGGATATCAATATGCTTTTCAAGTATCTTCTCTAGGGATGCTGATTATCGGGATAGTATTTTGGCTAGGAGTAGGTCCGACAAATCGAAGACAGGCAATAAATGAATCAGGTGAACAAATGAGTAGTTAGTGATTATCCGGAAGTTTACGAAGTTGAAAATAATATTTTAATAAAATGGAAGTTATTAAATTAGTACTATTCAATTTTAAAGGAGGAACTTTGATGACAACTATCTTAAATGAAAAGATTCAGGGACGATCAGCGTGGAAAGGTATCGAACTTGCTAAAGATGATTCATGGATTTATTTTTTAACCGACAAAACGATTGCTACTCTTGAGAAGGCCGTATTACAAGTTCAACAAAGAGGCCTAAAAGCACCAGATTTTAAAAAGGAAGATTTTCCAATTCCTGAATTAGTTGATGAGGTGAAGTACTTTGTTGATGAGTTAGAGAATGGGAGAGGGTTTTTATTAATTCGTGGGTTGCCAATGGACCGTTATACAGACGAAGAAGCGAGTATCATTTATTGGGGACTTGGACTACATTTAGGACTACCGATTATCCAAAGTAAAAGCGGGGAGCTTCTAGGTCATATTAAAAATGTAGGTAAAGATTTTAACGATAACACAAAAGTGCGTGGCTACCAAACGAATGTGCATCTTGATTATCATACAGATCTTGCTGATGTCGTTGGATTACTATGCCTCCGCAAAGCAAAAGCTGGTGGTCTAAGCAGTATCGCAAGTGCAATGTCCATTTATAATGAAATTTTGGAGAAGCATCCAGAGTATTTGGAAATTCTATATCGTTCATTTGCCCATGACCTTCGTGGAGAAGAAACGGCTGGACAATCTCCAGTAGTTCATTCACCAATCTTTAGCTATTACGATCGTAAATTAAGCTGCAGATATATTCGTCAATATGTTCAATCAGCTCAATTGAAAACAGGTATTCATTTAACAGAAGAGGAAATCAAGGCATTTGATTTTATCGATTCGCTTACTCATGATAAAAACTTCCATATTGATATGATGATGGAACCAGGTGACATGCAATTTGTAAATAATTATACTGTTTTTCATTCACGTACTCATTTTGAAGATTACGAAGAAGACCATAAAAAACGCTACTTATTAAGGCTATGGTTAATGATGCCAAATGGACGAAAAATTGCACCGGATTTCGAATTTTATATTGGTGGAGCACCTATAAGAAGATAAACAATTTGGTGATTTTATTCAAAGGTTTAGTCGTGAATAAAATCACCATTTTCTAATTCTTACGGTTTTCGATACGCGAAAAAATCTGGAATAACTGTTAAATAAAAAATGTGAGGATGATGTTCTTTGGTAAATTTAGATCCACAAGCAGAGTTGTTTTTACAGGGAATCAAAAAGATGCCAGCTATTCATGAGATGGAACCTAAGATTGTAAGAGAAATGCTATCAAATTTACCACGCCCTCTTATAGAACTAGCACCGCTTTTTAAGGTAGAGGATTTGATGGTGCCAGTAAGCGGGAATGAAGAAATAAAGTGTAGAGTATATATACCAGAAGGACAAGGCCCTTTTCCAATATTTATATACTATCATGGTGGAGGATGGGTTCTTGGCGATATTGATACAACCGATGCTAGCTGCCGATTAATTGCTAATCGAACGGGAAGTATTGTAGTATCCGTTAACTATCGTCTTGCGCCTGAGTATAAATTCCCGACGGCAGTAGAAGACGCATATACAGCATTAAAATGGTTTTATGAAAAAGGGACTTCCTTTAACGGAGATGTCTCTAAATTGATTGTTGGAGGGGATAGTGTAGGGGGGAATCTTGCGACGGTTGTGACGATGATTGCAAGAGACAGAAAAGGTCCCAACATTACTGCGCAGGTTTTAATTTATCCTCCGACGAATCTTGAGTTCAATACAGAATCACATCAAAAGTTTGCAAAAGGATTTGGTTTAGATAGAGAACAGCTAATATGGTTTCGAAATCATTATTTAAAGAATGAAGAAGACAGTAGTAATGAGTATGCCTCTCCTTTGACTGCAAGTGATTTAAGTGGACTTCCACAGGCGTTAATCATTACTGCGGAAAATGATGTACTCCGTGACGAAGGAATGGCTTATGCTAGACGACTGAGAGAATTTGATGTGCATGTTGAATATGCTTGTGAAACGGGAATGATCCACGGCTATTTTGCCCATATGGCTATTTTTCCTAACAACATAGAATCAACTGTTTCTAAAATAAATCATTTCTTAAGTACTGCAAATTATTCGCTAGAGTACTAAAAAAACGAGCCTCGTGGAAGTAAGAGGCTCGTTTCTTATGTATAAACTTTTTTAGAAATAAACTGTATTTCCAATGCCGCCAGTTACCGGGATTACTTCACCAGTAATTGATGCAGATAATGGAGAGGCAAGGAAGGTAACCACGTTAGCGATTTCCTCTGATGTAATTAAGCGTCCAAGAGAATTAAGAGCTTCTACTTGTTTTATAGCTTCTTTACTGGAGACACGGTCTCTAAAAGCTTCTGTATCAACAACCCCTGGGTAAATAGCATTCACATTAATTCCGTGTTTTCCTAATTCCATTGACGCAGATTTAGTTAAATGAACGACAGATGCATTACGTGGTCCAGAACTAAAGTAGTTACCACCAATTCTAGCAGCTAGTCCACTAATATTAATAATCCGTCCCCATTTATTTTCAATCATATAAGGAGCGACAGCGCGGATACAGCGGAAGTAGCCCATATATTTTTCTTCAAAATCTTTTAAAATAAGTTCTTCTTTAATACTATTAAAATCCTCAGGCTCATGTCCACCAACTCTGGCACCACTATTAATTAATATATCGATGCTTCCCATTACTTCTACTGATTTTTCTACTAGATTGATAATAGAGTCTGGATCTGTAGTGTCAGCGACGATTGGATAAATCGTTTGATTTGTTTCCTGGGTAAGCTCCTCTGCTGTAATTCTTAATGTGGATTCATTTCTTGAACATATTGTGCAATCTACGCCCTCTAGAGCTAGTTGGCGTGCAACAGCTTTCCCAATACCACGGCTACCGCCAACAATAAGTGCCTTTTTTCCCGATAATTTTAAGTCCATTGTTTAGCCTCCAGTTCTCATTCACTAGTAATAATCTAAAAGATTTACTTTAGTTTCTACTTTAATTCTACCTATAAATAATATTTATATAAAATTAAAGATTTTAATTTGTAGTTTAATTGTGCTAATATACAAGTTGGATTTTAAATTTTTCATCGAGAAGTATTATTCCGTATATTAGTAGTATTGACATGTAAGTTAAAAAGTTTAATTTTATTTAACTGAAAATTATGAATATAATGAATATAATAAATGTCGCAATCTATTTTAAAGCTATTAAAAAGAAAAAGGGAGGATGGTCAACACGGTAGATTATTAATGGAGAAAATGATGCTATATTATGTAAGCGCTTTATTACATGACGAGTTGTCTAGTAAAAGATGTTCAAACATTAAGTAGGTGAGAAAGGAAGATCTATTTGAACACACCAAAATATTCTTGGATTATTTTATTAATTCTAGTTGCTTCGGGTATGGTTAACCAAGTTGATAAAATTATCATTGGTTTAGTTTCCGTACCTGTAATGAAAGAATTACATTTAAATCCATCCCAATGGGGTGTGGTTGGAAGTTCATTTTTTTGGTTTTTTACGATATCATCTTTTGTTCTTGGTGGCTTAGCTGATTCGAGAAATACGAAAAAAATGTTTACTTGGATTATGCTTGTATGGTTAGTTGTTCAATTTACAACACCTTTAGTATCAAGCGTTTCTCTATTAATGTTCTCAAGAATGGTTTTAGGAGCAGGAGAAGGTCCAGCTATTTCTATTTCAACTTCAATAATAGGTAAATGGTTTCCAAAACATCGACATGGTATTGGTTTTGGTGCAGTTTTATTTGGTGCAACAATCGGACCGGCAATCGCTTCTCCAATACTAATCTCCTTAATCAATAAACATGGTTGGAGAGCTGCTTTTGTAGCGATGGGTACGGTAGGGTTTATTGTTCTACTTTTATGGATGTTTTTCGGAAAGGAAAGTCCAAAAGATATTGGGATGCCTACATATGAACAACAGGATCAAAACACAGTAATCCCTAACAAAGTTTCATGGAAGCAGTTTTTTCCACATATTTTCTCTAAAAATTTTATGTTTACGGTAATTTGTGCAGGATGTGCTTATTGGCTATTGTCTGTGCAATCGGTTTGGTTTCCAGCATATTTTTCAAAAATTCAACATTTTGAAGGCAAAACATTAAAATTGGCAGTATCTTTACCATTCCTCTTTGCTGCTATTTGTCAAATTGGAGTTGCCCTAATTTCCGATCGTATTTATCGCAAAACAGGAGATATTCGCAGGAGCAGAATAAATCTTGCAGGTAGTTCAATGGTTTTATCAGGTATTTGTTTATACATTGGAAGTATCGCGGATTCAAGTGGTATTGCCATTTTTTGCTTCATCCTTGCACCGGGCTTTGCGATTGTGATTTTATCGCTCGCACCAGCAATGCTTATGGAGTTCTTTTCTCCTAAAAATATCGGGAAAGCACAAGGGACGTATGTTGCTCTATCAAGTTCAACAAGTATTATTGCCCCAGTAATATTCGGCAACTTTATAGAAAAGTCTGCATCCGAGGCAATTGGGTATGGATATGGGTTCCTAATAACCGCATTAGTTATGTTTGTTTTTGGATTATTATTTTGGATTACAGTACGCCCAGCGAAACAAACTAATGCTACTGTAAATATCGGTGAACAAGTCATTTAATCATAAACATAATTTAATTGAGGAGGAAAATACATGTGCAAATTTAAAAAAGACATTGATGGGATCGATTGTTGTGTAGAATGTAATGAAGAATTATCCATTATGGAGCGAAATCGCAGTAATTGTTGGAGTTGTCAAGATAAGGTAACCGAAACATACTCAGACGATCATATAGAAATGGAGGATAAAGTAAGAACTGCAAAACAGATTAATTTTTGAAAATAAAAGGATATAGTTTTTAAGAGGACCCTACTACCCTATTAAAAACAATATGAAAGAGAAGCTCTGCATTCAATTTGAATGTAGATGCTTCTCTTTTTTTAATTTGCCTCTGTTTAAGTGGATGATTTTCTTATTCAAGTACATGGAAGTTTATGGAACAGGGATTTCAGTAAATCATGCCGAATAATATCTAGTAAATTAATACTTAAGGAGAAAAAAATGAAAAAGATTATCAAATATGTAGTATTATCACCCATAATTTTTTATTTACTTTTAATACTTTTAGTAAAATGTGGATTTGACGAGTATAATGCATTTGGTTTTACACTTTCAATATTTTTAGGTGCTATTATTGGTCTATTAGTAATGATTTATAAAAGACTTTCAAAAGATACACTAGAAACTGATAAAGTAAAAGCTGCTTATGATCATTACCGGAAAGAAAAAGGAGTTAAAAATCAACTAGAGGAAATTTAATGAACTCTTATACGACTAACACAATGCTTTAGTTGAACAACGTGATCGATGATATTGTCGGTCTTTTTTTATTGTACAAAATGGCAGTTTAGATAGATGAAAGAGGCTTAGAAATATAGTTAAATAATCTGCAAAAAGAAGGGAAAATTTTCCTCTAGATAGAAATGAATATACTTAGATATCAATTTTTATAGGGAGAATTTTAAATTATGATTAAACGAAAAGTAGTCATATACACTATTATTGTAATTTCTGTATGCATTAGTGCTTTTTATTTTTTAAATTCTAATCAGACAAACTCAATTACAGTATTGGAGGATGTCAATGTTAAAAACCTTGATATAATTAAACAAATTGAATCTCCTGACAAGAAACATAAACTAACGATTTATTTAAATGGCGGAGTATTTATGAAGTCAGATTATAGTTATATTGGTCAGTTGAGTTCTAAAGACAAGAAGGAAAAAGAAAGATTTATATTGTGGTTACCAGGTGAACCTTTTAGTATTCAATGGATCAATAATAAAGAAATATTAGTGAATCAGAACCAAATTAATATCAACAGTGAAACCTATGATTTCAGAAATATGTAAAGTCTTATTGAGCTAACGCAGTGCATTAGTTCAATAACAATCGGCTGCTTCGGCGGCCGTTTTTTATTCAACAAAATGGCAGATTAGTTGCATAAGATATGATAATAAGTTAATAATTAATAATTTTTTTAAAAAACAGAATTATCTTGACAATTATCGAATGGATTGATATGGTTATAAAAAAAAATATTTCTTATCCAGAGAGGTGGAGGGACTGGCCCTTTGAAGCCTCAGCAACAGGTCTACTTAAGTAGACACTGTGCTAATTCCAGCGGGTGATAACCTGATAGATGAGAGCTTTCGTTTTTATTTGTCAGTAGCGCACTCTTTTTTAGAGTGCGTTTTTGTTTTTTCTGGATAGTAACTAAAGGAGAGTAGGAATGGGGAACAAAAATGGGCAAGAATTTCAAAGGAACATGCAAGCACGTCATTTAGTCATGCTATCACTTGGTGGGGTGATTGGAACTGGCTTATTCTTAAGCTCGGGCTACACTATTCAACAAGCTGGCCCGTTTGGAACAATACTATCCTATCTGATTGGTGCGCTAGTGGTTTATCTAGTTATGCTATGTTTAGGAGAGCTTTCCGTACATATGCCTGAAACTGGCTCATTTCACAGTTATGCAGTTAAATACATTGGACCGGCTACAGGGTATACAGTAGCCTGGTTGTATTGGTTAACTTGGACTGTTGCTTTAGGTTCTGAATTTACAGCCGCAGGATTACTTATGAAGCGATGGTTTCCATCGATTAATGTTTGGATATGGAGTGCTATTTTTGCCATTTTGATCTTTGTATTAAATGTCATGACTGTTAAATTTTTCGCCGAATCCGAATTTTGGTTTTCATCGATAAAGGTTATAGCTATTGTGATTTTTATTGTTTTAGGAGCAGCGGCAATGCTAGGGTTTCTTCCGATGAGTCATTCAAAAGCAGCACCATTATTTTCTAATTTTACAAGTGGAGGTTTATTTCCTCATGGTGCTACGGGCATTATAATGACCATGCTTGCGGTTAATTTTGCTTTTTCGGGAACAGAATTAATAGGCATTGCAGCTGGAGAAACCGCGAACCCGGAAAAAATGATACCGAAGGCCATTCGAACTACTCTGTGGAGATTGATCATCTTTTTTGTAGGAACGATTTTTGTTTTATCTGCGTTATTGCCTATTTCCGATGCTGGTGTATTAGAGAGCCCTTTTGTTGCAGTTCTAGAACGAATTGGGGTGCCATATTCAGCTGACATAATGAATTTCGTTATCTTAACAGCTATTTTATCTGCGGCAAACTCAGGCCTTTATGCCTCTTCTAGAATGCTTTGGTCACTTGCTAATAAGAATACGATATCTCCGATTTTTGGAAAAATGACGAAGCAAGGTGTTCCAATTAACGCCGTCATTTTCAGCATGGTGGGTGGGGCTTTGGCTTTGCTCTCAAGTATTGTGGCACCAGATACTGTCTATATCGTACTTGTTTCCATTTCCGGTCTAGCAGTAGTTGTAGTTTGGATGAGTATTAGTGCTTCCCAGTTCCTATTTCGCAGACAATTTTTGAAAGAAGGAAATTCTGAAAAGGACTTGATTTATCGCACACCACTGTATCCATTAGTACCAATTGCTTCTTTTATCCTTTGTCTGGCATCGTGTATTGGAATTGCATTCGATCCAACACAGAGAATTGCCTTATATTGCGGCATACCGTTTATTTTGTTTTGCTATGGAAGTTATTATCTAACAAAAAATTTAAAAAAGAGGGGCGTAGATTATGTCGAACAAAGTCAATCCAATTGATGCTATTTTATCCCAACATTCCATTATGCTTCTTGACGGAGCATTAGCTACAGAATTGGAGGCGCATGGATGTAATTTGGACGATCCCCTTTGGTCGGCACGTGTGTTACTAGAAAATCCGGAACTTATTTATCAGGTTCATTCGGACTATTTTCGTGCTGGTGCGGACTGTGCCATAACAGCAAGCTATCAAGCTACTATTAGTGGTTTTTCCGCGCGTGGAATACAAGAACAGGAAGCTTTGGAATTAATTAAGAAAACGGTGTTACTTGCAAGAAGGGCAAGAGATGATTTTTGGAAGGAAAATAAGCAAACGAATAGGCCTAAACCATTGGTTGTTGCATCGGTTGGGCCGTACGGGGCTTACCTTGCAGATGGTTCAGAGTATGTAGGCAACTATGGTGTGACAGATAAAACATTAGCAGACTTTCACCGTTCGAGAATGTCAGCGTTAATTGAAGCAGGTGCAGATCTATTGGCATTTGAAACGATCCCTTCCTTGCAAGAAGCAAGAGTATTAGATACATTATTACGTGAGTATCCAGAAACATATGCGTGGCTTTCCTTTTCGTTAAAAAATGAGAAAGAGATTAGTGAAGGTATGAAACTCGTAGAGTGTGCACGAGTTTTTGAGAAAAGTGAACAAATTGTAGCGATAGGCATCAATTGTGCGCCAGTAACCGTTGTGACTGGTGCAATACAAGAGTTGAGGGCAAACACCAAAAAACCGATTATTGTTTATCCAAACTCTGGTGAAACTTATAATCCAGAAACAAAAACATGGAATGGTCATGAACAATGTAATGTGTTGGATATTCAATCTGAAGAATGGTACCAAGCAGGTGCACGTTTAATAGGTGGATGCTGCAGAACGACACCTTATCATATTGAGGAGATATCGAACAAGTGGCGTTCTTCCGAGTATTGAACCAATTGAAGGTGAAGCGTAATTAAAGATAACAAAGAGGTTAATTTAGTTATTCAAAAAATAGTTCATATTTCTGAAAGTTATTGAACTAACGCATGCTTGTGCGGCCGAGCCTAGGTCGTATCATATAACGGGTGGGATTCCCGTCGAGTAAAAAACTAGCCATTCACTCGTAG
>NZ_NUEU01000010.1:0-1620 GCF_002556365.1 Bacillus sp. AFS002410
GTAGACTCCCATGCCGCGTTCGCGGCACCATCAAATGAATGAAAATGTTTTTAATACGAGTCTAGTTCCTATTCCAACTGTCAATCCTGTTACTATGGCTGGATAAGGAAGGTCGTTCGACTATGGTGCTTTTAAGCCCGCATGGTAGACTGATTCACTTCGACCAGGTGCACCACAAATTGTTGCTCTCTGATGAGAAGCACGCAGGATAGATTAATCATATATGGTTGTTGCACCAGCCTTAATTTACTTCAGTCTAGGAAGGATACTTACAATGGATGTTGTATTTAATCGCTGTTGTGGACTTGATGTTCACAAAAAGAGTATTACCGCTTGCGCGATTACTCCAAAGGGAAAAGAAATTGAAACATTTGGTACCATGACATTTGATCTTTTCAATTTAATAGACTGGATCAAAAGTAAACAGTGTACTCATGTTGCAATGGAAAGTACAGGTGTATATTGGAAACCAATCTATAATCTATTAGAACTAGAGGAACTACAACCGATGGTTGTAAATGCTGCTCATATCAAGGCTGTACCAGGACGTAAAACTGATGTGAAAGATGCAGAATGGATTGCAAAATTGCTTCGCCATGGTCTTCTTCAACATAGTTATATCCCTAATCGCGAACAGAGAGAACTACGTGAATTAGTTCGATACCGCCGCAGTCTTATTGAAGAAAGAGCTAGGGAGATTAGTAGAATCCAAAAAGTACTCGAAGGTGCCAATATAAAACTTTCTTCGGTTGCGACTGACATTATGGGTGTTTCTGGTCGAGCAATGATTGAAGCTATTATTAACGGTATAAATGATCCACAAGTATTATCAAGCCTAGCTAAAAGAAGCTTGAAGAAAAAAAAGGATGATTTAGAACGTGCATTAATAGGATCCGTTGGACCCCATCAAAAAATGATGTTAAAAACCCAACTTTCACACATTGATTTTATGGATCAACAGATTGAGCTGTTAAGTGCAGAAGTCCAACAACGTATGCAACCTTATGAAGAAGATATTGAACTACTTGATTCTATTCCAGGAATAGGTAGAGGTCACGCTGAACAACTTTTGGCTGAAATAGGAATTGGCATGGAAATTTCGAATCAATTTCCATCTGCTCCCCATTTATGTTCGTGGGCTGGAATGGTTCCAGGTAACAATGAAAGTGCTGGAAAAAAAAAGTCTGGAAAGACAAGAAAAGGTAATAAAAAATTACGAGCAGCACTTGTTGAAGCAGCACATTCAGCAGCGAGGACAAAAAACACTTATCTATCATCACAATACCAACGGTTAGCAGCAAGAATTGGAAAAAAACGCGCAGCAGTTGCGGTTGGACATACCATATTAACAATTGCTTATCACATGTTAAACAGAAGAGTACCCTATATTGAGTTGGGTGCAGATTACTTTGATCGACGAAAGAAAGAAATCGTGATCAAGCAATCTATTAAACGATTAGAGACTCTTGGATGTAAGGTTACAGTTGAAGCAATAGCGTAATTTTTTTAAAAAATAAATAAGTAACGAGCGCCTAGAGCTATTTTAAAAATGGATCTTTTGGGGCTTAGTTTCGTGTTGCCAAAAATCCACTTTTACCAATAGTAATTTTCAGGATAGTT
>NZ_NUEU01000011.1:0-10523 GCF_002556365.1 Bacillus sp. AFS002410
CTTATAATACGAACGCATGCACTAGTTGAATAAGAATAATTTAATTTTTGAGGAAAAAAGGCGAAATTACCCCAAATTACAGAAGTCGATATAAACTGTATAATTAGTCTATTATTAAACATAAGAGTGGAAAAAACTATCAGGAGGATTAATGGAGTGAACAACTGGTTAATTCGATTAGGACTGATAATTATAGGTGTTCTTCTATTCCTACAAGGAATAATCTCAAATGAAAAAAATAAAGAAGACTTAGGTAAAGTTAATCATATTCTTTTGAAGGTGTATGTGTTCAGTTTACGCACACAGTTACAAGAGGTCAGGTCCAACCAAAAACACTATGAAGATAAAATTTCGTCTTTAACCTATATCCAAAATACGGACGCATTAGAGGTAAACCGAGCATTTCTAAAAAACTTCTTCACCTACCAAACGATTGCTGAACGATATCAAAACACTAAATCCTTCATGACCGATCAGGGATATAAGGCAACACACCCCGCAGGTTTGAAAATTCCGAATGGGGATCAATCGGTGAAATCCTCATTGGTAGGATTAAAGCCCTTTGAATACCAATCTTCAAGGACTGAAGCTGAGTTCTTTAATGAATTTAAGCTAAGTACAGAGTTTAATGATGTCAGTAATACAGAAACCGTCATTGTTAAAACGTCCTTGATTTATATAAAAGGCCAAGGATGGAAAATCGATGATGTCGAGTTCGTTGGCCAGTTGACGGGCCGAAAGTAATATCAAAAAAGTTCTAGGGTAGGTAGTTTGTTTTGTTTAATACTTGACAGGAGTAAGTTACTTCACAATAACCATACTATATGTTAGAATTTTCAGAAACATAGATGTGATGAATTTTAACTATGTTAATAGTTTCAAATTGTTAGCCAAAGGGAAAGATCATCTTGATAACTTTGAAAGGGAGGAATGAAGAATGGATGTCAAATTAACATCAAAGGAAGTCATTACTCAGATCCAGAAGTTACATAACGAAGGTAATACTCTACGTAAAAAAGAGGTAAAGCAAAATTATCCTGATTTAATGCGGAGTGCATTGTATTACTACCCAAGTTGGCAACACGCTGTAGATGAAAGTAAAGTAGGTTAGAATAGTGGTTTATGTTCGAAATTTAAGTAAATAACGAAAAAAAGATTTTTTTATTTAGTGAAGAAAAGTAAATTGGGTAGACTCTTCCTGTTCAAAAGTAGAGTCCGCCCAAATTGTTTATGTTACATAACATTCACCCATACGATGGAATTCTACAAAGCCTTTATACAATATTTTAAACATGGAATCTCGTATGTAATGCTTCGTCTATTGTATCGAAATTCCATCTTGACGAGTCATCACTTCAAATACTCGTTTATTCATTTCAGCTTTAAACTCAAGATTTTTTCTTGACCAAGTTATTACTTATAACCTTTCTTATTTTGTTCTTCATACCAAGCTAGTATTGTAAGGTTTTCTTTAGTTTATTACCTTCGGATCTTTTGGACTTTTAAGGTTATTTAAATAACTTAACATGAGAAATTGAGAAGTATTCAATTTTTAGTGTAATGAAGCAAGATTTCGAAGATAGTCATCATCATCGATATCAATATTGTTGTTATCCTTTTTTAAAAGAACATCAGATAATGATAGTAATTTTGATGCATTTCAGCGTTTTTACTTATTTACGATATACTAAATAATATAAGCACAAGAACCGATAATTTTCTTTTCAGGAATTCATTAGGCTAAGAGAAAATACATTATCACCAACATTTAATAAAATCGCAAAAAGTGATATGATAAGGTTTAACAACATGTACTTACTTGATTGGAGGAAATTACACGATGTTCAAGACAAAAAAGATTGCAGAATTAGGTGATCATATCCTTTTTAAAAATGGAATCAAAGGGATCGTTGTGAAGGTCAATGAAAATACAGTAATTGTGAATATAGTAGAAAACAAGTCGTTTTTAGAGTTTGAAGGAAATAGAACGGTTGTAGCACATAAAAATTATAAAGTTATTGATGCTTAAGCGAAAGGTAAGACTTACATATCAATTTACTTACTATGACACTTTTTTTTGAAAGGCTTTAGCAAAGTTTTTAAAAAAATGTAAGCGTTTTCTGTTGTTGCTGATGAGATATATGGAAGGGGATGTAGATTCGGTAAGAGATTGTATCAATTTCATTAAAGAATCGTATTGATATTTGGTAAAATACCAGGCATCCAAAACTTCACAAAATGACTTAATTATAAAAATGGCCGGAAATCCATTGTGATTTCTGGCTATTTTTATACATTTAGAGTTCCTCCGCTAATTCGTAACCAGTCTTTTCGTTGTTCATAATCAGGTAACAGCACTCGTAAGATATCCCAGTATGCTTTTTTGAATGGCTCATAAGTTTTAAATGAACAAGCTCATGAGCAAGTAGGTAATCAATAATGGAAGTTGGTGCTAAAAAGATGTACCAATTTAATAGGATATTTAATCACTCTCTATTTTGACGAATGCGGTTTGAATTTGTTAAATGTTCTTTCCAATTGATTGGAAAACCAATATGTGAAAAATCAATATCATTTTCATATTCTAAAATGAGGGCTTCTAGATTAATCACAAACTTGGTATGGAGCAATACCTAACTCCAGGGAAATACAAGCAGGTACTTATGCCAATTCTGAAATAAAACACATGTTAAAAACAGGAATGCACCTGAAGTATATTAATCAATACGAGCTACAAATGAAATAGAATCCTTAAATATAGTCATAGCTTTTATTTTAGTAATTTTATAAATAGATTTCTTAAAAGTTTAAAATTAAATAAATTAATGGAAAATTTGGAGGGGTTACTTATATAATAAAATTATTCTCTGAATTTCTATTAAAATATATAATGTTATAAGAGGGATTTACATAATCTTATGAATATCCGAAGGTTAACCGTTTCTTCAAAGCCACACGCGTTTTTTTTTGTACTTTTGTAGAGATATAAAGCAACATAGTAATTGCAATAAAGTGAAAGTCAATGAACTAAATTATAAAGATTTGGAGGTGAACTATGGCAAATCGTAGGAAACAAAAATTATTTAAGCGTGATGGTTTTAAGATATTCTTAAAAATCGTTATTTTGGTAGTCGTCATAGCAGTTTCTTTTTGGTTAAAACTTAAATGGGGAAATTCAATATTTTCGTTTATTCAGGAATATAAATGGATCATTCTCGTTATAATATCAGGTATTATTTTATATATCAGTTGGGCATTCTTTGAATTCTTTAAGAAATATCGGCAAAACTTGCGTAAAACGTGGTACTTCTTTTTCATTGTAGGAATTGTGTTATTACTCAATCAGAATGGTTTTGAGATAAAAGAATGGCAACGTTATACGTTAATAGCAGGAATGTTTATTTTTGTTGATTTAGCTCTTTTCTTAACTCCGGGCCTAAAGAAATTTGCAGGGGCAGAAATGGAACCTATCAACGATATGGAAAGCGTGAATGAGGAAATGAAGAAGGTTATTTCAAGAACGCAAGGTAGGATTGAGCAGTTTATTAATATATTAGATGCAATTGATAGCTCCAGATTTAAAACTGAAAATTGGTCTGATATAGAATCATATCGAAGTAGTTTAGAAGATTTCCTTGCCGTATATGGAGACACTTGTAGGCAAGAAATTACTGTTTTCAATATGGATGATACAGCGCTTTTTAAACAGGAACTTACAGGAACACTTGGAATAAAACTGACGGATGATGAAATAAAGTCATTAAAAAATAATGATGTATTGCACTTTGACGCTAAAACAACATTAATTCCGTTTATGGCAAGAATATATCCTGTTGTGATTACTGTTGATTCTGAAAAAGATGTTCTTGACATTGATCCTGATAATCTTATCAGTCTATCTACAATACATAGTTGGCTTAAACAATAGTTTTTTCCTAATTTATAAAGTAGTAGAAGAAAAAGTGTAAGTCTGATAACATAATGATAAATACATAAGCAAGGAGTGGTTTTATGGAAGAGAGAATAGTAGAAAAGAAGAATGAAAGTACAAGACAAAGACGTAGTGCTAAAGCAAGGTCTCCTTTTTTATTAGAAAAGTCTACTCGAACGGTTCCACGAACTTCTCCATCACTATATACAAAGGATTTATTTAAGAGAAGCGATAAAGCGGTTGAACGTTTGAAGCATAGTCGATATGAAAATTAGGTTTATGAGAGCAGAGCAGAAATGATTCTGCTCTTTTTGTTTAAAAAAATCATATTTAGACCATACAGAAAATATAGTTTAATAACCATTGTATGGGAGAGATAAATATGGCAGACAAAAGAAAGAAAAGTCCATACTTATTGGATAAGCCTTCAACAGCACCAAAGAGAGATAGAAGTAACAGTCAATTAATGAAGCTAAATGAAAAAATGAAAGAGAATATTCATAAATTAAAGAAAAGCAGATAGGACAATCCTTCTGCTATTTTTTTGTTTAGAAGATAACGAAAACTAATTTTTTCCTTAATAATTTCCTTACAATTAAATTCAACAAACACAACTTTAAGTTCGCTTTGGAAATCAATTACCTTCCGAGTATACGGTATTTGTGATAAGTGCGGAAATGGAGCCTCATTTAGAAGGTCTTTTAATGGAACTCTTTACTTAAAAGTACATCATGTTTATAGATTGGAAGATGGGGTAATGAGTAATTGATTTTTCGGATAATTCTTTTTTATATTCATGAATATTTTATCAGCTACTTCTAGCCTGCTCTACGTTTGAGTGAATAGCTTCATATGCATTAAATTGTCATCTAATTAACATCAACGTTAACAACAACAACATCATTGTTATCATTAACATATACTTTATTATCTTTGGCATTGTTGTTGTTTTTATTGTTTATATCAATATTTTTGTTGTCGTTATCATTTGGAAAGTTTTGTGAACAGGAGAATGAACGACTGATTATTAATATATTTAAAGCGCTTTGAAATTAAGAAATATAAAAAAGACCTAATACAATTTTAAGATTGGAGGAAATATCTAGGTTTGGGCTTTTTTGTTTTTATAAAATGTTGAAAATTTAACTGTATTAGATAGTAATATTTTTTATGATGTTCTTAGGATTATTTCGCGAATATAGGAACAGTTTGAAAAACATTAAGCTTCTAAATTATTATTCGATTCACAAACCCTTTTTTAAAAAAATTAACTATAAAATAAACCCTTATACTTTATCACTAAAAGGTACATATTGTTTTTTTTTTGAGTTTTCTAATAATTATTTGGTAAATGAGTAATTTAGTATACTCTGATTTTGTTTTTGTATACACAGTATTTTTTGTGGAAAGAATTAAGTTATATAGTTCGATAAGGAGTAACATTATGCAAACTAGAACAGAAAGATTTCATGGGAATATTACTAATGAGCTTTCAGAAAATATAGAACAAATCAAAATATATTTAGCACAAACCGAAGATTTGATATTAACTGAAATTAAGAGTAATAACTTTCACTATGCCATTATGTATCTGGAAACGATGGTTAATAAAGAATCTCTTCAATCATTTATTATTGAACCCTTATTAAAGGAAAATACAGGAGAAGAAGAAAATACAATTAAAGTATATGAAATGAAAAAGTCTTCTAAGATTTCGACTATAGGTGAAAGTTTACTGGATGGATTTTGTCTTATTTTAAGAGAGAATTGTTCCTTTGGTTTATTGGCAGCTGCTCCCGAAAGTCTTGGACGATCCATTCAGGAACCAGAAAATGAGCAAGTTATAAATGGTCCCCACGATGGATTTGTTGAAAGTTTAAATACAAATGTTTACTTATTGAGAAAAAGGATACGAAGCCATCAATTTAAAGTGAAATATTTTGTACTGGGTAACATCACAAATACGAAAGTAGCTATGGTATTTATAGACTCCCTTGCTAATAGATCGCTCGTCGAAGAGATTGAGAAAAGAATTTCATTGATTAATGTTGACCATCTTCAATCAACTGGATCTTTAGAGGAATTAATTGAAGAAAATCCTTTTACTCCTTTTCCGCAAATATTAAATACAGAAAGACCTGATAGAGCTGTTTCATATTTATTAGAAGGAAAAGTATGTATCATCGTAGACGGAAATCCCACGGTCGCAATCCTTCCAATAACTTTTTTTTCATTTTATCAATCTCCTGATGACTATAATCATCGTTGGTTAATTGGTTCTTTTTTTCGGATTGTTCGAGTTTTAAGTTTCATTATTGCGATTAGTTTGCCAGCTATATATATTGCGATTGTTTCTTATCATTCTGAAGTACTCCCTATGGGTATTCTATATTCTATTAGAGTCTCATTAGAGTTTGTACCTTTTCCCCCACTAATAGAAGCTTTTACGATGCAAATTATCTTGGAACTATTGAAAGAAGCTGCTATACGATTACCTTCTCCAATAGCTCAGACCATCGGGATTGTTGGTGGTCTTGTAATTGGTACTGCAGTAGTAGAGGCTCATTTAGTTTCTAACACAATGATAGTTGTAATTGGATTAACTGCTATTGCATCTTTTGTAGCTCCTGTTAGCGAGATGGGGACAAGTGCTAGATTATTAGGTTTTCCTACTATGATTGCTGCCTCTATTTTTGGATTCTTTGGGATAACCTTGACTTTAATGTGTATATTTATGCATTTATGTAAATTACAAGCCTTCGGTATACCGTACTTTTCTCCTTTAGCACCATTTAGGAAGGAAGATTTAAAGGATATATTTATTCGATTACCTATATGGAAACTTAATACAAGACCTACGAATGCAAAACCTAAAAAGTTATTACAGCAAGGATCCTCTCGAGTGTGGAAGAAAAAATGATACCGAAAAACACGTCGATTTCAAGATTTCAGGCATATTTCTTTATAGTCCAAACCCAACTTGGTATTGGGATACTTTCCTTACCAAATGCTGTACAAAGAATAGCTAAAGGAGACGGTTGGATTTCGAGCATCATAGCTGGTATAGCTGTTCAATTGACTTTGATAGTTTATATACTCTTACTTAGACGATATCCGAACGATACATATCCTGAAATTATCCAAAAAGTTTTTGGACGCTTTTTAGGAAAGTTTTGTAATATTTTTATTTTCCTTTATTTTATTCTTACAGGAAGTCTAGCTCTAAAACTATTTATAATATGTATAAATTTATGGTTATTACCATTAACACCTATATGGATTATTTCTATGGTTATCTTGATGGCATGTATCTATTTAACAATTAGTGAGTTAAGAGTGATAGCCAGATTTTTTGTTTTAGCATCATTCCTTATTGGATTATTATTATTTTTATCTTTATTAACTTTCAACTTACCTAAAGATGTTCAATACATTCTTCCAATAGGGAGCTCAGGGATAAAACATATTTTTCTTGGTAGTCATAAATCGTTAGTCTCAATGTTAGGATTCGAAGGCATACTCTTTATATATCCATTTATTCAAAATAGAGAAAAAGGTGTATTTAAAACAGTTACATTAAGTAATTTATCAATAACAACGATTTACACATATTTTATATTCCTTTGTCTTATAAGTTTTGCCCCAGCTCAGCTACCTATGATAAGGGACCCTTTATTATTTTTATTTGAAGGACTATCTTATGAAATGGTTGATCGGATAGATTTACTTTTCTTATCTGTATGGATAGTGCCAATGTCTACTTCGGTTATAGCGTATTTATATTTTTCAGTGAAAAGTATTAGTAAAGTGAAGACATATAAAAAAGTTATTTGGATTAATGGGGTATTAATTTATTGCATATCAATCCTTCCAATGGATGAAAAAAAAATAGATATCTTTAGTAAATTTGTTGCTAATTTAAGTTACATAGTAGTATTTGCACTACCTTTTATACTGCTTTGTTTTTCCGTACTTATAAACAAATATAAAGTGAGTGAAAATACTTGAAAAGTGTTAGTATAACAATTATTATTTCCCTTATATGTCTATTAACAGGGTGTTGGGATCAGTCGCTACTAGTAAATAAAACATTTATAAATGGAATAAGTTTTGATTTAACGGAAGATGGAAAAATACTTGCATCGGTTAGAACTTTATCAATTCAAAATAAAGGTGGAGGTCAGTTTGAGGTTAAGGATGAAGTACTTCAAGCATCACGACAGAATATATCTGGTCTAAGTGTAGATATAAACAAAAGAACACCTGGGCAAGTAGATGTTAGTAAAGCATATATTATCTTAATTGGCGAAGAATTAGCTAAAAAAGGTATACATCCAATATTGGAAGCCTTTTATCGCAATAAAAATGCATATGTCTCATCTAAAGTAATAATAGCAGAAGGGAAAGGTAGCGATATTCTGTCATTAAATCCTAAAACGAGTCCTATAGCTTTTGTTATATTAAAAGGATTACAAGCAGCAGAAAAATCTACAGAAATTCCATATGAAAGTGTGTTTACTGCATGGCCTCAACTCGTTGATCCTGGTAAGGATATTGTATTACCTTACGTCACTACTGATAACAAAAATAAACTAATTATTGCTGGAGTTAAATTATTTAATGGTGATAAGTATACTGGAATTAGTTTATCAGAGGAAAAGAGTAGTTTATTATTACTTTTAATGAATCGATTAGATAAGTTTAGTCAGATGGCTATTGATCTTGACAAAAATCGCACAGTCTTATTTAAGACAGCAAATGTAAATAGAGATCTAAAATTAAAAGTAAATAAATCTACACGAAAAATAACAGGTAAATTAGATCTTAAATTAAATATTGATGTTTTAAACTACTCAAATAAACCTGGCGTGAAAATAAACATAGAAAAGCTTAATAATGAACTTGCATCCGAACTCACTAAACAATTAGAATTTGTAACTAATTCCCTCTTGAAAGCTAATTGCGATGCTTTAGGAATTGGAAGGATACTATCAAGTTCCTATCCGGAAATTTGGAAGAAAATTGATTGGGAAAAAGAATATAAAAATGTTCAATTTGACATAAAGGTTAAAGTTAACATTGAAAAAACAGGTTCAGTGTTTTAATGATAAAGTTTACAATTAAAAAAGACTGGTTCAAAAACAAAAATTATTATTCTTGAATCAGTCTTTTTATAATTTATTTTAGGAAAATTTTAATGAATGATCAAAATTAAGAGTTTTCATATAATGAGTTATCATTGTCTGCAATTCCATTTGATTTAGGACTCTATCCTATATTAAGATGTGTATTTATTAGCTGTATTTATTATAAGCCTGGGGAAATCGCTGGCGGAAAACATCATCTAGAAAATGGCACTTGTTCTGTTACATTTCATAGGAATATCAATGTATCTATAATAATATGTATGCTCACTTTATGTCAGTGGAGAACCCTTTAGAAAATTTGCAAGGAAAGTAAGAATTGCTTTTTAATAATCTTATTCGTTAGCCAAAAAAAGGGCTTTTAAGTAAAAAACTTAAAAGCCCTTTTTTTACCTTTTACATAAATTTTCCTCCTTTAGGAAAAATTATTTCTAAATTCAAAAATGGAGGATGGTGAATAATGCTTAACTATAAACAAGTAAATTGTTCAGTAAGTAATAACCAGATTCCATTTCAAAGTGATCTGACTCGGACCTTGAGTAAAGATATAAATGAAAATATTAAACGAATCAAATCAGATTTAGGTGATAGTTCAGATCTCATAATCAGACAGGAAACGATTGGAAGAGAAATGGATCATTCTTACGCAATCATTCGTATTGACGGAATTTCTAATGAAGAAGTTGTAAATGACGGTATTATTGAGAAAATTGTTTGCTTAAATTTAAATAAGTTGCGTTCGAATGCTAAAATTTCGTTATTGGATTTGGAAAATGGATTAAAAGGTGTAATTTCAGTATCAAGCTTGAAATCATTATCTAGTTATACCAATCTTCTAACAGCCCTCCTTATAGGTGATACTGTTATATTATTAAATCACGAATGCAATTTTTTAGTTGCTTGTACAAAAATGGTTCAATCGAGAGATATAACTGAGCCTTCGACACAAACCATTATACGAGGTCCAAAAGATAGTTTTACTGAGATTTTAAGGACAAGCACGTCCCTGATTCGTAATCGAATTCAGCATACGGCACTTCGATTAGAAACATATAAAGTAGGAGAAGTTACGAGGACTGATGTAGAAATTATGTATATACAAGGTGTTGTTGATCAGGAACTCTTAAAAGAAGTAAAAAAAAGAATCAGTTCAATTAAAATTGATGCCGTTATTGATTCAAGTTATCTAGAGAAATATATCCATAATGATCAACAAACTTTTTTCCCAACCTCGATATTTACTGAACGACCTGACGCTGCTGTTGGTAATTTATTAGAAGGTCGTATAATTCTTTTAATTGCTGGCAGTCCATTTATAATGATATTACCAACAACTTTCATCCAATTCTTTCAATCTCCTGAAGATTATTATCAAAGTACTTATATATCGACTTTTATAAGGGTGCTACGATATTTTTGCTTTTTAATAGCTATGTTTGTACCAGGAA
>NZ_NUEU01000012.1:0-4580 GCF_002556365.1 Bacillus sp. AFS002410
TTATTAAATAATTAAGGTGGGAAATATGTTCATAGTTAATGTAGAAGGTGCAATTCAAAAAAATGGAAAATGGTTAATTATCGAAAGAAGTAAAAAAGAGGAACATGCAGGAGGATTACTTTCACTTGTTGGGGGCAAAGCAGAATCGGAAGAGAATTCATCGGATATTTTAGAAAGAACCATTAAACGAGAAATAATGGATTCGAATGGGAATTTCTATATTGCAGGATCATTTGAAAAAGATATAAGAACATTATTAGATAAAGAAAGTGAAAATACAGTAGGAGTTTAAGGTGATTAAATAGATAGATTACCTAAGTTAACCATAAAAGATGAACCGCAAAAAAGTTCATTTTAATCTATAGCAACATTACACTCCTGAAAAGCTTGAATTATTTGATGGTTTGATACTATCGAGTACTACTCAACGAGCTACTCTTGCTATTGATGTTTAATATAGGCAAAGAAAGAGTGTTGGAGTTATTAAATCAAGAAGAATACGAGGTCTCTTTTATAGAGGCCTCTTTTATTTACCCCAAATCCCCCAGGAATATAATCTTGTTCATTGAACAAAATAAATTTAAAAATAAAGTAGAGTAGGGGGGAATTGATGAAAATAGAATCGTCAATTGAAACCAGCAAAAAACAATTAAAAGAAAACTTGTTTCATAGTTCAGATTTTCGATCAACTGACTTCTTGGTTGAAAATAGATATTATTGTTTATTTTATTTAGATACGATGGTTGACTCGAAATTAATCCAAGAACATATCGTTCGTCCACTATTGCAAAAAGGAAATGGTTCAATAAAAGAAATCGTATCGATCATCGACTACCATGAAAGCACACGGTTATCTGATGCAACAAAATCGCTCGTCGAAGGGAAAACGGTTTTACAAATAGAGGGAGAGGCAAAAGTCTATCTACTTGGAACAGAATTAATAAAAGAACGAAATGTAACGATCCCGCTAAACGAAACAGCACTTCGTGGTTCTCGTAGTGCACTAAATGAGAATCTGAATACAAATTTAAATCTAATCCGAAGCGCTATCAGGCAACCTGATCTTGTTATTAAAACCGTTACACTTGGTCGTCGCTCTGACACGAAAGTCAGTATCCTTTACCTTCACTCGCTTGCAAACGAAGTCGTATTAATGGAAATTGAGAAGAAAATCGAAGCAATCGATATCGATTACATGGATGCACCTGGGTTCGTGCAAGAATTAGTTGATGAAAAACGATTCAAATTATTCCCTAAACTACTCGTAACGGAGAGACCTGACCGAATTTGTGCTAATTTGATGGATGGTCGGATTGCCGTCTTAACAGATCGTTCACCTGATGCCATAGTCTTACCCGTATCATTTTGGGCATTTTTTCAAAGTACCGATGATTATCAAATGGGTTGGTTAATGGGAAGCGCAATCCGTTCAATGCGTTATCTTTGTTTTATTTTAGCAATTTGTTTACCTGGTCTATATGTAGCCTTGGTGACATTCGATCCGCGTGTCGTCCCTTTTGAAATTGCGTTAACGCTTCAAGGTTCGACGCAATATGTCGCGTTGCCTCCAGTACTAGAAGCCATAGCCATGTTATTAATGCTCGAAATTATACGCGAAGCGACCGTGCGACTCCCAAACCTAATCGGTCAAACCATTGGAGTAGTTGGTGCAATTGTGATTGGCACGGTTGTAGTGCAATCGAATTTAATTTCAAATATGATGGTTGTGATCGTTGCAGTCACTGCGATTTCATCATTCATGGTACCAACGTATGAGATGAGTAATGCAACAAGATTTTTAACGTATCCATTCATTTTTATGGGTTCCATTTTCGGAATGATCGGATTAGAAGTTTCATTTCTTTTATTAGCAATACATCTATCACAAATTGATACGTTTGGAATCCCTTACTTTTATCTTGGATTTAAAGGGAGCGAACTGAGAGATACCGTTTTCAGGGGTCCAATCAGCAGTTTAAAAAATCGTCCGAAAGAAACACTGACAAATGATACAACAAGAGAAAAAGAAAAAGGTGGAGAGTAAAATGATTCAGGTTAAAAAAATATCAACGAATCAACTGCTCTGCCTTATCGCAATGAATCAAATCGGTGTTCATGTCCTTTCGATTCCGTATGAACAATCGAAGTATTCAGGTTACGATAGTTGGATTGCTGTTTTGCTAGGCGGAGTGTATGCACAACTCATAATTCTTATCATTTATGCACTCGGAAAGCGCTATCCTAATGAACCAATCCAACAATACATTTGTAAAATTGTTGGAAAACCACTGGGGAAATTGTTGATTATTTTGTTTTCGCTCTACTTTATAGAATCACTTTTAACAGAGGCCGTTACTTATGCTGATGTGATTAGTCGGTGGGTATTATTTGAAACTCCGTGGAGTGCGATACTCGGATTATTTTTTCTTGTATCTGTTTATGCCGCTTCTTGTTCGTTTCGAACGATTTCGACTGTTACTCAACTTATACTGGTCATGTTTGTTTTTTGTGCATTAATTATCATCGTTTGCGGTGTGGGGAAAGGTACATTTTTGCATTTCTTGCCAATTGGCTCTCATGGTATAGGCGCAATCGTAAAAGATTCACGTCCGTCTTTTTTAACGTATGCTGGGTATGATGTCTTACTTTATGCGTTTCCTTTTGTTGTTTGTCAAAAGAAAAAAGAGATTTTAGTAGCTTCTTCGATTGCTAACCTCATTACAACAATCTTTTATGTGATGCTTGCGATTATTGTTACGTATAACTTTAGCGAAAACCAACTCAAGACCATTAGCGAACCAATGATATTTATCCTACGTAAATTCAGTATGCCAGTACTGCATAACATCGATATCGTCTTTATTACAATTTGGATATCCGTCGTACTAGCTACCGTTTTTATTTATTTATTTATTTATTTATGGCGGCGAAATTTCTTTCCTGCATCGGACAAAAAGAAATGAAACATCATAAGTGGCTTGTTGGGCCTATCGGCGTGATTTCTTATGTGATAGCGTTGTTTTGTGAAAATCGCCAGTGGCAATCCAAATTACTTGATTATCATAGTATTTTTTCTGTTGTCTTTATTTGCATTTTACCAACCATCCTTTATCTATTATCCATTGTTCGTGGGCAGGTGAGGAATAGTTGAAAAAAGCATTGTTCCTCTTACTACTATTACCACTTTTAACAGGATGTTGGGATCGTTTACCCCTGCGGAAAATCAAAATCGTTGATCTAATTGGATTAGATTGGGACGATAAAAACAAGGAAGCAAACGTACATTACCTTTTGTCCAAATTGCAAAGTACTGGACAGGGCTCTGGCGAACCAGTTTCAGAAGACGTGGTCTTAAAAGGCCCAAGCATTGAAGAAGCAATTGGGCAAGGTCAAACCCAAGTGAATACACCGTTTTTTGGGGTCGATGCTGGCGCATATGTAATGAGTGAATCATTCGCACATCAAGATGTCGTTTCGCAGTTAGGTTTCATGTTACATGCACCGTATGCAGCGATTAATTCTCCGATCGTCATTTTAGAAGGTGATTTAACAGAATTATTTCAAACGGTTTTTGTCAAACAGAAAGGGTATACAAGAGATTTTTATTATTACACTCACGGTCTTGAGAAAAACAGCATTATACCCACTGTATCGATTATGAACTTTGTTCAATCGATAGAAGAACCACTAAATGACATTGCCATTCCGAAATTGTCCTTAAAAGAGGGACGTGTTACATTTATCGGTGCAGAACTATTTCATCATGGAAAAAATACAAACACAACACTAAATGATAGGCAAGTACAGATGTTGATGTTGTTAGGTGGAAGAGATAAAGGACGGCAGCGAAATGTAGGACATCTACCAAAAAGTGAACAAAATCAGGGTCCCGAAAAGAAAATGACGTATGGATTTTCCGTGAAAAAAGGAACATCGAGTGTTAACCTTTCATCCAAACAAAATGAACCACCAACAGCAGATATCAAAGTGAAATTAAATTTACAGGTGTATGATTTAGGTGTACCGTACCATCAATTGAAACCGAACTATGTAAGAATGATGGAAAAGAAATTAAGCGATGAATTAGATAAAAAAGCAAGTGAAAGTATTAAAATCATGCAAGAAGCAAATTGTGACCTTTTAAAAATTGGTGAGCGGATTAAAGCATTTCATCCAGTCGTTTGGAAAAAGCTCGATTGGGAAAAGGATTATCCACGTATGAAGATACGGCCACACTTTGAAGTTGAGATTTTAAACGCAGATAGTTAGTAGAAAAAGCGTTGTGGAAAGGAGGTCTAATTAGACATCCTTCAATCATTTTTTCTAGACAGAGACGACATTTCGGTAAAACGACTGGATAAAAGATAAAATGATGAAATCCAGATGGTGAAAATCCATCCTCGAGGAGACTGACCTAGTTCGAGAAGTCTAATCTAGGGGAATATTGTGAGGGAATGTCTGAAGGCATCTAAAACTGAACAAGAGCCATTCATCGGCAATCAAGCTGGTGGGAGAGTTTTTCTCTTTTTAGGTACAGATGATTTCTGGAGAGATTATAACGAAATGATTTCAATAGGAAT